>NZ_JAOTIK010000003.1 GCF_030116705.1 Streptomyces sp. ML-6
GCACCAGCCACAACAGGGCGTGCCCGGGGGGCGGAGCGCCCCGGGCACGCCCGGGGCGGCGCGGCACCGGCCCCAGCCCCCCGGGAAAGGTCCTCAGGCGCGCCCCAGCACGCCCGCGCCGCTCCCCGCCCCTGTGCCCCGTCCCGTCGACGGCTGCATGCTGCGCCCGTCATGCCGTCAGGCACGGCCCCCTCTGCACCCTGCCCCGCAGCCGGGCGGAATTCGGGCCGTCAGGCGCGGCTGAAGAGCCGTCAGGCTCTCCAGCCCGTGCTTGGGCGCTCCCCCAGCCCCCGCATCGCCGCGCCTTGGCCCCCGCACTCCGCGTTCCGGGCCTGCGCTGCGGCCTGATCGTGGCGGGTAGTAAGGCCGGTAGCGCGGAGGGGGCGCAGCGGTGTGACGGGCGGGGTGTGGGTGTGGGCCTCGGCGAGGTGCTGGCCGACGACAGTTCGGCGCTAGCGGGCGGCCGCGCTCGGCCAGGGCCGCGCCGAGGCCCACACCCACACCCCGCCCGTCGGTTCGCTGTCGTGTCAGGTGCGCCTGCCTCCTCGGCACGCCCTCCCAGCGGGTACGTGCAGGTGCACCATGGCCGGCCTTGTCGGACCGTCGACGCCGAGTGGTCGCGTCGCTGCCTCCGGGGAGGGCCCGCCCCGGAAAAACAGGATTAGGCAAAATGGGGTGGAAAATGCTCCCGAGTCCGGGATAATTAATTTCCGCTGCACTGCCTGGATCGCTCGACAAACAGTTAGGAATATCCGATGAAGAAGATCGCCTTATTCGGCCCTCCTGCGAGCGGGAAAACGACGATCGCGAAAGAACTTTCCGCTTCGCTGGAAATTCCTTGCACTGACCTTGACAATGTGCTGTTCACCGAGAACGGTCCTCTTCCACTCGATGAATTCCGGGGCAAGGCCGAGCGGATCACGCGGGGGGAATCGTGGGTGGTCGAGGGGAATTACTCAAAGCTTGCAGACGTGGTGTGGCACCGGGCGGATGTCCTGGTCTGGCTCGACCTCCCGTTGCCCCTGATCGTGCGCCGGATCGTGTACCGGAGCCTGCGCCAGCTCACCGGCCTGGACGCGAGCATCCAGGCGCAGCGGCTCACGTGGAAGCGTGCCTTCTTCGGGCGGCGGTCCCTGCTGCGCACGGCTGTCCGGAAGTATCGCAACAACCGCCCCCGGTATGCCCGGCAGGTCGCCGAGACGGCCGAGCTGGGCGTCCGTGTCGTACGGCTCCGCAGTGGGCGGGAGGCGGATGCATGGCTCGCGCGGCAGCTCTCGGGACGGTGAGCGGGTCGCAGGGGATGAAGGCGGCACCGAAGAGTCTTAGATACTGTAATGTTGTAACTGTCGAATGCTGGGTCGGGAAAAGGTCGAGGCCGACGGAGAGCCGCTCTGAGAGCGACCCGGCACACCGCCGGCCTCGTAACCACGTCGCAGGCCCGGAAAAGGAACCAGCCTGCACCCAAACTCTACAGGTCGCACCTGCGGCACAGCAGCCCTCGAGGAGACGATGTGATCCCCCGTAACCGGCCGGTCATCAACGAAGCCGACGTCGCCCGCCGCATCGGCGTGCCGCTGGCCACCTGGCGCCGCCGCGACGCTCCTGGCTTCCGCAGCCGCGTCCCCAGCCTGCTCCCTGAGAGTCGCTACCTGGTCTACGACCTGGCCCAGGCCGAGGCCTACATCGACGGCAAGCCGATCCCCGCACTGCCGCAGGACGAGCACCCCGAGGACCTGCTCACCGCCGACGAGGCCGCCGCGGTCCTCGGCATCAACCCGGGCACTGTCCGCGCCTACGCCGTTCAGGGCTACCTCTCGGCCGGCACGACCGTCTACGGAGCCCGGCTGTGGCCCCGCCGCGAAGTCAACAAGCGCCGCGACAACCCGCCGGGCCAGGGAAAGGGCGGCGGCCGCCGCGCCGGCGAACCTCAAGTCCCCCGCAAACAGCACTCCTACGAAGGAGACCCGCGGCTCCGTACCGCCAGTGAGGCCCTCGCTGCGGCGAACAGCGCGCCCAAGAGCCGCATCGCCGCCGAACTGGCCGCAGAGCACGGAGGTACACCCCGCACCTGGGAACGGCTCCTCACCGCAGCCGCGGCGCTCCAGGACGGCGCCCCCGAGGCCCGTGCCTGAGAGACCACCCCTGACAACGAGCGCACGGAAGCGGGCCTCCCCGAGGCGGGGCACCGCATCGGTGCTTCCTTCCTGATTACGCGTCACCCGCGAAAAGGAGAACACGGGACATGACCGTGATGAAGCTGCGTGACCACCAGATCGAGGCCGTGAGCGCGATTGTGCGCGGTCTCGATATCCCGCCGGGCGGTATTCCCTGGAATGGTCTGCGCGGCCAGGTGCACGCCGCGTGCGGAACGGGAAAGACCATCATCGCGGCGGCCTCCGCGAAAAGGATTGTTCCCAAGGGCCGCGTTCTCGTGGTGGTGCCGACCCTCGATCTCCTGGCGCAGACCGTGAAGGCGTGGAGCAGCGTCGGGCACAGAGGGCCGGCGGTCATGGTGTGCTCGCCGCTGGAGGATCCGGAGCTGTGGCACCTGGGAGTGCGGTGCACCACGAACCCCGTGCAGCTGGCGCTGTGGCACGCCACGGGGCCAGTGACCATCTACGCCACCTACGCCTCGCTGGGCGTGCTCAGGGAAGCCTTTGAGGGCGCCTACGGCCAGAAACTCGGCCCGGTGGACCTCGCCTGTGTCGATGAGGCGCACCGGACGTCGGGGTCGATGGGGAAGGCGTGGGCGGACATCCATGACCAGACGAAGATCCCGGCGCGCCGGCGGCTGTATCTGACGGCGACGCCGCGGATCTGGGAGGAGCGGCTGAACCGTGAAGTGGCCGAGGGGGTGCGTGACCCGTTGCCGCGGGAGATGGCGGCCTCGATGGATGACGAGAAGGTCTTCGGGCCGGTCCTCTACAAGCTGTCGCTGGCGTCGGCGGTGTCGCGCAAGTTGCTGGCGCGGTACCAGATCATCGTTCTGGAGCTCCAGGACCCGGTCGTGACGCCGGAGCGGCTGATGGGTGAGGAGCGGCACACCGAGGAGGTCCGCGGGCAGCGCCTGGGTGCCCTCCAGGCTGCGCTGCTGCACACGATGGAGCAGCACAACCTGTCGACGTGCATCACCTTCCACCACCGGACCATAGAGGCCGCGGCGTATGCGGAGGGTCTGGAGCGGGTGGCCGAGCGGCTGCACGCCGACCGGCCCGAGAAGTACCCGGCTCGGATCTGGGCGGACTGGCTGTGCGGTGAGCACGTGCCGGAGCGTCGGCGGGAGGTGCTGCGCGGGTTCGGCTCCACCGCCCGGCGGGCTGTGCTCTCGAACTGCCGCGTCCTGGGTGAGGGCGTGGATATCCGGGCCGTGGACTCGGTGGCCCTGCTGGACCCCAAGGGGGCCCCGCACGACATCGTGCAGGCGATCGGCCGCGCTCTACGTCAGAAGCCCGGTGAAGGAAAGCTCGCTTCCCTGATCGTGCCGGTATTCCTCCGGCCTGACGAAAGCCCGGAGGATATGTTCACCTCTGGTTCGTACCGGCCTTTGGTGAAGGTATTGGAAGGTCTGCGGGCTCACGATGAAGAGGCAATCGAGTTGCTGGCTATTCCGCAGGAGCCGCAGAAGGACGTCGTGCAGCCCTCCAGATACCTCGGTGCTGCGCCTGGTGATAACGAGGAGGAAACCCGGTTGCTGCTCCGTTTCGCGGCTCCCAGGGACCCTGTGATGGTCGCGGACTGGGTCAGCTTCAACGTGATCGACACGGAGCGGCAGGACTGGGCTCGTGGCTGGGCGGCGCTCAGGGGCTTCGTCGAGCGCGAGGGGCACGCCCGGGTGCCGTACGAGCACCGCGAGAGGGCGTTTCCTCTGGGGCGGTGGGTCGCGGAGCAGCGGCGGGCGTTCGGGGCGGGGCAGATGGCCGGGGTGCGTGCCCGGCGGCTGGAGAAGCTGGGCATGGCCTGGTCGGCCGCTGATGCGCGGTTCCAGGAGAATCTGGCGGCGGCGAGGGTGTACTACGAGCAGCACTGGACGCTGTGCGCGCCCCGGTCGGCGGCGGTGCTGGACAGGCCGGTGGGGCAGTGGCTGTCCAACCTGCGCCGTCCCGGCGCGCTGGCCGGGCACCCGGAGTGGGAGGCCGCGCTGGTGGCCCTGGACGAGGACTGGAATCCGTCGTGGCCGGCGCAGTGGCAGCGGCACTTCGCCGCGCTGCGGGAGCTGGTGCGCGACGAGGAAGGGCCGGCGGAGGTTCTGCCCGGGTTCACCGTGCACGGCATGGACGTCGGCAAGTGGCTGGCCCAGCAGCGCAGGCCCGAGGTCTGGGCGGCCCTGGTACAGGGTCAGCGCGAGCGCCTGGAGGCGGTCGGTGTCACCCCGCTCCCGGTGACCGTGCTCCCGGAAGTCCCTGCCCCGGCCCCGGCCCTGGCGGAGCCAAGCATGCCCGCCGAGTCGTCCACGGCGCCTGTGAGCGCCTTCGAGAGGGGCGTGGCGGCCCTGGAGCAGTACAAGGCCCGCACGGGCTCTGTGAAGGTGCCCAGGGCTCACGTGGAGGTGTTGCCGGACGGGTCGGAGGTCAAGCTCGGAGTCTTCCTGTCCAACACCAAGTCCAGGCGCGCGAAGCTGACCGTCGACAAGCTCGTCGCGTTGGCCGGCCTCGGGCTGGAGTGGGCGGCCATGGAAGGAGCGGCGTGATGATCGCAGCCGCGGAAGAGCGGGGTGTGCAGGATGCTGTGCGGCGGCACGCCCGCACCAGGGCCTTCGCGGAGGCGGAGGGCTTCGTCTCGGCTGTGCTGTCCGACCCTCGGGTGCAGGTGACGCGGGGGCGGGTGGACGGCGGAGACGGAGCTCGGCATGGAGCTGTGCATCCGTCTCCAGTCGTTCCAGGACCGCTATGACCAGGCCGTGGCGGGTGGCGACGTGGCCCGGCTCCCGGGATCTGCCCGGGCAAGCACGGCCGCTGGGGGCGGATCTGCGTCCTGCCCGACGGGCATGAGACCTCGATGGAGGAACCGCACTGGGGCCGCAACAGCGAGGGCCAGCCGATAGCGTGGGTGGGCAGCACACCTGACGACTGGTGAGCGGCGGTGGTAAGACCGGCGGAGGGACCCCGGGGCGCAGGGCGGCCCGGGGTCCTCCACTGTCCGGGGCCGGGGACGCCTCTCCCAGGTCCTACACGCACTGAGGTGCGATGCCCGGGGGTTCCGAGCTGCGGCATCGCACTGGTGTGCGTGTAGGGCCTGGGAGCTTGGGCCGCTCCCCCTCACCGAACTGCGGCGCGGCCAGGACCAGTTCAGTTCGGAGTGAGACGACCTGACCGACAAGCGCCAGGCGCTGGCTGGCCTCGGGCTGGAGTGGGCGCAGTAGCGCAATGGGGGCTCTATGGGTCCTGCTTTCGGTGCCCTTCTACATGCTGTGCAGCTAGTCGGGGGGAGCGGCAGCGGAAAGCTGCGGTTGGCGCGACTCCCACCGCGAGCAACTTTCAGTGACACTTGAAGCGGTACTGAAAGTTGGCTACGGTGGGGGCTGCACCAACCGCACGGGCAAGCCCTGCGGCATCGCCCCGGAAGGACCTGTGGAATGACCGTGAGCAAACTCCCGACACCCGTGTCTGAGACGGCGACTGTGGCGGTGCGCAACGCCCGGAACACCCTTGCCATGGTGGCCAAAGGGCCGATCCTCCGAACGGGCAACCCTGATGACTCCGCGCGTGTGGTGCTGTGCTGGGGCGAAGGCGGCGCCGGGGCCCTGAACAGGTGGGAGGTCACGGCCTCATGGCGCGGTCACGGCTTCTGGGTGGCACAACACAAGGGGGAGTGGTTCATCACTCGCGAGCGAATGCACCCGGCGGACCTCAGTAAGAACCCGAAGCAGTGGCGCAAGTCTGAGCAGGTCCGACACTCGGACCGCCGCCCGATCCGGAGCCGGGCAGAGGCGGAAGCCCTGATGATCGCCCGGGTAGAGGAGCGGCGTGGCCGTGAGTCCAAAGTGCGTGGGATCATCAAGGCCGCGGCCGATGGCCCGGCTCCGAAGTGGACCCCGGCCCCGAGCATCATCAAGCCGCGCAAGGCCCCGCGTGCGGACTGGTCCCCGGCTGACGTACTGGCCAAATGGGGCGACTCGGTGAGCTACGAGGAGATCATCGAGGAGGAGGCCGAGGACGTCGCCACTTTTGAAGGGGCTGCCGGTCCCTCGGGGCTCGTCGAGTGCCAGGCAGCGGCCGAGACCACAATCAGCCAGAGCGCGGAGGCCGGAGAGATCAAGACCGGAGCACCGACGGGGGCCAGCACGCCGGCGCCTACCAGGGTGTCCGACCCGGGCAGTGTCCAGACGTGGGAGGGCGGCGGCACGGTTCCGGGCGTCGATGATCCCTGCCCGACAGCGCCCTGTCAGGGCGTTAATGCGAACGGGTCGAGCGAGATTCTCCTGCAGGTGGCAGAACCTGTCTCCGACGCGCCCGTAGTACCAACACCCGTCAAAGGCGTGCCCCGGTACCGATTCAGGCGATGCGACGACCGGGGATGCTACCCGGTGACGGTCGATGGCGCGTTTGTCGGCCACGTCTACCGAATTCGCTGCACATGGTTGGCCATCGGCCTTTCCGAAGAGCATGCGACCAGTCACACCAGCCGCGCGGCAGCAGCGGCCCGACTCGTAGCGCTGATTGACATGCGGGTCGCTGCTGAAGCCGACATGGCGCGCAACATGCGGCGGCGCACTGAGCCACCCCAGGGATGGCGCTTCACCATGTGGGACGCGGTCGGTCCGGGCGACATCGTCCGAACCCCGGCCCGGTGCCAGCCCGTACAGGGAGCCTCGGACGGCGGTCCGTTGTATCCGGAAGTGTGGAGCGCCCCGGTGACCTTGACCGGTGTCGACTATCTGTCCAGCGGGGCCATTGTGGCGCGTGGACAGGAGGAGGGCGCGCCTGCATGGTCCGGAATGGGTGTCCTCCTGTCCACGCCAAAGTTCGCTGAGGTCGGCGTCCTGGTGCCGGAGACGACCCCGGCGCGGACGACCCCGGCACAGTGGGTCGGCGCCCAGGCCGAGGGAAAGGGAAAGGTGCTCTTCCCCTTCGGGGGAAGAGGTGTCGGCGGCTGCGTCACGCTGACCCATGCCGCTGACCTGCGAGGACAGCGGGCAAGCGAATCCACCGTTGGCAACCTGTTGAGCAACCCGTTGCGCAACCTGTTAGGCAACCCGTTACGCAACCTGTTGAGCAACCGGTGGGCCTGCGGGCTTTACGTCGACATGGTGGCGACGGTTCCGTCGTGTGGTGGGAGATCGAGCAGCATGGCGTGGAAGAGCGGGGCGGCCGGGAGGGTCGGGCGTAGGCCGCCCAGTGTCTGCCAGCCCCATGATTCGTACAGTGCCCGGACCTTGGGGTGCTCCTGGAGGACCAGGAGCGTGGCGCGTTGTTCGGGCCGGGGTATGAGCAGTGCGTCGTGGAGTCGGCGGGCGGTGCCGGTCTTGCGCCAGGGGGCGCGGACCATGAGCTCGCTGAGTGCGTAGGTGCGAGTGCCGGTCTCGGTGATGGTGTCGGCGGGTGTGTCGGTGAGCAGTCCGCTCCACCACCGGCTGGCGGGAGGCAGCGGGGCTCCGTAGGCGTAGCCGACGGGCTGGTCGTGGTCGTAGGCGACGGTGCAGGTCCAGCCGGGGCGGGTCATCCAGCTGTCGAGTCCTTCGGCGAACCGGTCGAGGGCGCAGAACGGGTCGCTCTGTGCCTCCTTCGCGTAGACCTCGGCGTAGATGTCCAGCAGGAGCGGGCGCAGGCGGGGGGTGTGGCGGGTGGTGTAGTGGCGGATTTCTATGCCGGTGGTCACTTCGGGTGGTTCTCCTATGCGGTGGCGAGGGCGCGGTGGAGGGTGGCAAGCCGGTCGGTGATGGCGCGGCTGCCGATGTGTGTGGTGTCGATGGCGGCTGTGGTGGTGTGGGCGTCGGTGGTGTTTCCCTGGGCGAGCTGGAGTTCGGCGAGCTGGACGGTGTAGTACGCGTGGCTGCGGCGCAGGCCGGGTTCGAGGAGGGTGAGGGCCTGGGCGGTGGCGGTCTCGGCGTCGGCGAGATGCCCCATCGCCTGGTGGGTGATGGCGGCGAGTCCGCTGATCTCGGCCGTGGTGAGGAAGTTCAGCCACCGGGGTGCGGGCTGGGTGGGGTCGATGCGGTCGTGTGCGGTCTGGGCGGCGAGCAGGGCGCGGGCTGCGGCGGGGCGGTTGCCGGTGTGGGCGTGGCTGATGGCCAGGCGGGATTGGAGCAGGGCGGTGTAGCGGGGGTTCTGGCGGGCTGCGCGGCTGGTGAGGGCGGTCTGGCTGATGCGCAGAGCTTCGCGGTGGTGGCCGCCGCGGCGGGCGTGGATGGCGAGGTCGGACCAGGCTCGGGCCTGGGCCTGCGGGTTGGATCCGAGGATGGCTCTTTGCAGGGCGGTGGTGCGCCACCGGTGTGCTGCGTCCAGGTTGCCGGCGTCGTCGGCGGCCCATCCGGCAGAGCTGCACAGCGATGCGATCGTGGTGTGGAGTGCCTGTTCGACGCGGGGGCCGTAGGTGCAGTGGTCGGCTGCGGTGGTCAGGCGGTCGAGGTAGGTGGTGGCGACGGTCAGGAGGGGTTCGCCGCCGATCGCTGCGAAGTGGGCGTCGAGGCGGTTGATCCTCTCCCGGGCGCGGGTGATGTCGCTCATCGCGAGGCGGCCGCCGGTGGGGGTTTCGTCGATGCTGAGGGCGAGGGCGACTGTGGTGGCGGCGGTGGCGATGATGAAACGGCGGCGGCGCACGGGCACCTCCTTCGTCGGTGCGGGAGGCCTTGGGGGGGTGGGCAGGTTCGCGCTGTTTTTGCCTCGGGGGATGAAGCCGAGTGCCTGCGCCGGGCGGTCGAAGAGCTGTTCCAGGGCGTGAAGGTAGCGGGTCCAGGGCCATCGGACCTCGCCGCTGATCCAGCGCCGTACGTGGCGGTCGGTGCACTTGCGGGGGTGGTTCTCCCCGAAGATCCGGGCGGTGACCTGGTTGATCTCGTCGGCTAGGCCCTGGTGTGTGAAGCCGTACTCGGCCATCACCGCCTCGAGCCGGGTGTTCCGCTGCCTGTCCATCAGGTCCCCCCGTAAGTACCGGTCGCGGCGCGGACGGTAGTCCTGCCGGTTTTCTCCTGTTGGTAAAACTGTCCGGTCCCTGGCCGGTACTTGCCCGGAATCCGGCCTGAGCCCACCCGAACGTGTCGCGGTTGTCTGGGAGTACGCCGACAACCGTCCCGGGGAGGCCCTCATGCCGAACTCGTCCGGCCACCACCGCACCGCCCGGCCCTTACCGGCCCGGGTGCGCAGGAAGATCGCAGCGCTCCGCGCCCCGGCATCAGACGGGCCCCTCGTCGTCCCGGTGACCGCGGTGGCGCTGTATGCCGTGGTACCGGTGCCGGGCACCGAACACCTGGTGCTGCCTCCTCTGGCCGCGCACGCAGAGGCACGGGACTGGAGGGTTCCGGCCGGGTGTGCGGTGACCGACACCGGGCCACTCGACCAGGAGACGGAGCTGCGGCCGGGCTGGGCACGCATCCGCGCAGCGGTGGACGGCGGCCGGATTTCCGGGATCGTCGTCCCTTCGTTCGCGCACATCGCCTACCGCTGGCACGACTGGAACGCGCAACGGTCCTGGCTGCTGGGCCGCAATCTGTTCGTCACCGCCACCGACACGGTCACGGGTCTGGAACCGGAGGAATCACGGGCATGAGCTACGGCGTGCTGCACGACCCCGAGGCGCTCCTGGCCGAGGAGCTGCCGCTCGACCGTACCCCCGTCACGGCGCTGGCCGACGCGATTCTGGCCCGGAAGAACGTGAAGGGTCTACGGGCGGGCGACTGCGCGCAGATCGCGCTGCTCCTCACAGGGCACGCCCGCGTCGTCGCCGCCGAAGTGGGCCGGCGCTTCGAAAACCTGCCCAAGGACAGTGACCTGCGGCCGCTGATCGACCAGGTCCTCCAGGAAGCGGAGCGCCGCCTGTCGGTCACTTCCCGGACCACCCTTGCGTACGCCCAGCAACGGGCCCGGCTGGTGAAAGCGCTGTACCGGGCGCTGGACCGGCTCCCCCAACCCCGGCCCGCGCCCGAGGACTCCTGACCTCTGCGGCTCCCCCGGTGGCACGGGATGAAGGAACCCTCGGGTCGGAGAAGGTTTCCATCCCCGGGGGTTCCTTCGTCTCGTGAGGACGGCCGGATGCTCGGGCCTCGGTCAGCCCGCCCACCCGATGTCACGGACCTCCAGACCGTCGCGGTAGGCCACGTACGAGACCCAGCACCGGCTCCCGAACACGTCGACAACGTCCTCGCCGCCGGGCGTCGGCCACCGGTCGGGTCGCTTCGCGACGTCGACGATCAGGTCCTGCACAGTGCTCCGCGCCGCGGCGGACGGCAGCCCGTCCATCACCTCCGCGGCCAGCCACTCCAGCCGTACGTACCGCATTCTGCGCACCCCCGGTGATCGGCAGGAGAGCACGCTACGACGGAACGTCTGGGCTTGCCGGGGCCTGTGGATATCCCGGTGATGGGCCTGTGGCGGCCAACGGCAGTAGTGGCATCTGGTGGTTACCCGGGTCAGCGCGAGCGCTCAGTGCGACGTGGGTCTGCTTTTGGGCAACCTTCTGACCTGCGCATTTGATGGTTTGGGTCAGCGGTCGGGTCAGGGGTGCTGAGAAGAGTTCACGGCATCACCTGAACGGGAGCTGTCGTGACTGGAACGCGGGTTTTTGAGTCGCTGGATGCCGAATGGGCGCTGGTCTGCGCCGAGGCCGGGAGCGCCGAGATGGTGCTGGGCTGGTTGCAGGAGGGCGGGGTGGTCCTCAGCTGCGGGCGAGCAGCAGGTCTCGAGGATGTGCTGGCCGAACTGGGGGGTCGGGACCGGGGGCAGGGGCGTGTGCACAGTGACCGGTGGATGCGGGTGCTGCTGGAGCGGGCGGCCGGTGAGGGTGTTGGTGCGCAGTTGGCTGCGCGGGTGGTGGTGCAGGCGATGGTGCCGGGTGCGGTGCGGCTGACGCAGCGGCTGTTGCGGGCCGGCCGGGATTTCGACGAGGTGGGGCAGGTCGTCGTCGCGTGCCTGTACCAGGTCGTACGCCGGTACCCGTTGCAGAGGGCGGGCGGGGTCGCGGCGAACCTCCTTTTGGAGACGCTGCATCTGGCGAGCCGTGAGCTGAGGGCGGATGCGGAGACGGACGCGCTGCCGTGGCACCCGGCCCTCGAATCGGCGGTGGTGTTTGACGGGCCGGTGGCCGATCCGGCGGAAGAGGTCTGGCAGACGGTCGTCGGACGGCAGGCTGTTGAGGCCGGGCTCCTCGCAGCTGGTGAGGTCCCGGACGGTGCGCGGGGCGAGCTGGTCGAGCTGCTGGTGTGGGCTGTGGCTGCCGGACTGCTCGAGGTGGTACGGGCTCGGGTGATCGCGGAAGAGTCCCGGGCTGGGGCGCGGGAGAGCGCGGAGCGGGCTGGTGTGTCCGCGATTGCGTGGCGGCAGCGTCGGAGCCGGACCGTGCGGCAGCTGCGGTCGGTCGCGGACCGGTGGGTGCAGGCGGCGTGATGACGATTTCTCAGATTTCTCGGCTGTGGCTGTCACGTCTGGGGGGCGGGCGCTCCTTGGTCTGGGTGTGCGGCGGAACGGCTGCCGTACTCGGGCTTGGAAGGGGTGAGCGGGACATGGCGGATCCGGTGCTCGCGGCGGAGGACGGCGGGGACATCGAGCTGCTGGTGCGGGCGCGTCGACGGTTGCGTGATCTGGTGGTGCAGCTGGAGGTGGCGCCGTTCGCTGACCGAACGGCGCGGTCCATGCGCGCCTACCTCGATGAGGATGCGGCACCGGCCCAGGCCGCGTTCGCCCGCTGGGCCGCGTTGCCGAAAGCGGCTCGGGACACGCTGGCCGCCCGGATGCGGCAGGAGCAGCCGTGAAGCGCCGCAAGGAGCAGCCGCAGGATGTGCTGCCTGCCGAGGCGGGTGGTTGGGCGCTGGGTTCCCTGGGCGGTGCGGCGAACGCGGTAACGGTGATCCGCCGTACGGCCTGGGTGCTGTTGGTGGCCGGGCCGGTTCTGGCGGGGTGGGCGCTCGTGTCCCGGCCTGCGGTCACGGCGCCTGCGGCCCCGGTGCGCCAGGAGCAGCCGGCGGCCGGGCAGCCTGCGGGGCCGGGTGGGTTCGCCGAGTTGTTCGTGAGCGCGTATTTGACGGCTGGGGAGGGCACCGAGGAGTTCTTGGCGCCGTTCTTGCCGAATGCCCGCGAGGTGAGTCTGACGGCTGATCCGGGCGTGCAGCGGGCGCAGGAGGTCGCGGCGGTAAGGGTGCGGGCCGTGTCTGCCGGGTACTGGTCGGTGACCGTGGCTGCCCGGGTGGTCTCGGCCGGTGCCGCGGGCGGGAAGAAGACAGGGCTGGAACCGGGTGGGGCCGGGCCGGTGCTGCGGTATTTCCAGGTTCCGGTCAGGGCCGGTGCGGGCGGGGGTTTGGCGGCTGTGGCGCTCCCGGCCGAGGTGGGTGCGCCGTTGTCGGGTGAGGCTCCGTCGCTGGCGTATGGGCAGTCGGTCCCGGTCCGCAGTACCGATCCTGCTGCGCAGACGCTCACGGGGTTCTTTGCCGCCTATCTGGCCGGCCGCGGCGAGCTCGACCGCTACTTGTCCCCCGGGACGGCCCTGGCCGCGGTGTCGCCTGCCCCGTACGGGCGGGTCGAGGTGGCCCGGTTCGCCGAGGTCGGCACGAACGACCCGTTTGGCACCGACGAGCGGGGCGTTCCCGTGTCCGACGGGGAGCGCAGGCAGCTCCTCGTCGATGTCACCGCATCCGATGCCGGCGGGCAGGAACGGCCGCTGACGTACGCCGTCACGATCACCGCGCGGGACGGGCGCTGGGAGATCGCATCCGTGGAAGGGGCCCCCGTGCTGAGCAAGGAGCCGGTCGGGGCCGGGACGAAGGAGAGCGCGCAGTGATGGACGTGACGGTACTGGCTGGGGCGATCGACGACGTCGACCAGCTCACCCAGAGGATCACCGGTTTGCTGGTCGGCTCGGTGATGTCGTTCATGGTGGTTGCGGCAGTGGTGACTGCCTGGGCCAAGTCGAAATCGATTCTGGCTGCCGGTGTGGCGCTCGCCGGTGGCGTGGCGTTGTGGTTCGCGGTGATGAATGCTGCGGTGTTCCGCGACAGTGTGGGCGAGGACATCGCTCCGAACAGCGGCTCCGTGAAGAACGCGGGCGCTGTTCATGCGGTGGTCCGAGTCGTCGAACCGGTGGACGGTGCGCGGCGATGACCAGCGTTCTCGCCGTCTTCCTGACGGCAGTTGTGGTGCTCTTCTCGGTGTCGCATGTATGGGCCAAGGTCCGCTCACTGTTTTCTTCGGTCGCAGTACTCGTCGGCACGGCGCTCTTCTTGTACGTGCTCCTGGCGGCCGTGTTCCACGACAGCGCCGGTGTCGAGATCGTCTTCGACGGTTCCGTGAAGAGCGCGGGCGCCGGTCACACGGTGGTCCGGGGCATCGAACCTGCGGCCGGTGAGCAGCGGTGAGCGGCGTTGCGGCGCCGGAAGTGCTGGTTGGCCGGTGCTACACCCGGGCGCGCCGTCACCCTTTGATGATCGGGAAGTGGCCGGGTGGGCGGGGCCGGATCTGGGGTGGTCCGTACACGGTGCCGCAGATCGTGGTCCTGGCCGCCTCGCTCGCGGGCCTGGTGCTGACGCGGGGGGTGTGGGCTCATTTCGGGCTGTTCAACTATGCGATCGCGATCGGTGGGCCCTATGGGTTGTCGCTGCTGGTGCGCCATATCCGGGTCGACGGCCGTAATCCGCTGGCGGTGGCCGCGAGTTCCGCCTCGCTGGTGGCGCGGCCGCGGGGAGGGCGGCTGGGCGGTCGTCCGCTCAGGTCGCGGGGTGGTCACCAGCCGCTGATCGGGGTGTGCAGCGTGACCTGGGCCGCACCGCAGCCCGGGGCAGGTGCCAGGGGCGCGGGCCGCCCCGTGCTCCGCCCGGTCCGGTCTCAGGCTGCGGCCTCCCGTGTGATGGGCGCCGGCCGCACCACCACAAGCGCTTCTGTGTCCGAGAGCCCTGTGCCCGTCGGCCGGAAGGACGTCGGCGCAGCCCGTGGAGCGGTTGGCCGTCGGCCGGCGCCGGTCGCGGCTTCGTTGCTCGCCGCCCGGCGCCGCGGCCGCCAGTTCAGCACGAGTGATGCGCCTGTGGCGCAGCGAGGGGAGTGACCTGTGATGCGGATGCCGATCCGGCATGTGGCCGGGAATGTGATGTGGACGGTGCACGGTCAGGTCTGGGCGGTCTACCGGGTGGCGGGGGCGGATGCCGCTCATGCCTCGCGGCGGGCGAAGGAGCAGCGGCTGGGGCAGCTGGAGGCGCTGGTCAAGGCGCTCAAGGGTGAGTCGATGCTGCTGAGTCTGTGCCCGGCCGTCGACCCGGCGAGTGTGGTCGCGAAGATGACCGAGGGGATCGATCTGGCGGGCTGTGGCCGGTACCGGCAGGCCATCGGTGTGCTGCGGGGGCAGTTGGAGCAGTTGGAGCTGACGGGGCGTACGGACTGGCTCGCAGTTCCGCTTGCGATGACGCGCGGGGAGTCGGTACGGGAGGTTTTCGCGGCGGCGCGTGCGGATGTTGCTCTGCAGCTGGGGCTGCTTCCGCGGCCGGTGTCGGCGCGCGAGGAGGACGAGCGCCTGGCCCAGGCGCAGCGGATGGCGTCGGTGTGGCCGCCGGGTATTGCTCTGCGTCCGGCGACGACGGCGGAGGTTTTGTGGATCTACGGGCACAGTGCCCGTCGTGGGGTGTTCGAGCCGGTGCTGCCGGAGGGTGCGGGGCCGGGGATGCGGGGCCGGGGGCGGGGTGCGGCGGCGCTCGGCCAGGTGGTGCTCGCCGAGGGCGGCAACCTGTTCGACGAACTCGACGGGCAGGGCCTGGGCGGTGGCGGGGCCGGTTCTGTCCGGGCGGGGAGGCAGAAGGCAGGGCGAGCGAATCCGTTCGCGCGGCGCTGGCTGGAGGTGACCACGGAGTGGGGGCCCTCGTATCAGGTGATGCTCGCGCTCTCCGAGATGCCCGAGGCGTTCGCGTTTCCCGGGTCGGAGTATCTGTCCTCCCTGGATGCGTTCTCGTTCCCGGTGGACTGGGTGGTGCGCCTGAGCGTCTCCTCCGGTACCGAGGCGGAGGCGAAGACGCGGCGTCAGGCGCGTGAGCTCGCCAACCAGTACAGCGAATACGACGGTGAGACCGCGGGTGTCCCGGCCAGCGTCGACAAGGCAGTGGGCGGGCTGGACGAGTACCGCGAGCGGCTGACCGCCTCGCAGACGGAGGTCGAGGTCCGTGCCATGACCGCCCTGTGCGTGTGGGGCGGCACCCCGGAGGAGGCCGAGCGGCGGGCCGGGGAGCTCGCCGGGCACTTCACCGGCAACGAGTACACCTTCACCCGGCCGCACGGTGAGCAGGAGAACCTCTGGTACGGGATGCTGCCTGGTACCCGCACTCCGCGGGTCATGGCCCAGTACGCGCAGTACCTGGTGGCGCGGGACTTCGCGATGGCCGGCCCTTTCACGGGCAGCGGGCTGGGGGATGCCTCGGGGCCGTTGTTCGGGCTGCAGCTGGCCGGCGGCGGGGTCAGGCCGGTGCTGACGGACTGGGCGCGCGGCCCGCGGGAGAACACCTCGGCGACCGCGGCGTTCATCGGGGAGCTCGGTGCGGGCAAGACGACCGCGATGAAGTCGGCCGTGTATTCCGTGCTCGCCGCGGGCCGGCGGCTGCGGGGCGGTACCCGGCGGGGCCGGGCCGTGATCGTGGACCGGACCCCGCGCCAGGAATGGCTCCGCTACGCGCAGGCGTGCCCCGGCGAGACCGAGTGCATCACCATCGACGACCAGGCGGCCGTTTCTCTCGATCCTTTGCGGCTGTTCGCCGGGCGGGAAGCGCAGCGGTTCACCGAGTCGTTCTTGACACTGCTGCTGGGGCTGGCTCCCATGAGCGATGAGGGCATCGCCCTGTCGGAGGCGGTCGAGGCGGTGCTGGCCGAGCCGCATCCCTCGATGCGGGTCCTGGTCGAGGAGCTCACCAACCGCGGCGCCTCGGGTGATACGCATTCGGCGATGGCTGCCCGCCGCCTGTCGGCGGTGAGGCGCAAGGACCTGGCTCGCGCGGTGTTCGACGAGTCGCTGCCCGTGGTCCGCGGCTCGTCGGCCGACACCCTGGTCTTCTCGGTGTCCTCGCTGGCGTTGCCCACCAAGAGCGAACTGCGCGGCGGGGAGCGGCTGGAGAAGATGGAGTTCGAGAAGATCTTCGGGCGTGCGGTGATGTACCTGATCGCCGCCCTGTCCCGGAAGGTCGCCTATGCGGACCTGGACGAGTTCGCGCTGGTGGTGTGGGACGAGTGCTGGTGGCTGACGTCCAGCCCGGAGGGCCTGGCGCTGGCGCTGGAGCTGGTCAAGGACGGGCGTAAGCACAATGCCGGTGCTCTCTTCGGCGGGCACGACGATGACGACATCGGCCCTGACGACGAGGGCGGGCAGATCCTGCGCGGGCTGATCCCCCGCAAGTTCGTCTTCCGGCAGACGGACCGCAATCTCGCCCGCCGTACCCTGCTCTTCCTCGGCTGCAACCCGGACGACGAGGACCTCCTCGCCCTGGTCATGACCGGGCTGTCGCCCAACAGCGCCGAGTTCGGTGACGAGGAACGGGCGGCGCGGGCCGGTGAATGTCTGCACCGCGACCTGACCGGCCGAATCGGTGCCATGCAGGTCACACTGCCCGCCGACGAGCAGGCTGTGGCCCACATCCATTCCCAGCCCATGCAGAGCGCAGCAGCATGACCAGGCGGGCTGCCGCATCGGCGGGGACACCGAGGGCGCGCGCCCGGGCCCGGGGCGTGGGGGTGCTGCAGGGGGTGAAGCGGTGGGCGCGCCCCGGGCGGTCCATGGCTGCGGGGCTGATGCTGCTGGTGCTGTCGTTCCTGGTGTCGCTGGTGCTGGCGGGCGTGTCGGCGAGCGCGGCCCCCACACCGACGCCGGCGCCTTCGCCTTCGGTGGGTCCGACGCTGCCCGGCCCGCAGAACCCGCTCGAGCCGAGCCCGCTCGTCCCCCAGCCGGGTACGTCGGGCCGGCCGGATGACTCCCCGCTGATCCGGGACGGGATCAAGGAGGCCGAGAAGGAGGAGAAGGCCGCCCGCGCCGAGTTCGACAAGCTGGTGGAGAAGTACAAGAAGGACCGGGCCGCGCAGGGCGGGGTGCTGTCCGCGTTCGAGGTGACCGACCGGGACGGGAATCCGGTCAGCTCGTACCGCATCTACTCCGACACCGGGGACTGGAACGACTGGGACCTGAGTGTGCAGGGGTTCCTCGTCGAGATGATGTTCATGGGGAACAAGTGGATCGTCAGCTTCGCCTGCTTCCTCTTGACCTGGAGCCTGGCGTTCTCCCTGGCCGGGCTGATGCTCAAGCCGGCGCTGCAGGTGTCGACGTCGCTGTACGGGAGCGTTGTCGTGCAGATGGGTCTGCCGGTGCTGTTCCTCACCTTCACGATGGTCGTCGCGTCGTGGCATCTGCTGTTCGGAAACCGGGTGCGCGGCTGGGGCGAGATGGCGGCTGCCCTGGTCATCTCCGCACTCGCGCTCGGTGCTCTCGCCTCTCCCCCGCAGCTCCTGCTCAGCAAGGACACCGGGGTGGTGGGCGTGGTGCGGGACCTGGCGGTCGAGACCGCCGCCCTGGTCCTGGACAAGGAAGCCATCGACACGGCCCGGCCGACCACTGAGAGCGGATGGGAGAAGAAGCCGTCCGGGTCGACCGTGGGTGCGCAGGTCCGGTCCTCGCCGAGCGCGCTGGCCCGCCCCATCACCGACGCCCTCGTGGACGCGTTCGTGGCCCGGCCGGCCATGCTCCTGTCCTACGGGCGGACCTTCGAGGGCAGGTGCGGGAAGAAGTTCCGCGATTCACGGGTCCAGCAGGCCGTGTTCGACCAGCTGGTCGACACCAAGATGGAGAAAGGCAAGTCCTTCCTCAAGGACCTGCCGGGCTTCGGGATCGCGCTGCCCGACAGCGTCAAGAACTGGATGGTCGACACCACCGTCGACGCCGCCACCTCCCAGATGCTGGAACAGGTCCACGCGTCCGGCCCCATCAAGGCGTTCGAGAAGGCCTGCGTCCAAAACGCCGGCACACTGAAGAAGGCGTCGATGGACAAGGTCGGCGGCGCGCTCTTCATGCTCCTGGCCGCGTTCCTCACCTGCATGTTCGTCATCGTCCTGGACGGTGCATTCCTCTTCGCCCAGCTACAGATCGCCATCGAGGCGATGATCGCAAAGGTGGCCCTCGCGGCGGGGATCCTGCCCGGCCCCGGCCGGGCCTGGCTGTGGGGCCGGGCCGCGGCCATCGCCCGCGGCCTCGCCCTGATGCTCGCCTCCATCGCCTCCATGTCCGTCTTCATCGTCGTCGTCAACGCCGTGCTGAACACACCGGAAAGCGACCTGCCGGGCGGTCTCACCGTCCGGTTCGTCCTTTTGGACTGCGTCTGCGTCGCCGCGTTCATCTACCGCAAGAAGCTCGCCCGCTCCACCCGCGGAGCGGTGGCACGCGCCCGTCACCGCCTCGGCAACTCGCCCCTGGGCGGATCCGTCTCCCCCGCCCCCGTCGACATGCCGAGGCGCGGCGGGCTCGGCAAGGGCCTGCTGCTCGGCGGGCTCATGCTCGGCGCGGCCGCCGCCACCGGGGGAACCGGTGCTGTGCTCGGCGGCGCCGGACGCATCGGCTCCACCCGGCTCGCCGGACGCATCGGCGGCTGGCTCGCTCACGGCGGGGGCCGTGCCGTGGCGGGGCTGACCCGGCTCACCGGCCGCACCATCGAGGCCGGGGCGAAAGGCACCGTGAAGGCCGGGGTGTTCGGCCTCAAAGCCACTGTCGGACTGCCGGTGTACGGGCCGCGCGCGGCCCGCAGGGTCGGCGCGGCTGCGACCGCTCTGCCCGCCCAGGCCGCAGGCCGGGTCAGCAGCGCCGTCCAGAACCTCCAGCAGAGCGCGCAGAGTTTCCACCGGAGCTACGTCCAGCCCGCCCAGCAGTTCGCCGGGGAGTACCGGCACAACGTGCGCTCCCTCGGCCGGATCGTCCGGGGCCGGCCCGGGCTCGGCCCCTACACCCCGCCCCGGGCCGCTGTTCCCGGTCCCCGGCGGGCACCGGCGCCCCGCCCCGCCCGGCCGGCTCCTGCACCCCAGCCGGCCCCCGCACCGCCCGTCCGGCGGCGCCCTGCGCCGCCGCGCGTCGCCCAACCGCCCTCCAGCGCGGCCCAGGCCATGCTCCAGCAGCGCCTGCACCGCATGCGCCAGCCGCGGAACACCGGGAGCAGCACCCCGCCTGCGCCCGTCCCCTCCGCCCCTGCGCGTCGTTCGCAGGCCGCGCCGCGCCTGGGAGGGCGCTCATGAGCGGCGCACGGAAAGTGGCCTTGGCCGTTTCCCCTGTACTGGTTTCGGCTGTGGGTGTCGTCGGCGTCCTGGTGCTGTTCATTGCCGCTGTCGCAAACGGGGCGGCCGGACACGAGAAGGAGGCCGCCGCCCCGCCGTCCGTGTCCGGGGCGGCCCCGGGGGCGGTGGCCGGCATCAGTCCGGTGATGCTGTCCGCCTACACCCGCGCCGCCGCGAACGTGCGCGCCCTGCGGCCGAAGTGCACGGGCATGCGGTGGTCCGTCATCGCTGGGATCGGCAAGGTCGAGTCCAACCACGCCTCCGGGCGCACCATCACAGTCGGCGGGGATGTCCGCCCGCGTATTCTCGGGGTCCGGCTCAACGGATCCGGGGCCGGGGGGAACACGAGCGTCTTCTCCGACACCGACCACGGCCGGCTCGACGGCGACACCGCGTACGACCGGGCAGTCGGCCCCATGCAGTTCCTGCCCTCCACCTGGAACGGCCCCAGCGGCCAGGACGGAAACGGTGACGGGGTGAAGGACCCGCACAACGCGTTCGACGCCGCGCTCGGAACCGCCGTCTACCTGTGCGGAACCGGGACCACCGACCTGTCCCGGACCGACCAGCTGCGCAAGGCGGTCTACCGCTACAACCGTTCCGAGGCGTACGTGGGCGACGTCACCGGCTACGTCGACGAGTACGACCACCTCCCCGCCGCCCAAGACAGCACGGCGGGGTCGGCGACCGGCCGGGCCGGCGCCGTCGTCGACGCCGCGCTGGCACAGCGCGGCACTCCCTACGTGTGGGGCGGCGGCAGTACCACGGGCCCCACCAAGGGCGGCTACGACTGCTCGGGCCTGATGCTCTACGCCTTCTACCAGGGCGCCCGGGTCACGCTTCCCCGCACCTCCCAGCAGATGCGGCACTCCGGTACCCGGGTCCCCCGCTCGCAGATCCGGCCCGGCGACCTCATCGTCATCAACAACGACGGAAACTGGGGACACGTCGGCCTCTACACCGGCAACAACACCATGGTCCACGCGCCCCGGCCCGGAAAGACCGTCGAGACCACCTCAACGTCCGGGTACTGGGAGCGGTACGACTGGGACGTACGCCGAGTGCTATGAAGTCGTGTAGATTCTCATTGGAGATGTCGTTGTCTCAGTGTTCTGTCATCAACTTGTCGTCCAGCAGCCCGAGTTACAGGACGGGCTCGACGTAAACGACGAACGTCATCTCGGTTCGAGAACCAGCCTTTCGCTTGGTTTTCCATGCCTTCCGTGCAGATTCCCGCTGGCCACGCGCCATCGTCCCGGTGTCGGTTCCGCCTACACAAGGGGTCGCTGTGGCACGCGCTTCGAGCCAGAAGAGCACGACAGAAGGTGAGACGGTCTCGGTCCGCTACCGGCAAGCGGATGGCCAGTTCGTTGAAGCGGTCCTGGACCGCCTCATCGTTCCCGAGGTGACCGGCGGCCTGCCGGTACGGGATTTCCGCTGGTACAAGGGCCGTCGTCATTACTCGGGCTGGTACCACGCCGCCACAGTGGGGCGGCTGGTGGCCTACGAGAGCCGGTTGGAGCTGGCTCGGATTCTGCTGGCCGATTTCGACCGCGGTGTCGTGGAGATCGCCTCCCAGCCCTTCCAGCTGGCCGGTCGTGACGGTGACCGGCTTCGGCGGCACATCCCTGACCTGCTGCTTGTCCACTCTGACGGTCTGGTGACCGTCGTCGATGTCAAAGCCCCCTCACGCATGAAGGACCCGAAAGTGACTGCACAGTTCGCCTGGACGAAGCGCATCTGCGCTCGTCGCGGCTGGTCCTACGAGACCTGGTCGGGCGGCGATCGGGCCGTGGTGGAGAACGTACGGTTCCTCGCGGGCTACCGGCGCCCTCAGCTGCTGGAGATGGACCGGGCGCCGGCAGTGCTCGCGGCGGCCCGGGGCCAGTCGACCATCGGCGGCATCGAGGCGGCCCTGGCCGCTCGGTTTCCGGCACATGCGGTCCGTCCGCTGGTGCTGCACCTGATCTGGTCGGGAGCCCTGGTCGCGGACCTGCGGCGCCCCTGGCGGCGGCCACCTCGATCGAGGTGGCGTCATGACCGGCCGGGCAGTGACCGTCTTCCCGGGGGTGCGGCTGCTCTACTGCGGCGACGTGGCCGAGGTTGTCGAGCTGGAAGGACTCACGGCCACGCTGCGCAACGAGCGGACGGGTGAGTTCAGCACACTGCCGCTCGGGCGGTTGGCGGCCGACGCCCGGTCCCTGGGGGCGGGGAGTGAGCCGGAGACGCAGGATGGGTCTGTCCTGCTGGCGAACCTGTCCCCGGCCCGGCGGGCGAGGCTGCATGAGAGGGCTCGGCATGTCCGGGAGGTGCTGACCGGCTTCCGAGCCGGGCACCCGGACGGCGCCGCGGCCGACGAGCCGCGCCCGCAGTTCCAGCCGGATCTGCCGCTCGGGGACCGCACCGCGGCCAAGGCGACGGAGCTGAAGGTCTCACCTCGGACGATCGACCGGTGGGTGGCTGCCTACCGTGAAGCAGGCGAGGCCGGGCTGGTGGACGCCCGAGCCGTCAAGGGCCGGGGTTCGCGGGTGGATCCGCGCTGGGAGGAGGCCCTGCGCTGGGTGCTGGCCGAGTTGGTGAACGCCTCTACCCCCACCCGGTCCGCGGTGCTGCGCCGCACCGAAGATCGACTGGAAGAGGAGTTCGGGGCCGGGACGGTGCCTCTTCCCTCGCGCGCTACGGCCTACCGGCGCCTGGCGGAGCTGACGAAGGGCACGAGCGCGGTGTCCGGCAGTGCCAAGTCCCGCCGCTCGATCGCGGACCGGCCCCGCGGCGCCTACGGTCGGCTGCGGGCGACGCGGCCGGGTGAGTACGTGGTGCTCGACACGCAGGACCTGGACATCTACGCGATGGAGCCGGTCACCTGCCGCTGGGTTCCCGTCCAGCTCACTGTCGCCCAGGACCTGTTCTCCCGCTGCATCGTGGGCCTGCGGGTGACAGCGTGCTCCACCAAGGCGGTCGACGTCGCCGGGGTGCTGTTCGAAGCCGTCTGCCCGCCCATGGACACTGCGGACCGCCCCGAGCTCGCTCCCTATCACGGGCTGTGGGACCACGTGGTGTTCACCGAGGAGGACGCGGTTCCCGGGCGGGGGCTGTGTCCGCCGGAGACGCTGGTCGTCGACCACGGCAAGGCATTCATGTCGGCCCACGTGATCAGTGTCTGCACCCGGCTGGGCATGTCGATCCAGCCTGCCCAGCCGAAGAAGCCCACCGACAAGCCAACCGTCGAGCGCTTCTTCCGAACGCTGCGGGAGGGGCTGATCCAGCATCTGCCCGCCTACAAGGGCCCGGACATCCACAGCCGCGGGGAGAGGATCGAGGACCAGGCGTTCTTCTACCTCCACGAGGTCGAGGAGATCGTCCGCGAGTGGATCAGCGAGGTGTTCCACCGCCGCGCCCATGAGGGACTCACCGTCCCGCACTGGCCCCACCTGCAGTTGTCCCCGCTGGAGATGCTCCGCGTCGGAGTGCACCGGGCCGGACGGCTGCGGATGCCCGCCACCGCCGAGCTGGCCTTCGAGTTCCTGCAGGTCAGGCCGCGCACCATTCAGCACTACGGCGTCGATGTCGACGGGCTGCGTTACAACGGGCCCGCGCTGGACGGGCTGCGCGGGACGACGAGCCCCTACGGCGGGCGTCTGGCCGGGCGGTGGCCGATCCGCGTCAACCCCGACGACGTGCGGTTCGTCTACTTCCAGGACCCCGACGACGGCTCCTGGCATGCCCTGGAATGGGAACACGCTCCCGCGCTGAACATGGCCTTCAGCACCGAGGCCGCCGCCTACGCCCGGCGGCTGGCCGCCCGCACCGGACGGCACATCGATGCCTCGAAGGCTCTGGGAGATCTGCTGGCCCGCTGGGACCAGGGGCTGGTCACCGACCGCCGCGAGCGTCGCATGGCGGTGCGGCTGTCGGCCGAGCGGGCCGCGCTGTCCCTGCCCACCCTGCCGGACCAGGCCACGGCCACGAGCCGGCCGGAGCTGACGGTGGTGCCAGATCCTCCCCTCGGCGACAGCGACGACGAGGACGAGCTCTTCGATGCCCCGCAGGGCGAGGACTACTACGCCGATGCCTTCGAGGTGATCGAATGAGGCAGCCGCATCTGTTCAGCCTCTCCCGCAAGGAGGGCTGGCGCCGCTTCGTCGACGAGCCGGCCCGGCAGCGCCCCGCGACCCTCACCCGGCGCCAGCTGGCGGCCCTGGGCGAGGAGGCGGCCGAGGACTACAACGACGCCCGGCACGACTGGCATGCCAACTTCGGCATCGTGCAGACACCCCAGCTGGCCTCCGTCCACGATGCGTTGGACGAGATCGTCGCGTCCAACCGGCAAGACGGCGACCGCATCCGTTCCGCGGCCGTCATCGACGCCCTGCCGGGTCTGGGCAAGACCACCATCGCCAACCTCTTCGGCCGCACCTTCGACCGCCAGCAGATGCGCCGCCTGGGCCAGGTCACCGACGCCGGGCACGAGCGCATCCCCGTCTTCCGTGTCGGGCTGACCTCCAACACCACACTGCGGACCCTGAACCGGATGATCTGCGAGTTCTACGGCCACCCGGCCGCCGACCGCGCCAATGCCGCCACCTTGGCCAGTCACGCGCTCGACTGCGTTCTATCCTGCGAGTCCCAGCTGGGGATCATCGACTTTACCGACCGCCCGTAGTCCTGCCCGTGATGTCCGTCTGGGACTGTGACCAGCACGTCCTGGGCTTGTTTACCGACCGGGTCCGGGACGTCTGTCATGTTCTGGAGTCGGTACGGAGGACAAGTGGTACGGCACGTTGTGGTGGGGGACCTGAGGGTCCAGCGGATCGAGCGGAAGGACGGGCAGCGGTCATGGACGATCGTCTGGCCCGAGGGAACACTGCACGCGGAGGCGGACCGGTTCCTGCGTGAGCACGAGGGCTCGGGCACGCAGAGGACGTACGCGTACTACCTGGTGGACCACCTGCGGTGGCTGGAGCGCGAGTGCCTGGCCTTCGACACGGTCCAACTGCGTGACCTGGAACGGTATATGGGGATCGTCGGCGCCGAGGTCCGCATACCGCTCGGGGAACCGTGGCGGGTGGGCAAGCGCCCCTACGGCCGCTCGGCGCTGTCGACCGCGGCGGCCTGCTTGAAGGGCTTCTACCTGCAGCAGGCTTCTCGCGGCATCAACGGCGAACTCGGCAAGAAGCTCGACAAGTCCCGTCTGCCGACGCGGGCCGACAAGCGCCGCTCGTTCCTCGGGCACGTGAAGAACAAGCTGCCGACCAACCCACTGGCACCGAAGGGGCCGCACCGCCGGCACCCGAAGATGCTGCCGGAAAAGGCCAGGGAGAGGCTGCTGGGGACAGTGAACGCCGCCCGGGACCGGCTGGTTATCGACTGGCTCGCCGACGGCGGACTTCGGATCGGCGAACTCTGCGGGCTGCACCTGGTCGACCTGCACCTGCGCGAGAACGCGGCCTGCGGCGAGTGCCGCACCCGCACCTGCACGTCTGCCACCGGCCCGGCAACCCGAACCGGGCCGAGGCCAAGACCAAACATCCCTGGCGGGTCGAGCGCGGGACGGTGACCGGCGGGCTGATCAAGCGGGTCAGCCCGGCGATGGTGCACTCCTACTTCGAGTACATGACGACCGAGTACCCGCGGGGCGCCGGGCACGGCATGCTCCTGGTCCAGCTGCACGGCGCCGATAGCGGCCAGCCGTGGGCTCCGGTCGGCGCCCGCCGGATGCTCGGCCGGGCCGGGAAACGCGCCGGGTTGGGGCTGGTGAAACCCCATGCCTTCCGGCACACCTTCACCTCGGCGGTTCTCGATGCCGCGGACGGCAACACCCTGATCGCCCGGGACGCCGGCGGCTGGGCGTCGGCCGCGATGGTCGATGAGGTCTACGGGCACGTCGATGTCCACGACCCGGTCTTCGATGCCGCGCTTCGCACGGTCTGGGGTGAGACGAAGTGACCGCGAACTCGCTGCTGCCCCTCTACACCGAACGTTCCGACCGCGAGGGCCGTGACAGGCTGGAGATCCTCACCGCGCTGATCAGTGCCCCCTTTTTCGACCCGATCTTCCGTGGAGTACTCGTCCGGGTTCCCCAAGACCACTCCGTCTACCAGTGGGGATGCGTCGTCGGCGCCTGCGAACGCGTCCGCTCCGGAGGGACGGACCTGTGCTCCAACCATCTCCGGCAGTGGGGAAAGGCGCGGGAATCGGGCACGACCCGGGCGGAGTTCCTCACTGCGGCACAGCCGCTGTCCCGGGCCGAGTTCGAGCGCGAGGGCCCGTGCTCGATCTGCCCCGATCGGCCGGCGGAGCCGCGAACCGACCTGCGGTTGTGCCGCGCCCACTACAGCTCCTGGAAGTACTACGTCGCCCCGCGCGATTCCGGGGCGGACTTTGAGCAGTGGGCTGCTGAACAGGAGCCCCGCGGGGGTTACGGCAACTGCAAGGTCACGGTCTGCCCCGGGCTGGCGGAGTCGCCGCTGGGTTTGTGCAGCTGGCACTGGCACCGTTACAAGCGCGACCGCCGCCCCGGCGGGGCGGCCCTTCCGGCCAGCTGGTGGCAGCGATACGAGAGCCAGGGACGCTCCGTCCCCGTCTCCTGCACGGACGAGAACGCCTTCCGCACCTGGTGCGCGAGGGTCGATCCGGCCCCGAGGCCGGGACTGGTCAACCTGCGCGGTCTGCGGCCGCTGCTGCGAGCCGAGATCCAGTACACCCTGTTCGCCCACACCCAGCAGGACCGGCACAGCATCTGGCGCCTGGACTGGATCCAGAAGCTCGTCAACCTCGCGCGAGAGCGCGACGCCGGCTCGCTGACCGACCTGGACTTGGACGACTTCCCGCGGTTTCACACCTCGATTGTGAAGAAGATGCTCCACTACCTGCGGCTGGTCTACTTCACCCCCGAGCAGACGCGGGACGCCGGGTTCCTCGAGACCGACCACTTCGGCATCCGCTTCCCTCACCGGGCCAGCCACATCGACCTGACCCGCATCACCCAGCGCTGGCTGCGTGACCTGCTCTGGGACTACACCGCCGAGCTCATCCGCTCGCCCCACCGCCCACGCACCGCAGTGCCCATCGACGGCATCCGCCGGGCCTGCACCGAGCTGAGCGCGTTCATAGAGGTCGACGCCCCCGGCGGCGGCCACGACCCGAGCGCCTTGCGGGTGGAGCACATGCACCGGTTCATCGCCGATCAGCGCCATCGTGAACGCCACGGGCTGCCCTCGCTGGTGATGAAGGGGCTCTACGGAAAGCCGTCGACGGTCACCTCCGTCACCCGCACCGACGTGTTCAACGGCGTCCGCAAGCTGCTGCGGAACGCGATGGAGAACGGCGCCGCCGAACGGCTCGGCCTGGACCGCGAGTTCATCATCGCCATGCCATTCGCCGGCGGCGAGCCGCTGCGAGCCCGGCGTCCGTTTCCCGACGAGGTCGCCCGAGCCCTGGCCGACGAGGCCAACCTCGCCCAGCTCACAGAGCAGTACGACCCCGATGACCAGGGGATGCGGGACGTCTGGGAGACCATCGTGCTGACCGGCCGCCGCGTGAACGAGGTCCTCAAGCTGCGCTGGAACTGCATCGGCCGCTACGGCGGCCTGCCGATGTTCTGGCACGACCAGACCAAGGTCGGCAACTACGACACCGCAATCCGTATCCCCGACCGGCTCTACGACCTCCTCGCCGAACGGCAGCGCAAGACACTGGACCGGTTCGTCGCCCGGCACGGACGCCGCCCGACCGGCACCGAACGCGCTCAGCTTGCCCTGTTCACCAGCAAGGTCCGCAACCCCGACGGCGCTACCGCTCTGTCCTACCAGTGGTTCCACCGAAGGTTCCGGGAGTGGGCCACCGAGCTCGACCTCGGCCAGCTCGTCCCCCATCAGGCTCGCCACACTCTGGCCACCAGCCTGCTTCGGGCCGGGGCGAGCCTCACCCACATCCGCCGCTATCTCGGCCAGGTCTCGGACCGGATGGCCGAGCACTACGTCCACCTGACCAGCGAAGACCTGGAGAACGTCCTCCAGCACGTCTGGGTCACCGGCCCCGGCACCGCCCAACCCGGCGAACTCCTCGCCGGAGAGACCACCCCACTCACCCGAGAGCAGGCCCAGGCCCTCGCCATCGACCTCTCACGCCGCAGCACCCCCTCCGAGGGCGGGTTCTGCACCTTCCAGCCCGTCGTCGACGGCGGCGCCTGCCCCTGGAACCTCGACTGCCACAACTGCGACAAGTTCGTCCTCTCCGGCGCCGACCTCCTCTACTGGCGGCGCAAACGCGAACAGTGGCGGCTGCTGGCCGAAGGCGCCCCGGACGACGCGATCGCCGACTATCTCCACCGCTACTTCGAGCCCACAGCCCGCGCCATCGACGGCCTGGAGAAGGCCCTGGTCGGCCTCGGCCTCCTCGGCGACGCCCTCGCCCTTGACCTGCGCAAACCCCAGGACTACTTCCACCGCGTGTGGTCCACGGCCTTCCGCGCCGCCGACCTCGCCGACGCGGGCGACGACGAGCAGAGCGAGTACAGCGATACGTGCACAACCGACAACGACCCCGAGCAGGACATCGCATGAAGACCTCTGCCGTTCCAGAACCCCGCACGGCCGCCGCCCTGGCCGCCCGCCGCCACAAGACCGAGACCGCCCTGAAGCGGGTCCGTGAAGCCATCATCCGGCTCCGGCGTGAGAAGGCCCAGGTCAGCGTGACCGCCGTCGCCCGTCGAGCGGACGTCTCCCGCACCTTCCTCTACGACAATCCCGAGGCCAGAGCCGTCATCGCCTCCGCGATGGCCGAGGCTGGAGAGCGCCGGACCCAGTTGCTCGCCGACCAGGGCGAGGAACGTGAGGCGACCTGGCGTGAACGCGCTCTGAATGCCGAAGACGCCCTCAAGACCGCTCACAGCGAGATCCTCGCCCAGCGGAATCGCATCGGTGAACTCATCGGCCAGGTGCGGGACTTGGAGGCCGAATGGGCCGAGGAGGCCGTCCAGCGGATCACTACCGAGAACACCACCCTCAAACAGCGAGTCCGTCAGCTCACGGCCGACAACCGCAGCCTTGACGAGCGGCTCAAGGCGGCCCGCTCCAACCTCCGCTTCCAGGACCGCCGCGTCGCTGACCTCGAAGCCCGGATCGTTGACCCAGCGTCAGGCATCTGACCTCGCCTTCGCTCTTCCGGCCTCATGGCCCGTTCTCCGTCCGGTGGACGGGCCATGTCGGCGTACACGTGAAAGTGGCCTGCAGTCACTCCAGGAATCCTCCGTTACAGAAGGCACCATCCGCTGCGAGGGTCCGGTAGGTCACGCCTTCCCACCCGTTGGGTTGGACAGCGAGTCGAGTGGCGGCTTCGGCCGCGAGGTATTCGTGCACGAGCTCCTTGCCGCCAGCCTTGAACTGTCCTTCGAGGGTGTGTTGGATGTTCCTCAGGGTCCGGTTGGCCTGCACTGCGTAGGTCTTCGCCAACCCGAACATAGTGAAGTGGTGCGTGGCCCGGGCTATGAGGCCCTGCCCCCATGTTGGTGGCGGGGTCACGAAGAACTCCAGCCGCACGGGGGCGTCGTGAATGACTTTGGCCTGCAGCCAGGTCACGTCGTCGATACGGTCGAGATACGGGTGTAAAGGTGTGGTCTCAACCGTGGTCGGCTTTTGATCGCCTTTGATGTGGTTGCAGTCGCTGCAGGCTGGCACCAGATTGAGTGGGGCCACGCAAAGAGCGGGGAAGGACATCTTAGGCAGGACGTGGTCGAGCTGACGGACGGTTCCGTGCCCGCACAGGGGGCACCTCTCGTCGACGGGGGCGCCCATGAGCTTGTCATAGATTAGGCGGCCCTTTTTGGTTCCCCGCATCCCGTTCTCGTACGCCCAGGTCACGGCGGCCTTGTCGTCGATGCCTGGAACCTTGAACTCGGCGGCTTCCAGGGCGTGCAACGTCTGGCTGTGGGCTGCTTCCCGGAAGCGCTCTCCTGCAGCTTCGACGGCTTCGGCCGCGGCTGTCAACTTCTCTTGCCGACTGGTGTCCCGGGTGCTGCTCACACATGCGTCGTAGCTCTCGCGGGCTGTCTCGGCGGGGGGCTCCAGCGGCCACATCAGCGGCTCTCTCCTGCGGCCTTGTCTGCGAGGAGGATCCGCACCAGCCCCTTGGCCTCGCCGCCCAGCTGGCCGCCGAAGTGGGCAAGGACTTCTTCGTAGGTGCCATGGGCCCTGACCGCCCTTTTGACTTCCGCGTAGAAGCCGGACTCCTTCACCTCCAAGCCGAAGATCTCGTGTGTGAGGACACCGACGTTCTCACCGAAAGTCTCGATGGTGGGCCGCTCGGCCTGACGGTTGCCCCAACGGCTCAGTTTCCAGATGCAGGAGCGGGGACCTCTTGGAGGACGACAGGGGAGTGGGTGGCGATGACCGCGACTGCGTTGCGGTCATCCATCAGGTACGACAACGTCCTGATGAAGGAAGATAGGAGCGGTGGGTGCAGGTGGGCCTCGGGTTCGTCTAGGAGCACCAGGGACTGCTCGGCCACGAGCGTGGCCAGCTTCGTGATGGTCAGCAGCACGATCGAGTGGCCTGAACTGAGTTGGCCAAAGATCCTTCGGGCTGCCTCTTGATCGCTCTCCGTGAATGTCTGTGGCGACTGCTCACGGAGGCGTCGAGCGAAGTCATGGACGGGGAGGCGGCGAAATGCGGGTCACTGCTCAGAATGCGCAGGGCATGGACCCACCGTCCGAGCCGTCCGGCCGCCCAAACCTCTTTGAGGCAACTGGCGAACTCCGAGCCCAGTTGTTCATGTGATTTGGGCTCGCCGAGGTTGTTCCCAGCGCTAGCGAGCCCCACGTACGCGTACGTGGTCGCTGCGTGGTCGGGGTCGCCAACCACACTGACGAAGGGGTCGAAGGCACTGAAGGTGACGGAGACGACGTTGACGAAGGGTTCACCGTCCTCCGCGGTGGGGGTGGGGAGGTGTTCGATTCGGCCGGCATTGACGTCGGCGCGGTCAGGGTGGACGGCCGCTTGGGCCATGTTGCGCAGCAGGGTGGTTTTGCCGACTCCGTTGCGTCCGATCAGGACGTGAATGTTGCTGGACGGGGTGGTGCGGGGGGTGACCACGAAGCTGAGTGGCGGGGGCGGCGGGACGTCGCTGTCTGGCGCGGGAACGAGGTAGTTGAAGCGGTACTCGGTGAGCCGGGAACCACCGCTGGCGATGCGCTTGAACTGGGCCATGACCGTACGCTTCTCGACGCTGCGCAGCAGCGAGAGGGCCGTCACGTCGTATTGGAGGGCGAAGTCCAGACGCTTTGATGAGAGAGCGATATCACCCAGTCCGATGAGGATCTCCAAGCGTACCTGGGTGCCGAGTTTCCTGATGCTGTCGTAGTACAGGTCGTCTTGGCCCAGGGAGAACAACTCGGGCCTGCGGAGGGAGTCAAGGTGCTCGAACTGCCCTACGGGGAGGGGACTGGGCCCCGGTTCCTGGGCGCCGAGGGCGATCTTGACGCGGCCCAGGCGCTGGATCTGTCTGTTTTCGTCCCGAAACCAGAGGTCGTAGCTGGTCTGGTAGCCGTGGTCGTCCCCGGCAACTGGGACGAGGATGGCTTCTTGGGGGCCTTCGTCCGACGGGGACTGTCGATCGGCTTGGACCACGAATCGCACAGGGTCTCCTGGGAGCCACTCAGGGGCGCCGAGCCTTGACGAAGCGGATGCGGCGCCGGGACTCGTGAACGGTATCTGGTCCTGGGGCCTGGTAGCGGCGTGTATTCAACTGCCGTGAGTTGAGCCCGTTCATCAATACTCGGCTGAACTTCGGGGAGTACGCGGACAGCCGTCTCACGAGACCACACAGACGAACGACAGCAACTCTCCATCACGGACATGTAGTCTATGAATCGTCGCAGTTCAGAGCCGGTTTCCGAGCTCCTGCGGTCGGTAAAGTCGACGACATCCACTTCATCGACCTGGACCGCCGCGACGGCCTGGCCGTGTCCAACCACCTCAAGTGGCTCGCCAACGAACTGCCCGTCACCTTCATCTACGTCGGCGTCGGACTGGCCGAACGGCGCTTCTTTGCTGACGGGTTGAGCGGCAAGAACGTCGCGCTCGCGCAGACCGCCCGGCGCTGGACCCGCCTCGGTGTCGACCCGTTCCGCCTCGACACCGACCAGGGAAGGCGCCACTGGCGGAGCCTGCTCAAGGCCACCGAGCGTCAACTCGTCCTGGCCGAGCACCGGCCCGGGATGCTCGGACGCAACGCGAACTATCTTTTCGAACGCACCAGCGGGCACATTGGGTCGTACTTCACGCTGCTCATGCGGGGCTGCTACCGCGCGATCCGCACCGGCACCGAGGCCCTGACCCGGGATCTACTCGACGGGGTTCGTCTCGATGAAGCCTCCGAACAGGCCCGCCAGCAGCTGGCCGCCGCGATCGCCCAGCAGGACCGGGCCTCGCGCACGGAGGTGGCGTCATGACGGCGCCGCGAGTACTTCCTCTGCGGGTCACCCCGCTGCCCGGGGAGAGCCTGGACAGCTGGCTGGAGGCCCTCGGCCGCCGCAGCGGCCTGCCCTTGGCCGCGCTGCTGACCATCCTGGGCCTGCCGCGGGTGTTCACCACGCGGCTGCTGGTCACCAGCCTGGAGCCGCACGTCCTGCGGAACCTGGAGCACCTCACCGGTCTGCCCGAGCGTCGCCTTGATGCGATGGTCTTCGGCCCCGGTATGCCTTGGGGCCCGCAGCGCCAACCCCGTTGCCGGTTCTGTCCGCAGTGTCTGGCCGAACGCGAGGGCCGTTGGCTGCTGCGCTGGTGGCTGCCCTGGGTGTTCGCCTGCACCACCCACCAAGTGCTGCTGCACGACCTCTGCCCGCGCTGCCAGAGCGCTCCGCGACGCCACCTGCCCCGCCAGAACCACCGTCAGCCCCCGGCCACTTGCCTGCGCAAGCCACTGAGCGAACCCGCCTGCGGCACCGACCTGACCACCGCCCCCGCCTTGGCACTCCCGGCCAGCCATGAGCTGCTCGAAACTCAGCGCTGGATCGACAGCCTGCTGAACCAGACCGATCTGTCCGAGGCCCACACGGTGTTCTCCGATCTCGACGCCTGCACGGGATGGCTGCAGCGCGCGGTCCAGGCCGCGGATCTCAAGCCGCTGGGCGACCTCGTGGTCGACGGCTGGGCCGAACAGCCACAGCCGTCCCGCCAGAGCCGACTCATGGCACTGTCCCCGACGGTCCGCGGCGTCATCGCCCACACCGCACGCCCCATCCTGGCGGGCACGGACACCGAAGCGATCGACGCCATCCGCGAGCTGCGGCAGCGAGAAGACCCCACAGGATCACCCACCCCTCACGGCATGGACTTCCACCCCTGGCGTCGGCTCTCCACGGCAGCTCACCGGCGGTTCCTGCAGGCCGCCGACCCCCAGATGCGCGTCCTGGACCGGCTCCGTCTGCGGTCGGCCACGCCCCGCGCCGGCTACCCCTCGGCCGAGGCGACCCAGTCAACGGACCGCATCCGACACGTTCCCCAAGTGCTCTGGCCCGCCTGGACGGTCCGCCTCATGCCGCACGAGGGCACGGCCGAGGACTACTTCCGGGCCATGGCCTGCGCACTCCTGCTGCTGCCCGGCGAACCACAGCGCACGCCTCGGGAGATCACCGACCGGCTGCACCCATACTTGTCGGACTCCATGGCCTTCGTACTGCGGCAGATCACCCACGCCCATCCCGACGTGATGGTCGCGCTCTGCCGCCTCGCCGATCACCTTGACGAACACGGCAGCACCATCGACTACCAGCGCCGCCGCGACCTCATCCCTGATGAGCCGATCAGCTACGAGGAATGGAAGCAGTTGTGCTTCGCCACCGGCACGCAGCCAGGCGAATCGCTGCACCGCGCCACGCAGACCCCGCGCTTCGTCCAGGTCCAGCGCTACCTCCACCAGATGCTGACCGGATCCGACCTCACCTACCCCGCACACCCTCTGGCCTGGCAGAACGCCAGGGACCGCAGCCGCTTCCTCGCTTTCCTGCCCACCCTCACCCTGGATCAACGCCATGCCCTGCACAGCCACGCACGCAACCTCCTCGAACAACTGGGCATCGACGAGCCCTTGACCTGGGAGCCGCCCGAAGAGTGCGCCGCTGGTCTGTCGCTGCCCGGCCGTCCGCTCCGCGACATCGATCTGGACGTTCTCAAGCACATCGTGCTCATCGAGCAGCGCGCTCCCAGCGAAGCCGCCAGGGAACTGAGCACCACCATCACCCATGTCCGGTTCGCGCTCGAACATCTCGGAGCAGAGCCCCAGGAGTGGACCAGCCGGCATTCGCCCCTGGCCGCCTGGCGACTGCGCGAGCGAGCACGCACGGTCCTCACCCCCGAGTTCCTTGAGCGTGAGTACACCCAGCGAGAGAAGACCCTCACCCAGATCGCCCAGGAGACCGATCTGCCCCGGCACATCGTGGTCGAACAGGCAAACGCCATCGGCCTGACGATCTACCGCTCCCGGCGCCCCCACCCCATCGATGAGGACTGGCTACGCGAGCAATACCTCACCCACAAACGCTCCACCTATGACATCGCACAAGCCATCGGAACCGAAGACGAAACCATTCGCCGCCGCCTCCAGCGACTCGGCATTCCCCTGCGCCCGCGAGGCGTTCACAGCCGGACCGTCATGACCGCGAAGCTCGCCCCCTCCATCCCCCTAGACGTCCGCGCGGCTGTCGAAGGCACCCTGCACGGCTGGCTCCGGCTCCACCGCTTCCAGATCGCCATGGCCTTCCCGAACCTGACCACCGCCGGCACCTACCTCGGTGCCATGCAGACCGCTCTCACCACACAGTTCCAACGACTCGAAAACGACATCGGCCACGTCCTCTATCAGCGATCCGTCCAGACCACGCCCCAACACCCCACCACACACGGCCAGTCACTGCTGCGACACCTCGACCAACCCGACATCCGAAAGCTCATGCACAACGCCCTTACTCCCAACGAGATCCACCCTCTACCCGACGAAACCGTGCTCGCTGAAGCAACAGCAACCTTCCGGCAGCGGCGCCCGCCCGGCCCGCTGAAGCCCTTCGACAGCATCGGCGTCCAGCGCATCCGCGTCCGCCAGGAAACCCTCACGCTGCTGCACCACCTCCTCCACCACGCCGACAAGGAGTTCTACGGGGCCCAGGTCCACGCTCGAACGGGCCTGGCGCAAGGGTCCGTCTCAGACCAGCTCCGGCGACTCCGACAAGCCGGTTGGCTGACCAGCCGCCCCGAAGACGACAACAGCTGGATGCGCCGAGCGACACCAGGGCGCGGCCCCGGACGTCGCATCACCTACTACTCGCTCACTCCCGAGGGCCGCCGCGCCGCAGCCCACGAACTCCACACCCGGGGCATCCCCGCCTCAAGGAATTCGACAGAACGGTGGGACGAAACCGTCGACAAAACGTCGAGACAACCCACCAACGCCGCAGGTCAGAAGAACTCCGACTGACAGAAGCAGTCGGAACCTACAAGTCGTTGCAGGGCTGCTTCAGCTCTGTCGGATTCTCTTCGCTCTGTCGTCAACCTGCCGTCTACGACAGATCGAGGGAAAAGCAATGGAATGCGACGAACAGGGTGTCGAATCTCCAAGGAGTTGTATCCATGCGGTCTTGTGGCGCTCCGCTGATGATTCTGTAGCCAGTCGCTAGGGTCCAGTGCAGGGAGATCGAGTGCCGGGGGTGGGCCTGTGCGGGTGCGTGTGTGGGCGGCGGGAATCGTAGCGCTTGTCAGCCTGGGAATTGGGCTGGCGATCGTGCTGGCGTTGGCGGGGAACGCCGCCACGGCTACTTCACGCTGGCCCTGGCTACTGGATGAACCGCCCCGGGTTCGGTAGAGATCTCAGATTGTGGTTGTGACCTGGGGTTTCGTGGATTCCATGTAGTGATTGGCCTCGTATTCGGCGGGCGGGACGTGGCCTATCTCACCGTGAAGTCGGCGGTGGTTGTACCAGTCGACGTACTCGGCGGTGGCGAGCTCGACCTGCGAGAGCGTCTTCCAGGGCCTCTGGGGCTTGATCAGCTCGGTCTTGAACAGGCCGATCGTGCTCTCCATCAGGGCATTGTCGTAGGCGTCCCCGACCGATCCGATCGAGGCGGCGATGCCGGCGGCGTCCAGGTGCTCGGCGAGCCGGAAACTCGTGTACTGCGAACCCGCATCGCTGTGATGGATCAACTCTCCCGGCCGAATGGGGTGTTGGTCGCGGTCGCGTTGCCAGATCGCCATCTCCAGGGCGTCCAGCACGAAGACCGTCTCCTTCACGGTGGCCGCGGACCAGCCGACGATCCGGCGGGAGAAGGTGTCCACGACGAAGGCGACATGGACGACACTGGCCCAGGTCTTTACATGCGTGAAGTCCGCGACCCAGCAGCGGTTCGGGGCGCTCGCGACGAAGTCGCGGTCCACCAGGTCCGGGGCCCGCTCGGCCTGGCCGCCGGGAAGCGTGGTGATCACACGTCTGCCGCGGACCGCGCCGGCGATGCCGAGCTCGCGCATCAGGCGTTCGACGGTGCAGCGGGCCACGACGTGGCCCTGCCGGTTCAGCTCCCTCCAGATCTTCCTCGCCCCGTAGACACGGTAGTTGGAGTCGTGGACGTGCTGGATCAGTTCCTTCAGCTCGCCGTCCCGCACGGTCCTGGCGGACGGCACGGTCCGGCGCTTGTGGTGGGCGTAGTAGGTGGAGGGGCGATCTTGCAGTCGTGTGCGCTCAGCACACGGCAGATCGGCTCGACGCCGCCGAAGCGGTCCCGGTGCTCGTCGATGAACGCTACGAGCGTGTGTGTGGCCGGTCGAGCTCGGCCGCGAAGAAAGACGCCGCGGCCTTCAGGATCCCGTTGGCCCGCTTCAGCTCGGCGACTTCCTTCTTCAGAGCCTTGACCTGGGCGGACTCCTCCGTCGTGGTCCCCGGACGGGTCCCCGCGTCGATCTCGTGCTGCTTCACCCAGTTCCGCAGCGTCTCGCGGGAGCCGATGTCCAGCTTCTCGACCACCGCCTGCAAGGCCGCGGTCTCGGTCGGGTGGTCGCCGCGGACCTCGGCGACCATGCGCACCGCACGTCGGCGCAGCTCAAGCGGGTAACGGGAAGGTCGTGCCATGACTCGATCCTTTCATGAAATCGAGTCTCCACTTCACCCGGGGCGGTTCAGCCGGACGCACCACCTCCGCCGAGGCCGTGGCGGGCGACCTGCGATGGGTAGAAACCCGACTCGCCGAGCGCGGGCCGATCGCCCCCTGGACGGACCTCACCCGCATCGACACCCCCCACACCCGCCCCTTATCTCGCAGCCTCGCCCAGACCGCCCACCTCCTCACCTCCACCGACCCGTCCCACGCACTTGCCGGCGTCCTGCACACCCGCCTCAGCACACACCCGCACTGGCAGCCCCAGATCACCGCACGCCAGCACGACCCTGCCCAACGCCCCTGCCTCACCAATCGTTGGCCCTTGCCCGACGTCCCCTCCCCCGCCCTACACCGCACCCTCACCGGCCACACCGACTCGGCGGTGTCGGTGGCGATCGCACCGGACGGCACCTGGCTCGCCACCACCAGCGCTGACAACACCGTACGAATCTGGGACCGGACCACCGGAACCTGCACAGCAACCCTCACCGGCCACACCAACTCGGTGACGTCGGTGGCGATCGCACCGGACGGCACCTGGCTCGCCACCACCAGCGCTGACAACACCGTACGAATCTGGGCCGCCCTGGGGCAACGAACCGTGGCCATATCGCGAGCCGAAACAACGCCGACCTCGTGTTCCTGGGGGGCTGATGGCGAACTCGCGGTGGGGAGCGACAGGGGCCTGTTCCTCTTCGCCCTCCTCACCTGAAGAGTGGCCCGGGCGCAGGTCTGCTCCTGCTTCAGCCCCGTTCACCGGTCGGTGCGGCGTTGATATCCGACTGCGCAGGTCGGAACCGGGGAGCGGCGGATCAGTCTCCCGGGCTTTTCGTCCGGTGGGGTGGTGCGGACCCCTTGCGGGTCAGAAAGAGACGCCCGTAGGTGGTCAGTGGTCCTGGCTGGCAGCAGGTCGCGAACGTGGCCGTCATCAGGCCTTCCCGGCTCCGGCTCCGTTCCCCTAGGGGCGCCGACGCTTTCGTACGGCTGAGGGCAGGGCCATCGTGAAAAAGCTCTCGGAGAAGTGTCGCGACGAGGCTTGGCGGCGCAACGCGGCGCGGATCGTGATGGGAGTGGTGAGAGAGACCCTTCGGTACGCCTGGGGCCTGTGGGGCAGGGCTAGAACCAGCGCCTGAGCCCCGCTCCCCGACGGAGGTCGGCGTGGGGCCCGGCCCCGCCAGTCAGTCCTCGCTGAAGCAGCGCACCAATTTTCCTCTCATTCCTGTGTCACGTTTTCGGTCTGCAGGTTCCTTGCGCAGGTAGGGGACGGCACCCGGCCGTCCTGCGCGGGAGGTGCATTGCGTATGGCACGGCACGCTGCTGGGTTCCGGAGCACGGCAGGGCGCAGCCGGCTGGATGCGGATGTCGAGGCGCTGGTCAGTCTGTGCGGGTGGCTGGTCGCAGTGGTGTTCGTGGTCGGGTTCGTGCGCGGGTGGTGGTGGGGCGGGGATCTGCGCAACCTTCCCTGGGGGTTGGGAGATCCGGCTGCGGAGGCGGCTGAGGAGCGGCGGGGTTGGCCGCTGGTTCCGGTTCTGTCGGCGGGACTGGGTGCGGTGTGTGTGCGCTGGGTGTGGCTGGCGCTGGCTGATCTGGTGTGTGGGATAGATCCCCGGGCCCGACGACGGGGGTGGCGGCTTTGATGGGGTGGCCCCCGGCCGTCGGCTGGTTCGACGTGAGTTCGCTGGTCGGTGTGTTCTGGGGTGTCCGGTGGTGGGTGGTGGGCGCCGCCGTCGCCATGATGTGCATGTGGCTTTGGGCACAGCGATGGTGGCTGCGGCGTGCTCGGACCCTGTTGCGGGGCCGGACGGTGGTGACGCTGGTGCCAGCTGCGGGTTTCGATCCGTCGCTGGAGGAGATCGAGCGGCACGCGGCGCGGCTCGCGCGGGTTCCGGGAGTTGTGGGGTGGGCGCCGAAGCGGGCGGTGGGGGTGCGGATCCGGCTGTCCAGTGATGAGGGCCGTTTGTCGTACCGGCTGGAGGGACCGGCTCGGGCGGCGGCGCTGCTGAGGCTGCGGTCCTTTCCTGATGTGGACGTCGTGGATGCCGGGGCCGGTGGCGACGAGGTGCCACGGATCCGGTTCGACGGTGTGCCCCCGCTCGGCATGGAAGACCACGAGGAAGAGGAGGAGGCGTGATGGTTCGGCTGGGGAAGGTTCTGCGCGGCAGGGCCGTCGGTGTGGATGGCCGTGCCGAGGGGGCAGGGGGCGGGGGCCGGTTGTATGTGGCGCGGGCGGAGTTGGTGCTGGCCCGGTCCGATCACCGTCAGCTGACGGCCGCCGGCCTGGATCCGGATCCGCTGCAGTTGATGGCCGCCGCGTGCGCGCACGCGGACAGCGAGCGCGGCGAGCGGGTGGAGCTCGTGGTGGACCTGGTGCCGGTGGCCGGGCGGCGGGTGGCGCGGTGGCGGCACCGGCTGGTGCGGCGTGCGCAGCAGCGGGGCCCGTCGGCGTTCGGTGAGCAGCTGGGCAGCGGGGGGCGGGCGGGGGCGGGCGGGGCGTTGTGGTCGCAGGTTCTCGCGGGTCTGAACGGCGGCAGTTCCCGCGGCCGTCAGGGGCAGAGGGCGGGCCGGGTTCCACGGGCGTCGGATCTGGCCGACGGGGTGGGCAAGTTCGTTCCGGGTGTGGATGCGCAGGTGTTCGCGGTGCAGGTGATGGTGCGGGCGGTTGCTGGTCACCCGGTGAAGGCGCGGGCGCTGCTGCATCAGGTGATGGCGGTGATGGATGCCTGGTCGGGTGAGAACTGGTGGCGTCCGGTCGGGCCGCGGAGGGGTATGTGGCGGCCGTACAGCAGTGTGTGGTGGCGGCGCCGGAGTTTCGAGCGGCGGTTCGTGTCGGGTGAGTTCGCGCCCTCGAAGCGGCAGTGGGTGACCTCGCGGGAGATCGCCGCGCTGCTCAAACCGCCGTCGGTGCACTGCACGCCGACGAACGTGGTGCGGACCGGGGGTGTGGTGCCGGCGGCGCCGTCGCGGCTGCCGGAGTGGACCGGGCAGCGGGGGGTGGTGCCGCTGGGCATGGTGACCGGTGCGGACGGGCGTGCACGGTTGGCGGCTGTCCCGCAGAAGGACGTGCTGTTCGGGGCGAGCCTGGGACGGTCGGGTTTCGGGAAGTCGGAGCTCGCGCTGCTCCAGGCGCTGACGCTGGGGTATGCGGGGTTCGGGGTGTGGTTCCTGGATCCGCACGGTGCGGCGGTCCAGCGGGCGCTGCCGTATCTGACGCATCCGGCGGTCGTCGACCGGGTGCAACTGATCGATCTGAGCGTGAAGGATCCGGCGGCGCGGATCGCGTCGTGGAACCCGTTGTCGATGGAGGGGCGGGGCCGGGCGCAGATCCAGGACGTGGTCGGTGCCGTCGTCGGCGGTCTCGCCTCGGCGCAGGGGTGGGGCGACCGGGCGCCGCGGGCGCGGGCGATCCTGTCCCACGCGGTGCAGGTCCTGGCCCACCTCGCGCTGCTGATGTGCGAGCGGGGCCGCCCGGACCTGCAGCCGACGCTGTTCTCGATCACGCGGCTGCTGACGGACGAGCTGTGGCGGATGCAGGTGCTGGAGCAGCTGCCGCGGCGGCTGTCCCGGTTCTGGCGAACCACGTTCCCGAAGTACGAGGGCAGCGCGGTGCCGGTCGTGACGCAGATGCTGGAGCAGCTGGAGACGTCGGATTCGCTGCGGGCGTTCCTCGGCCAGCCGCGGTCCAGCTACAACGTCAGGGCGGCGATGGACGGAAACAAGATCGTGCTGCTGCGGTGCTCGGGCACCGGGGGCGGCGACCAGATCATCACGAGCCTACTGCTGTTCGATCTGTTCCTGGCGGGGCTGTCGCGTGAGGGTGTGCCTCCCGAGGACCTGGAGACGATGTTCGCGTTCGCGGACGAGCTGACCGCGATCGACGGTGCTTCGCGCGGGTACGTGGCGGCGATCCTGGAACAGCTGCGGAAGTACGAGGTGAGGTTGATGGGGCTCACGCAGATGGTGATGCGGCTGTCCGAGGAGACCCGGCAGGCCCTGATGCAGAACCAGTCCCTGCTGTCTGCGGCGGGGGCGGACAGCGACGAGGCCGCGTTCATCTCCCGGCGCCTGGCCGGGGTTGTGTCCCCGGTGCTGGAGCAGCTCGCGAAGTACCAGTACGTGATGTCGACGATGCTGCACGGGGAGCGCAGTACCCCGTTTCGGGTGCGGGGTGTGGCGGTGCACCAGGTGCTGGCCGACTACCGCCGTCCTGACCTCCTTCCCGGCCTGGACTCCGCGGTCGACCGCAACCTGGGGCGCCGGCCGGTCGGCGAGATCCTCAAGGCGCTGGACGGGGACGACGAACGGGTCCCGGGCCTGGACGACATGCTGCTGGCCCATCTCACCGGCCACATCCCGGCCGCGCCCGCCCAGAGCACCGGACGAAGCGAGGTCGCGTGATGTCCCCTTCCCCTTCCCTGGCCCCCCAGGCCCGAGCCGCTGGTCTGTCCCGGTTCGGGCAGCAGCTGCTGCCGGTCCTGTACCAGCACCGTCTCGTCGCCACCAGCCAGCTTCACCGGCTCCTGACCCCGCACACCCGGCGCCCGGTGTATCTGCTGCGCCAGCTCGGGCGCCTGCGTGCGATGGGCCTCACGGAGTCCACCGACCGGCGCACCGGGCGGATGGGGCGCTGCGAGCAGCTCTGGTACATCACCCCGTTGGGCTGCGAGATCGTGGAGGCGGGCGGTGAGGTCACCGCCCGCTCGTACCGCATCAGTCCCAGGGCGGCCGCCTCCCGGCTCCAGGAGCACACCCTCGCCGTCGTCGAGACCGGGCTCGCGTTCACGGAGTGGGCAGAACGTCTGGGCGACGAGTGCGGGGCGCTGGACTGGGAGCCGGAGCTGGCCCACCGTGTCCGTGACGGCGACAGCCGGCTCGGCGACGATGCGTTCCTGGTCCCGGATGCGGTGCTTCGCTACACCCGGGCGACGGGTGATGGGCGGCGTCAGCTCCTGACGTTCTTCCTGGAGATCGACCGTTCCACGATGCAGGTGGCCAAGCTGGGCCGGAAGCTCGGCGCGTATGCCCGCTATGCCTCCTACATCCCTCAGCCGTCGGGGCGCCGTCAGCAGGTGGGCACCCGGGAGGCGTGGCGTGAGCGGTATCCGGCGTTCCCGCGTCTCCTGATCGTTCTGTCGGGGGCGTCCGAGCGGGTTCTTCGGCGCCGTACCGAGGATCTGCGGGCGCTTGCTTCCGCCAACTCTCTTGTTGCACAGGGGAGTCGGCTGCGTGCCGGTATCACCACAGCTGAACTTCTGGGCAGGTACGGTCCTTTCGCTCCGGTAGTCACTCCGGTGCTGGGTGATGCCGAGCCCACCGACATTCTGCTGGCGGATGCCCGGTGAAAGCGCCCGCCAATGCAGATGAGTCGACAAAATCAGCTGCCGCTTTCGTTTCGTTCCGTGCTCGGCTTTCCCGCCGGACGGGCGCGCGGGAGACGGAATCTTGGGGCTGGATCCCGTCATACGGGATTGTGCCGGTTTATGGCACATTCCATGCGACTGAACTGCGGGAACGGGGTGGGCTGTTGGCCAGAATTTGCGTACTGTATGGGATCAGACCGCACGGTCGGCTTTCAGGCCGCGTCCGGCGCACGCTTCTGCTCGCAGCGCGCACCGCAGGTCGGAGCGCCGTGGCATATGCATCGGGAGGCAGAGTGACGCAGTCAGTGCGACCGGGAAGCTCAGAAGTTCGCAAACGGAATCATGCACTTCCGGCAACGCTGCTTGCCGTCGCCTGCACGCTCGTGACCGTCGGGGGATGCAGCACCGGCAAAGCAGAAGACCCGAAAGAATCCCCTGCGCCGACCGCTTCGGCAAAGGCAAAGCAGACGCCGTCCGCGCCTGTGGATGCCACCGAGACTGCCAAGACCGACGCCATCGCCACGTACAAGAAGTACTGGCAGGAAATGGAGCGTCTCTACGCCGACATCGACGGAAACGAAAAGGGTCTGGAGCAGTACGTTGTGGGCGCGGCGCTGAAGAACGCCGAAGCGGATGCCAAGCGCATGCACGAGAGGGGCAACGTCGTCACCGGCCGGGTCGTTGTCGACCGCCCCACCGTGACCAGTGCCGACATCAACCGCAAGATCCCCAACGTAATGCTCTCCAGTTGTCTGGACGTCTCGGAGTGGAAGGTCATCGACCACGCCACCAAGAAGCCGGCGGCTCTTCCCTCGACGCGGCTGACCAGGTACATCATCGTGTCCACGGTGGAACGCTGGCCGGAGGGCTGGAGGGTCATCAGGGACGAGCCCAAGGGGCAGAAGTGCTGAGCCGTCGGGGCCTGGTCCCTGCCGCGGCGGTTCTGGCGGTTCTCTCCGGTTCCGGGACCGCCTGGGCCTCGGACGGTCCCGGAACCGGAGTGGAGGGCTGCGGCCTCTTCGTGTGCGTGGAGGCCGATGCCCCCGGCACCGCCGCGGGCTCCAAGCCCGCCCGCCGTCCTGGAACGGACCAGGCGAAGGGCCGCGGCAAGGGCCCCGTCAGCGGGATGCCCTGCACGTACAAGCTGGCCGACCCGCAGCCCCCGGCCGGGAGCGTGGAGTGGGGCGGGCACGAACCAGGCGACGGGGCGGTCTACGAGAAGACGTGCGCTCCCGGGGACGACGCGACCGCGATCACGCAGCTGGTCTGGGCGGCCGATCCGCCCGAGGAGCAGGTCGACCCTGCCGTCGTGGCGCAGCAGGCCGTGGACAAGATGCTGCTGTCCGGTCCGCGGATCGGGATCACGCCGAAGCCCGGTGGCAAGGGTGTGGTCGGGATGCCGGTCTACCTGTGGACTACGAAGAGCGCCTCGACGTACGGGCCGAACACGGCCTCGGCGACGGCGGGGTCGGTGACCGTCACGGCGACCGCGAAGGTCAGCAAGATCGTGTGGTCGATGGGGGACGGCTCAAGCGTCACCTGCACGACGGCGGGCACGCCGTACCGGGCGGAGTACGGCAAGAAGCCGTCCCCGGACTGCGGCCACCGCTACACCCGGCCCTCCTCCACGCGGGAGTCCGGTAAGTATCACGTCACCGCAACGTCGACCTGGACGATCGACTGGACCGGGGGCGGCGAGAGCGGCCAGCTCACCGAGATCCGCGACAGTGCCGTCGACGTCACCGTCGCCGAGGTCCAGGTCCTCAACTGACCCCGTTTTTCCCTTCCTTGAATTCCCGAGAGGCAGCACCGCATGGAGTCCCCTGTCGCCGTGCCGCCGGCGCCCCGCGCCGCCGGTCCGGCCCGCCCCGACATCCCCATCACCACGACGGCCCCGGTCAAGCGGGAGCGCCGCTGGTCGGTGGCCGCGCTCTGCGCCGTCCTGGCGGTGGTCGCCGGGCTCGGGGCGGCTGCGGCGGTCACGTCGGCCGGTGACCGCACCCGTGTCCTGGCCGTTGCCCGGGACGTCCCGGCCGGGCAGGCGCTGACGGAGGGCGATCTCGTTGTGGCGGAGGTGTCGGCCGACGCGCACCTGTCTCCGGTTCCCGCCTCGGACCGGGCCGGCGTGATCGGAAAGCGCCCTGCTGTCGATCTGCGCAAAGGCGGGCTGCTGACGGCCTCGCAGCTGGCTGCGGGAAGCGGGCTGGGCGACGACAAGCAGCAGGTGGGTGTGCAGGTCAAGCGGGGCCAGGCCCCCGCCGGTGCCCTGGCCCCTGGCGACAAGGTGCTCGCGGTCACCACCCCGGCCGCGGGCGACCAGCCCGATGCCAAGGATGTCGAGGCGCCTCCGTCATCGGTCAACGGCGTCGTGGTCTCCGTGTCCCGCCCGGACGCCTCGGGCACGATCGTGGTCAACCTCGCGGTGTCCTCCACGGACGGGCCGCTGCTGGCGACCCGGGCCGCGACGGGGCGGATCACCCTGGTCCGCGAACCGCGGAGCAGCTGACATGCCCGTGACCGCTCTTGTCTCCGCCAAGTCCTGCGGGGTCACCGCTTCCGCGCTCGCCCTGACCCTGGCCTCGAAACGCCCGTCGCTGCTCGCCGAGTGCGACCCGGCCGGAGGGACCGTCCGTGCCGGGTTCCTGGACGGCAGCGTCACCGCCGGGTTCGGCCTCTACCACCTCGCCGCCGCCGAACGCACCGGCCCCGACGCCCTGGCGAACGCGTTCGCCAATCACCTGTGGCCCCTGGACGAGGCCGGGCACCGCAAGCTGCTGCCCGGCCTGACCGATCCCGCCCAGGCGGCGGCACTCGGCAGGACGTGGCCGGCCCTGTCGGACGTGATGCACGTCCTGGCCGGGGAAGCCGGGTACGACGTGTTCATCGACGCCGGGCGCCTCGCGCTGGAGGCCGGGCACCTCCACCCCGTCCTGACTCCGGCTCCGCTGCTCCACCAGGCCGACATGGTCCTGCTCGTGGTCCACAGCACCGAGCAGTCCCTCACCCTGGCCCGGCACGTCATCGACCCGCTGCGCACCGAACTGCAGGAACACGGCTCGGGCGCCGACGCCCTGGGCCTGCTGCTCATCGAGGGCGGAGCCTACCGGGCGCACCAGGTCAGCGACGCCCTGAAGGGTGTGCCGGTGCTCGGTGCCCTCCCCTGGGACCCGGCCACCGCCCAGTACCTCACCACTGGAGGCAGACCTCCTCGCGGTCACGCCCGCAGCCCGCTGCTCCGGCACGCGCGTACCGCGACCGAGCAGATCGAGGCGGCCACCTCACGCCGGCGGATCCAGCAGGAGTACCCGGCCCGGCCCGCCAACCCGCGGATGGCCGGTGTGCTGCAGCGCCTGGCCGAGCAGCGCGGAGGAAGCCGTGGCTGACACCCACCAGCGTCCCGGCACCAACGGGCATCCGGAGCCGATGGGCCGCCAGGAACTCGCGTCGTTGCTGTCCGGGCATCTCGGCCAGCGCCGTACGCCCCCGCCCGCCCAGCCGCAGGCCCCTGTTCCTCCCCCAGCGGCGAGTGCGGGGCCGGCCACGGTGCCGCGGCTGGCTGGCCTGCCCGGCGACCTCCCGGTGGGCTGGGACGTGATCGAGGCGCTGCAGAGCAAGGTGTCCAAGGCACTCAGCGAGCAGGACCCCGACAAGCACCTGGAGGAAGCGGACCGAAGGGCTCTCGCGCGGGCCCTAGTCACCACCGCGGTCGCGGACTGGTCGACCAAGCACGCCCACGGCAACACCCCGCTGACCGCCGAGCAGGAGAGCGCGATCGGCACCGCAGTCTTCAACTCCATGTACCGCGGCGGCCGGCTCCAGTCCCTTCTCGACGAGAAGGGGGTCGAGGACGTGATGGTCGACGGGCTGCGCGCGCACGTCGAGTACTACGACCGGCCGCGCCGCACGATCGAGAAGGTCGCCGACAGCCATGAAGAGCTGATCGCGTGGGTCAACCGGATGGCCCGTCTGTCAGGGCACGGCGAGCGGGCCCTGACGCAGGCCACACCGATGGTCGGTTTCCGGATGCCTGACGGTTCCCGGGTCACCTCCTCGCTGCTCACCACCCGCCCGTCGGTTGTTATCCGGCGTCACCGCATCCAGCAGCACGGCATCGCCGACCTCGTCCGGTGGGGCTCGATCAACCCGATCCTGGAACGATTTTTGACCGCGTGCGTCCACGCCAAGATGAACATGCTGGTCGTCGGCGACATGGGCGCGGGCAAGACGTCGCTGCTGCGTGCGCTCGGCCGTGAGATCCCTCCCGCCGAGCGGCTGGTCACCTTGGAGTCCGACCGCGAGCTCTACCTGGACGAGCCCGGCCCGAAGCCGGGACCGGTGACGTTCGCGTTCGAGGCCAGGCAGTCCAACGGCGAGGTCAGAGGCGGCGACCGGGCCGGCGAGGTCAGCATTTCCGACATGTTCGCCACCGCGCTGCGCTACAACGCGAGCAGGGTCATCGTCGGCGAGGTCCGCTCCACCGAGATCGTGCCGATGCTGAACGCGATGTCCTCCGGCGGCTCCGGCTCCATGTGCACGCTCCACGTCCGCCGCCCGCACGCCATCATCAGCCGCCTGGTCCAGCTGTGCACCGAGGCCGGTATGCAGACCGAGGCCGCCCACCACCTCATCGCCGCCTCCATCGACGTGGTGGTCTACCTGACCTACCTGGACGAGACGGCGATCGGCGGCAAGCGGCACCGGTTCGTGAGCAGCATCTACGAGGTCCACGACACCGTCGGGGAGGGGGGCCGGCCGGTCACCACCGAGCTCTTCGCGCCCCAGGGCGGCGAGTTGCGCGCCGTCTACAAGAGCATGCCGACCTTCATCGGCGATCTGGAGCGCACCGGTCTGTTCAGCCGGCAGTGGCTGACCGAGAACCCGTACGGTGCGTGGCTCGGGCCGCTGCAGACGGTGGGTGCGCGATGACCACCTCCCAGCTCGCGCTCGTCGCGGCCTGCTGCGCCGTGCTCACCCTGCTCGCTGTCGTCGCCGCCGTGCGCGAGATCCGGGGCCGCATCCCCGACCCGGCCAAACCGAGATCCCGCATGACCGGCCGTATCCAGCGTGCGAAGGCCGAGCTGCCGGAGGCGTGGCAGCGGCGCTGGCGGCATCTGCTCACCACGGCGGGCATCGTGGCGCTGGTGGTGTGGGCCTGGACGGGATGGCCCGTCCACGGTCTCCTCGCCGGTGCCGCCGTCCTCGCCCTGCCCTACCTCCTCAACCCGGGCACCGCGGCCACGCAGCGGATCGAGCGCCTGGAGGCGCTCGGGCAGTGGCTCAACCACCTGGCCGGTGTCCACCAGGCCGGGATCAGTCTCTCCCAGACGATCCAGGCCTCCGCGAAGGCCGCGCCCGCGCCGATCGCCCCGGGCGTGCGGGCCCTGGCGGACCGGCTGCGCTCCGGAATGGAAGCGAACGACGCCTTCGCCCTGTTCGCCGACGAGCTCGCCGATGGTGTGTCCGACCACGTCGTGCTCCTGTTCCAGTCCCATGCCGTCTACAAGGGCCCCGGGCTGTCCGACGCGCTGGAGGCCCTGGCGGTCACGATCCATCAGCAGGCCGCGGACGCCCGTGACATCGAGGCCGACCGGGCGAAGGTCCGCAAGAGCTCGCGCATGGTCTCGGTCGTCATCTGCATCGTCGTGGTCGGCTGCATGCTCAACGACGCCTGGTCCGGCTGGTATCAGTCACCGGGCGGGCAGATCGTCCTCGCCGGCCTCGGCGGGCTGTTCGCCTACACCCTGCGCTGGCTGCGGAAGATCGCCAGGACCGAACCCGACCCCCGGCTCATCGACCCGCTTCCGCCCGCCCAGCTCACCACCACGGGAGGCGCCCGATGATCCCCATGAACGCGGTGCTCCCCGCAGCGGCCGCAGGCGTCCTGATCGGCCTGGCCGTACGCGCGGCCATGCCCGCCCGCCGCGACCTCGCATCCGCCCTGGACCGCCTGGACGTCTCCAAGACCGGCGGACCGCCCCTGTCCTCAACCGCCCCCGCGACCACCACCGGCACAACGTTCCAGGAACGCGTCGGCGCCCGGCTGCTCGACGAACTCGGCGGCCGCATCACCCTGCCCGTCAAGGACCTGAACCTGCTGAGGATCAGCCCGGCCGAGCACCTCGGCAAACGAGCCCTGTTCGCCCTGTACGGCCTGCTGCTCCCGCAGCTCCTCCAGGCGCTCCTCGCCACAGCCGGCGCGGCCTTCCCCTTCGCGGTTCCCGCGATCGTCTCCCTCGCCATGGCCGGCCTGTTCTGGTTCTGGCCCGGCAAGGACGTCGCCCGCGACGCGGCAGCCGTCCGTCTCATCGTCCGTCACGCCGCCGCCTCCTACCTGGAGCGCGTCGCGCTGGCCCGCATCGCGAACTCCGGCGCGGCCCAAGCCCTGACCCAGACCGCGGAAGTCGGTGACGGCTTCATCTTCGTGCGCATGCGGCAGGTCTTCCACCAGGCCGACCTCTCCGGTGTCACCGTCTGGGACGCCCTCAAACAGCTCGGCGACGAACTCGACATCCCGGAGCTGACCCGCCCCGCCGACACCCTCGCCCTCGCCGGTGACGGCGCGGCCGTCTACACCACCCTGCAGGCCCAGGCCCGCCAGCTGCGCATCGCGCTGCTGTCGGACGCGAAAGCCCAGGCCAACGCGGCGAGCGCGGCGATGATCCTGCCAGTCACCTTCGGCGTCATCCTCATGCTCATTTTCGTGATGATCCCCGTCACGATCACCATCCTCGGAAGCTGAAAGAAGAACGATCATGGACATCCAGACCCTGACCGTGTGGATCCGCGGCCGGTACGCGGCCCTGAAAGCCGCCAAGGACGCCGGGCAGACCTCCACCGAACTGGCGGTGATCGCCGGTGCGCTGCTGGTCGGCGCCGGCCTGCTGGTGCTGGCGATCCGCACCAAGCTCCTGGAGAAGATCGGCATCATCAACGGCGGCTGACCACACCCCGCACCCGCATCACCATCACGTCGAAGAAGCCGAGGAAGATGAAGCACGCACACGAGCCCCGAACAGGCGGGGGGAGGCTGACACGTCCAGGACGACGTGTAGCAGCGCTCCTTCGGCGGCGGGCGCGGGGCGACCGCGGTTTCGGCAGCGTCGAGTTCGCGGTCCTGGCCGTCGTCGTCCTCGCGCTGATCTTCACCGCCGTCCAGGTCGGCCTGTACTACCACGCGCGCAAGGTCGCCCAGTCCGCCGCCCGCCAGGGCGTGGAGGCCGGGCGGCAGTTCGGCGCCGGCGAGGGCGACGGCGTCGCCCAGGCTCAGGAATTCCTGAACCGGTTCGGCGGCAGCGTCCAAGGCGCGAGCGTGTCATCGGCCGGCAGCAGTGCGCAGGAGATCCGCATCACCGTGCGCGGCAGTGTCGCCACGCTGGTCCCCGGCCTGACGCTGGACGTCGTCCAGCACGCCGCCGCCCCCGTCGAGCGCTGGACCAACGTCCCCCGGTAGTTCGCGATTTCTGAAGTATCGACCGTCACGAACCCACGGGAAGGGGGTGCCTCTGATGACTATCAAATCATTGGGTTCAGGAACCGGAGCGGTGGCGGACCACTGCCCGCTCGAAAAGGTGACGCACCGCGGGGTGATCGAGTGTTCCGGTGTACCGGGCGGCCCCGTGGATGCTCATGCCGAACAGGTCGCAAACCCGGCGGAGGTCTCCGTCCGTAGCTCGGACCTCATCAAGGATGCGGTCCTCGCGCAGGTGTCGCGGCGTCATGCCCAGGAGACGGTAGAACCACACGGGGCCCGACGCCTCGGCGCGACCTGCGGTGTGCTGATTGATCAGCAAGTAGGGGTTGGTCGTGCGCGGCCAGCGTTGCTGGCGGTGATCGAGGTAGGTGACGAGCCGTTCTCGGACGGGTTGGGCAAGAGGGATGACCCGATCGTCGATGTACAGGGTGCCGTCGCGGAGGTTCGTCAGGAGCAGACGACGTACCTGTCCGGGCATGAGGGCGTGGAAGGCGAGCAGGGCGGCCACGAGCGCTGCGGCGGGGTTGTCGCTGCCCAGGCGTTGGCGTACGGCGGCGGGAGCGAGAGGCAAGGGGTCTCGGTACTCGGCTCGGCCGACGGGGATGCGGGCTGTGGGGTTGGCGAACAGGACCCGGCGTCCTTTGAGCAGATAGAAGACCGACCGGAGCCCCTGGATGCGGTGGGAGCGTGGGGTGCCGTTGTCGGGGAGAGCGTCCTCGACATGCTCTTTGGTGATCTCGCGCAAGGAAGTGTGGCCGTCCGCGGCCCACTGCTTCAGGGCGGGGAGTGCCCAGGCGAGGTTGAGGCGGATGGTGGTGGGGGAACGCGGCGTGCGGCGGGGAGGGGTGCTGCTGCCGTGGAGTATGACGTCGAACCAGATCTGCAGTTCCTTCGTCATGGGGTCGGGCAGGCCGGCGGTATGGCGGTGAAACCAGGTCACCACGGTCGGATCGAGGTCGTCTTCGAGCAGGTCTGCCGCGGACAGGATCTCGGTCACCGTGGAGGTGGGAAGGGCGATGGCGGAGAGTTGCCTGACATCTCCGGATCGGATCGGGGCTCCGGGGGTGTCCTGGGTGCCGAGGAGGATTCTCATCGCCCGGCGGGCCCGGTTGGTGGGGTTCTTGGACCAGCCGTGCCGTGCGGCCCACTCGCTGGTGAAGTGATCGAGGAAGTCTGCCAGGGCAAGGTCGCGCGGTTCGGGAAAGTTGGTGCGAAGGCCTGCGGCGAGGTCGTGGGTCATCTCGAAGAAGACCAGTTGCTGGTGTTCGACCGTGCCCGGGTGCTGAGGCACCTGGTGGAGGTCGGGGCGCGGGTCGGCCTGGCGGCTGTTCCGGGTGGGCAGGGCGATGAACAACTGCTGGCCGTGCCGGTTGGCGTCGGCCGTGGTGATGGTCTTGTCGTGACGGCGGATTCGTTCGGCGGCTCTCTGCCGCCAGCACAGGCGGCAGGTGCCGCCGGTCTTGGTGGGGCGGTGGTGGCCGCAGATGGGGCAGTCCGTCAACGGGTACCGGTCGGGGCGTGCGCGCCATGCGGTACAGGCCCGGCACAGCCACTTGCTGTGCCGGGTCACGCCCCAGGCGTGGCAGTCCCGGCAGGCGTCCGGCGGCTGGGGCGCGAAGTGGTGGCACAACCGGCACAGGCCGCTGGAGTAGTAGTCGCGGTCCGATCCGCAGCGTGTGCAGGACGGAGGGGTGTGAGGACCGCCGGGCATGCAGTCGTAACAGGACTCGGCCCTGCTGGTGGCGACCGGTCTCCTGCGGCACGCGGGGCACACGCGGGGGTGGTTGCGCTTCACGCCGGCGGCGCCGAGCGGTTGCGCCCGAACCGTGGAGTGACCACCGATCCCCCTGCCGCTTCGGCGAGTTGGGCGGGTGTGGCGGGTCTGCGTGCGGCGACCTTGTCCGGCTCGCAGATGAGCAGGTCGGTAGGGCTGCATTCCAGGACGGCGCACATCACGTCCAGGTCGTCGAGGCGAATCATGGTGGGCGTGCCGGTCCACAGGGCTGACATCTTGCCCGCGCTGATCTCCAGCCCGGCGTCGGCCAGCCGGCGGCGCAGTTCGGTGGACTTCCAGATCCCTTGTTCGGCCGCCCTCATGCGAAGTTGCCAGCGCACCAGGTCACCTCGCCTCTCCGCAGAGCCGGGCGGTCACGCGGTCGTTGGCGCTTTCCCAGGCCCTCTCGATGTGGTTGGTATGGACGTGAATGTACCGGGTTGTAGTGGAAAGCCATTCGTGGCCGAGGACCTCCTGGATCGCTTTGAGATCGAGGCCTCGCAGGTACAGCGACGAGGCGCAGTAGTGCCGCAGGCCGTGCGGGGTGAGGCGGTCGTTCCACTCTGGCAGCCAGGTCGCCACGGCCTGGGCGAGGCCCGAGCGCAGTGCGTCATCGCCCACCCGGGTGCAGTAGCCGGTGACGGGGTCGTGGCGCTCGCTGGGCAGCAGGGGGGCGTCGGGGCGCTGCCAGTCGTCGCCGAACTGGTGTCGGATGTCGGTCAGCCACCAGTTCATGAGCGTGTCGACGGAGTTGATGCCGGGGACGAAGCGGGTCTTCGGCCCTCGCCCGCGGCTGCCCTTCCCGTGGCGAACGTGCAGTTTGCCCTTTTCCCCCAGGTCGGGGCGCCAGTCACGGATGTCGAGCATGACCGTCTCGTTGATCCTGAGCCCAGCGCGGCGCCACAGAGAGGCGGCGAAGTAGTTCCGTGCCGCCGGCAGGTACTTCCTGGCGCCGGGCAGCGCCGTGCCCCAGCTTGTGAAGAGATGGTCCACTTCGGGGTCCGTTGGGGGCACGCGCACCGACCCGTCGCCGATCCGGGCCGGTCGGTTGAACTCGTCGATGGGCTGGATGAGCGTGTGGCCGGTCAGGGCGTGGATCTCGCCCTGGTAGCGGTTCAGGAGGAAGTCGTAGAACCCGGCGACGGTCTGCGCTTTCTTCTGCACCGTCGTTTTGGCCAGCCCGCGGTCTTTGCGCTGGTAGGCGAGGAAGCGGTCCGCGTCGGCCGGCTCAGCAGTCCACATCGGGCGGCCCAGGAACCGGACGAACTCGAATACGCCCCCTCGCTCTTCCGCGACCGTGCTGTCCGCCAGGCCAGCCCCGACCATCGCCAGGGCGTACTGGTCGACCAGCTCCTGCTCGAAGTCCTCACGTTCCTGCTCGGAACGCAGCCCTCGGGCCGAGCCGATCGAACGGACTGCCGCGAGCGCCATGAGTGCCTCAGTTCATTCGGAACGTCTGTCCACCACGCTTTTCCACATTCGGTCAGGAATCATGACAAATGGTCGAGATCTTGCGGCAACCAGGTGAACCAGAGCTGGCCTGCGCTGCTGTCCCGCCAGGGCACTTCTGGCCAGCAGGAACTCACGGCAGTAGCGGTACCGTGACGGCCCCCGCCCTCAGCCGTCGGCTGCTGCGGGGGCTGCGCCGCGACCGGGGCTCCTACGCGGTGGAGACCGCGGTCCTGGCGCCCGTGATGATCGCCCTGCTCCTGCTCATGATCGCCTTCGGACGGGTGACGGACGCCGACGGAGCCGTAGACTCCGCCGCCCGCGCTGCCGCCCGGGCCGCGTCCCTGGAGCGGGATGCCTCCAGCGCCCAGGCCCAGGCCCAGGACGCGGCCGCCCGCAGCCTCCAGGGCGAGGGCATCACGTGCCGAACCTCCAGCGTCGTGGTCGACACCTCCGGCTACGCCCTCGACATCGGCGTGGAAGCGACCGTGACGGCCACGGTCGCCTGCACGGCGAACCTTTCCGACATCGGGCTGCCGGGCCTGCCCGGGGCCAAGACGCTGACCGCGTCGTGGACCAGTCCCATCGACACCTACCGGGGGCGCCAGTGAACACCACGGTCCGCTGTTTCGTGGACCGGCGGCGTACGGCACTGGCCGCTCGCCGTGACCGCGGATCGATGTCCCTGTTCTTCGCACTGTCCTCGCTCGCGATCCTGATGGTGATGGGGCTGCTCGTCGACGGCGGCGGCGCACTGAACGCCGGCAACCGCGCCACCTCGCTCGCCCAGGAGGCCGCCCGCACCGCCGGCCAGCAGCTTGACCCCGCCCAGGCCATCGAGGGCACCGCCATCACGATCGACCCGGACGCCGCTGTCGGGGCCGTCCAGGACTACCTCGCCGCCGCCGGCGTCCAGGGCGACGTACAGATCACCGACGGCGGACAGAGCCTCACCGTCACCGTCCACGCCACCTACGACACGTACTTCGCGCAGTTCGTCGGCGTGGGAACGATCACCGTGACCGGCACCGCGAAAGCCCACCTGCAGACCCAAGCCTCCGGAGGCTGAGCCGACCATGGCCCCCCGCATCCCCGCCCCGCTGCGCGCCGTCGTCACCCTGCTGCGGTCCCTGCTCGGCCTGGCCCTCCTGACGGTCCTGGTCGGCGGCGTGCCGTACCTGCTGCTCAAGGTGGGCCACCAGCCGTCCGAACTCTCCGGCGGCCTGGACCTGCTGACCCAGCAGGACGACGGGACGCTGTTCTTCGTAGTCCTGACCTGCATCGGCTGGGTCGCGTGGGCGGCGTTCACGGTCTCTGTCCTGGTGGAGCTCGTGTCCGTGCTGCGCCGCCGCTCCGCCCCCCGCATCAAGGGACTCGGCGGCATGCAGTCGCTGGCGAGCTTCCTGATCGGGGGCATCGTACTGCTCGCGCCGACCGCCGCGTCCGCAGCCACGGTCGCTCCTGCGGTCGCCGCGACCGCGACCCACACCATCGGGCAGGACACCAGCAGCCCGTCCGTGCAGCACGAAGCCGTACAGACAAAGAAGGCGGGGCTGCGGCACACCGTCGCCTCCGCCACGGAGTCCCCGTGGGAACTCGCCGAGAGGTATCTCGGCAGCGGCCCGCGGTGGAAGGACATCGCGGCCCTCAACCCCAACATCCCCGAACTCGCCGCCGGCGACCAGTACCTGCCCAAGGGCGCGGTCATCACCCTGCCCGCCGATGCCCGGCCTCCCGCCGCGGCCGCCGCCACCAAGGCGGCTAAGGCCTTGGCCGACGCTCAGGACGAGGCTGCAGGCTCCCCCGCGTCGTACACCGTCCGGCCGGGCGACTACCTGTCAAAGATCGCCGACGAGCAGCTCGGTGACGGGGACCGGTGGCCCGAGCTGTACGAAGCGAACAAGGGGGAAAAGCAGCCCTACGGGCAGGTCTTCGACGACCCCGACCGGATCTATCCGGGCCAGGAACTCGCCCTGCCCGCCCACAACCAGACCGACCCCGACTCCGAATCCGGTGAGAAGCCCCCCGCTCAGGACGATCACGACACCGCGACGCCGCCCGAAGCGGACACCACCACGCCGCCGCGACCGGCCCCGGACACCGAGCCGCCGTCAGCCGCCGCCCCCTCCCCCGGCCAGAGCCGCACAGCATCTCCCTCCCCCGCTGGGACGCCCGCCCCCGACACGACGACACCGGCACCCGCCGAACCGGCCCCGTCGGCAACCCCCGCCGACGACCGGCGGACGACGACCGGGATGCGGGCCGGCATGGTCGGCCTGGGAGCCACCGGAGTCCTGGCCGCCGGGCTCGTGGGCACCCTGGCCACCCGGCGAATCCTGCAGCAGCGCCGCCGACGCCGCGGCCGCCGCATCCCGATGCCCTCCGGCCAGAGTGCCCTCACAGAGATCGCGCTGCGCAGCGCGGACGCCGGCGAGGAACTGGCCGTGCTGGACCGGGCACTGCGCACCGCGGCCGCGGCCCTCGCCGAGGAGAACCGGCAGCTGCCCACCCTCACCGCGGTACAGCTCGGCACCGAAGGAGTCCGGCTGCACCTGGACGCGCCCGCACCGGCGGTCGCCCCGTTCACCACCGACCCCTCGCAGAGCACCGTGTGGTGGTGCCCGGCAGACTCCGGCGAACTGCTGCCCTCGCAGGAGAGCCGGGAGGTCGACCCGCCCTATCCGGGGCTGATCTCGCTGGGCGAGGACGACCAGGGCGCGATCGTGCTCGTCGACCTGGAGCACACCGGCGCGCTTCACCTCACCGGCAGTCTGCGCAACGAGGTCCTGCGGACCCTCGCGCTGACACTCGCGCTCTCGCCGCTCGCCGAGCAGCTCGACATCGCGGTCGCCGGAGAGGACACCGCCCCCGAGCTGGCGATGCTGGACAGCGACCGGGTCACCCCGTACCCGGACCTGGCCGACGCGGTACATGCCCTGCAGGCCCATCACGCGGAGCAGCAGCAGGCCCTGGACAGGCTCGGCGGCGGGGAGGAGGCGGGGGCGGGCGGGCTGTGGCCGCTGGTCGTCGTCGCGGACCTGGATTCCTGCCCGGCTCCCGAGGGGGCCCGAGAGGTGCTGTGGGAAGTTCTGGGCCAACAGCCCCGGCCGGCGGTGGCCGTGGTCACCAGCAGCACCGCCGTACCGGAGGAAGCGGGCGGGGCATGGCCGGTGGACACCGACCTGCCGTACATCACCGTTCCGGGCACCACGCTCCACGTCGCGCTGTCGGTGTGCTCCGATGCCGAGTACGCCGACATCCTGGACGTCGCACTCACCGCGGACGCGCCCGGCGATGTGCCCGCCCCCGTGCCAGAGCCGGCCGCATCCGCACCGTCGGCGGAGAACCAGCAGCCCGCCTCTGTGCTTCCGTCGCAGCCAGGGGTGTCTGCCGCGGGCGAGGCGGCCGGGCCGGTCGGCAAGCCGGGGCTGATGGCCGCGTTCGCCGAGCTGGAGGACGATACCGACGACGATGTCGACGACGCAGAAGACCCTGCGGACCCGACCGCCGGGCAGGAGAGCACGCCCGGGCCGGAGCCCCTGCCCACCTCGTCGCCGTCCCCCGGAGCTCCCGTGCTGCCGGCGCTGTCCAGCCCCCCTCTCCGGGTCAGCTCGCGGATCCCCGACCCCGCCGGCTCGGAAGAGACCGAACCCGCCCGCCCGGCAGCCGTCCCGCTTCCCGAGCAGCCCGTCCCCTCCTGCCCTTCCGACAGCCCGGACCGCCCGCTGGTGCGGGTACTCGGGACGGTCGATCTCCTCGGCGCCCGCGGCACCGTCAAGTCCAACCGGCGCACCCTCGCCCTGGAGATGACCGCCTGGCTGGTGCTCCACCCCGGAGCCAACCACCACCAGCTCGACGAGGTCCTCGCGCCCGGCGGGATCGTCACCCGCAACACCCGCAACACCCGCCTCGGAGACGTCCGCAGGTGGCTGGGCGCCGACACGCAGGGCAACAAGCACTTCCCCCACGTGAGCACCCAGCCCGACAAGCTCTACCGGCTGGCCAAGGTGGACTGCGACTGGGACCGGTTCCAGGAACTGGCCCGTTCCGGCCGGACCACCGACGGCCCGGACGGGGAACAGCTGCTGCGCCAGGCCCTGGAACTCGTGCACGGACGGCCGTTCTCCGGCATCCCCTCCCGCCGGTACGCGTGGGCGGAATCCCTGACCCAGGAGATGATCGCCGAGATCGTGGACGCGGCCGACGACCTCGCCGAGCGGTACCTCGCCCGCGGCGACGCACGCAGCGCCCTGTGGGCCGCCACCCACGGCCTGACCGTCGCGCGGGAGATGGAGTGCCTGTGGCGCCACAAGTTCCGGGCGCTGTCACTGCTCGGTGAAGAAGCCGCACTTGAAACGTCGATCCGGCAGCTGGACGAACTCCTCCTGGAACTGGGCTCGTCCATGGACGAGGAAACCGAACAGGTCCTCCGCCTGCTGTAGCAGGCCGCACCGGCAGCTTCCCTCCGCACAGGGATGGCCGAAGAGCACTGCACCCGAAACTGCGCGGGGGCCGGTGAACCGAGTGGTGGAACGCCGATGGCCCTGCACTCCCGAGAGGGAGTGCAGGGCCATCAGTATCCGGGCGGTGAAGGAAGGTGCGGGGGCGCTGACCCAAATGCTGACCCGGTCGGAAAAGCCGCAGGTCGGCGCGTCTTCCAGTGCTTGCGGCTGCGCACATGCTGACGCGCAACTGCGCTAGGCCGGGGCCGCCCTCATGTCACGCCGGTTTCTTCCGCTTGGGCTTGGCGGCCTGGCGCTCCTCGGATGCTCGGGCGAGCCATCCGGGGTGGGCCTTGCCGATGAGGTCACGAAGGTGCTGGACATTGATGCCCGCCTCCCGGGCGACGGCGGAGACATGGCCGTACTCGGTCGAGGTCATGGCCTCGGCAATGGCGGCCTCGTACCACTCGGCCCTGTAGCCTGCGGCGGTCTTCTCGGCCTTCTCGACCCGTTTCCGCAGCGCCGCAAAATCCGGTTTGCTCATGGAGCGAGAGTGACACACCCACCACCACACTTCAAGTTTCACTGAAAGTTTGCCCCTGGTTGCAAAGCGGGCGACCACCCGCGCCCTGACGCGGTAACCGTCGCCCTGGATGCGGGTCCGGTCAACCGCCCAGTAGGCCAGACCTCCTGCCGACGGCTGCCTCTGCGAGCTTCCATGCTGGATGGCCAGCACGCCCCAGGACCGGCACGAGCACCCGACACAGCCGACGGGACGTCACCCAGCGCAACCAGACATGTGGTTGCGTTCCACCCCCGCTCTCAGCCCCTTGCCCACCGACGAGGCCTGCGGCCGGGTGGAAAACCCGGCCACCGATCTGGTCGCCTCCCGGACCGGAAGACCGTCTGAACGTGGAAAATTCCACCCCGTCCTCACCGCCACGGCGGCGGAGCCGTTCCGGCTTTCCGACCGGCCGCTCCCACGTGGAACGGCCGGTCCTCCGCTGATGACCGACCCCTCCATGCGGCACCGCCCGCCTCTCGACAAGCGGCGATAGGCAGCACGGAAGACGCGAGCGGGGTATGACCCAAACGCTGACCCACCCTGGAAAATCCCAGGTCGCAGCGTTCCACCCCCGACTCGGTGCCGGACCTCGCCCCGACGCTCCCCGACCGCGCACCCGCTGCCCCAGCGGCAGAAAGCGACACCGCCGGGCACGCACGCGAGGGCGGGACAGCGAAAAGGGGGTGGGGGTGGAACCCGTGGATTCCACCCCCACCCCCGTGCAGCGTTCCGGGCAGCTCGCCCGCATTCCACGCGGTGGAACGTCACATGCCAGTGGTCCGCTTGATCTGCCCGAGGTACTTCCGCACCGTGCCCTCCCGGTAACCGCAGAGCTCCGCCAGGGCCGGGGCCAGGGCCTTCGCCGAGCGCGCCTGCTCCTCCGGCGGCAACTGCCTGTAGTGGAATTCCACCCGCGCCGGGCCCGTCAGATGAAAGCCGTCCTCCCGCCCGGTCCCCTGCTCCCCCTCGCTCTCACGAGACTCCGGGGCCGGCTCCCCCGCGTCGGGCTCGTCCTCATCCCGGGCCTTCGGCACCCGCACCTGGACGACGCTGCGGCCGCCGCTCTCCCCGCCGGACGCGTGGACGGGGCGCCTCTCCGCCGCCCGCGCCTGGTCCTGCCGACCGGCTCGCGTACCGGGCTGCTCACCCGGCTCACCGGAACTGCCAGGCGGGAGCACCTCGTCGTGGTTCTCTTCCCCCTCGTGGTCGGGGGCTGTCTCGACGGTCTGGTCGGCTGCCGTCGGCTGGGGTGCCGGGGCAGGCCCGGCCACGGCCTGCCGCTCCCGGAACAGAGCGACGTAGGGCCGCAGGTCGTCCGCGGTGACGGGCTGGCCGGTGGCTCCGAGGATGCCGTCGCGCCGGTACACGTACTCGGCAAGGACAGCAGCATCGGGGTGCACACCTTGCTCCTCCGCGCAGGCGAGCCACGCGGTGTAGAAGTAGTGGTCCCACGTGTCCTCGGTCGGCGTCTCCTCCGGGGGAGTGCTGGGCCCGTCTCCGGGCCGGGGCGCGCCGCGCTGCTTCAGGACCTGCAGCAGGGGCTGGAGCTGTTCGTCGGACAAGGGGTCACCGGCTGCGGTGGCGATGCCGTACTGCTCCTGGAGCCAGAGCGCGAGCTGCCGACGCGTGGGCTCGAAGGCGAAGGTGGAGGCCCAGGCCCGGTAGGCGTCGATGAGACGCTCGTCGGCCCTCGCACTGCCCGGCCCCGGTCCGCGTACTTCTTCGTGCGTGTCGTCCGGCGTACGGGAATCCGCGAACACCGGAGTGTCGGGCGAGCCAGCGGTCCCCCGGTGCCCTCCCTTGGCACCGTCCAGGGTGACGGGTCGGTCGTCCTGTTCGTGCTGCGGGGCGGGGGCGGAGGGCAGTTCGGGCTGGGGCTCGCCCGACGTGACCTGGGCCGGTGCGGGTTCAGGGGCCGGGGCCGGGATCGGGGCCGGGGGCAGCAGGGCCGGTTCGATGCCCGCGGCGGCGAGGCCGGCCGGGGCGGTCTCGGCCAGCGGAACCCCGTACTTCGCCAGGCGCAGGGGCATCAGGGCCTCGACGGGCGACTTGCGGCGCCAGTTGCGGCCGAAGCGGGCCTGGAGGCGGGCCTGGTAGATCAGCCGGTCCTGTTCGAGCTTGATGACCTGGTCGTACGAGCGGAGTTCCCACAGTTTCATCCGGCGCCACAGCCGGAACGTGGGGACGGGGGAGAGCAGCCAGCGGGTGAGGCGCACGCCCTCCATGTGCTTGTCGGCCGTGATGTCGGCGATCCGGCCCACGGCGTGCCGGGCGGCCTCGACGGCGACCACGAACAGGACCGGGATGACCGCGTGCATGCCGACGCCGAGCGGGTCGGGCCAGGCCGCGGCACCGTTGAAGGCGATCGTCGCGGCGGTCAGCAGCCAGGCGGTCTGGCGCAGCAGCGGGAACGGGATGCGCAGCCAGGTCAGCAGCAGGTCCAGGGCGAGCAGGACGCAGATGCCCGCGTCGATGCCGATCGGGAAGACCAGCGAGAACTCCCCGAAGCCCTTCTTCTCGGCGAGTTCGCGCACCGCGGCGTACGAGCCCGCGAATCCGATCGCGGCGATGAGCACCGCCCCGGCCATCACTACTGCGACGAGTGCTCGGTGCGCACGGGTCAGCTTCGGTATCGCCCCCGACCCTTCGGCCACGTCAGCCACATCTCCCTACTCACCTGAACAACTGAACAGTCTTCACCCTCCCATGCACACCAGTCTCATCACCCTCTTGTGGCGCTTCGTGTGGCACACCGTGCACCAAATGTGATCGCAGCAGGTAGTTCGGGACGGCAGCAGCTGGAATGCGGCTGCCAGCAAGCCGAAGTCCTTCCTCTGTCAGAAGGTAGAGGTGATGCACGTTTTCACGGCTTCTGGGTCCCATCTCGACTACATGGCCTCTCATGCCGGGATCACCTCGCACCGGCTCCCGCTGAACCGCCCTGATCACCCACTCACCGACCCCCTTCACACGAACAACCGCCCCCGCCCCTGGCCGAAGGCCACCTAGCAGGCGGGGTACGCCGGTTGGCTGGCTGATCGTCCCGATAACTAGGAGAGGACCCCAGCATGGCAGCGAGCGAGACCGTGACCGAGTCGGAGCGCCTGAAGTCGTTGATCGTCAGCACCGCGTCGGCGCTGTGGGAGGACAAGGAGGCGCTGGGCAAGTTCCTCGATACATTCGCTCCTCTCGTGGACAGCATGTCGCAGTCCGAGGCCCGGCCTGCGAAGCCCACGTTCTACGGCATGAAGAGCGCCGAGTTCCAGAGCTGAGCGACGACCGGGCGTGCCATCCTCCGTACGACCGCACACACGGCGGCGACCCCCACCAAGCTGAGGTGGAGGCCGCCGCCATTTTCAGTGGAAACGCTCAGGATGTCTTCGGCAGGGAGCTGTTGAGCCGAGCGACAGCCTTGCCCACAGTCTCCTTGGCCGACGCCAGGATCTTGGCGGCCTCTCCCGCGTCCTCTTCGAGCGCCCTCTTGATACGGGCGGGAGCGAGGGCACGGTGGGCGGCCTCCAGGTGCGTCACGGCACCGCGCAGGTCCTCCAGGGCAGATGCCTGCTGGCTTGCCGTCTGCTGGGGCGTGTTGGCCACGAGCCCCCGGACGAGCGCGGTCAGCTCGTCCTGCGACAGCTCCTTGTCCTCCTTGCGGGGCACCCGCTGGACGATGCCTGTAATCGCCTTGACGGTGACCGTCTTACCGGTGGCGTCCTTGATCGTCTCGTGGACCGCGACGGAGGTCTCGGGACCATAGTCCTTGGTAATCGGGTTGAGGGCGCCAGCCGCCTTCTTGCCGATGCTGAGCGTGTCTGCACGTGCAGACACTTCGTTCGAATTCCCTTCGAACAGTTTGTCTGCACGTGCAGACAGCAGCTCTCCGATCGCGTACGCGGTCATCTCTTCGTAGGCGATCGGGCGGGACTTCTTGAAGACCTCCTCGGCGAAGGCGCCGAAGGTGGCGTGCGTCTTGCGGTAGAGGCGGCGGTTATGGATGTTGGCCATGGCTTTGCCCATGACCCACCAGGCGTCCTCGAACTGCTGGACCCCCCGCATGCAGAGCGCGAGGATCTGTTCCTCCTCGTCGCTGAGGTCCCCCATCGCATCCGGCGTCTCGATGGGCTCCGGGAGGTCAGCGAGCGTCATCATCTTCTCCGGCCGCCCCTGCGCGAAGGGTCGGCGGGCCGGACTGTGACTGTGCCCGTCACCGTCGGCTGCAGCGGGCGTGCCGCCCTGCTGGCCAGGAACGGCGACCGTCGTGCCCGCGGCGGCCCTGCGGGCCTGGCGATCCTTGAAGGGGTTGGACTTGCTCACGGCAGCAGACCCCGCTCTTCCATCTCGGTGACGAGTTCATCGAACACCGAGCCCTTGGCCTGGATGTCGCTGCCTTCGTGAGTGCGCATGTACTTCACCACGGACGGCACCACCGTGGTGAAGACGTTGTAGCCCTCGTCCTCCAGGTACTCCCGCACCTGCTTGATCTCGGTGACGCCGGTCGGGGCCTTGCACAGGAGCACCCAGGTCGCGGGCGGCTGGCTGTCCGGCCGCAGGGGCGCGGTGTCCTGGATGAACTCCTTGGTCGGGAGTTCCTCCATGCGCTCGACGTCGTTCATCGACGGCGGGAGGTTGATGACGGCCAGGTCGGCGAGGCGCAGTACAGAGGCGCCGACGCCCTTGTGGTCCTCGAGGTGGCCCACGTCCACGATGCCGATGCCGTCCTCGAACCCGGCCGGGATCATCTGCGGGACGTTCATGTGGAAGGCCGACGTGGCGGCCTGCTGGACAACGAAGGGATAGGTGCCTGCGGCCTGCCAGCGGCTGAACTGCCGCGAGTCGTCTGCGTCGAAGCCGATCACCTTACGTCCGCGCTCGTGCAGGGCGTGGCTCATCCACGCGGAATTCGTGGTCTTGCCCGTGCTGCGAGGGCTGACATTGGCGATGTAGAACATGGCGTGAGCGTACCGACCTGGAGGTCTGCCGGAACACCTGGCGGCCAGCATGTACTGGTTCGGGTGACCCCCGAAACGCAAAAAGCCCCGCTTCCCGGCACGTGGCCGGGAAGCGGGGCTTCATGGTGGAGCAAGGATCAGGACGTCAGGGCGGTCACGCGTTCACCCCCGCGATGGCGGCCTCCAGGAGCGCCGCGGCGTCGGCCTCGTACGGGTCGGTGAACCGCTGGTGGTCGCTCACGTTGAACGGCCCGAACCTCGCGGAGACGCGGTGTCCGGGGATGAGCGTCGTCTCGCGTCCGTCCAGCGCGACGGAGAGCCGGTCGTAGTCCTGTTGGGCGTGTCGGGTCTGGGTGTACGGGCCGGGGCGCAGCAGGGTGAAGCTGTCTCGGTTGTCGTCGCGTCGGCGGGCCTCGATGTAGAGGGCGTAGTGGGCGGGGTCCATGCCGATGTTGTCGGGCAGGGGCAGGCTGGCGGCGGCGTGGGTGAGCATCGTGTAGGCGGGCTGCCAGAGGCCGAGGATCTCGCTGGTTTTGCAGCGCAGCCAGCCGCGGTTGGTGTAGCCGAGCTGGCGGCCGTGGAGGTAGGCCGCGGCGTGCGGGGTGTCGGGGTGGACCAGGGCGACGGCGATCATGTCGGGGCCGTGGTCGTCGCCGGGCCGGGTGTGCGCGCGCTCCACGAACGGCCCGATCCGCACGGCGATGTCCTGGGCGCCGCCGGGCATCCAGGGCTGCGGGTGCTTGCGGGCGGCGAGCATCGCGCGGAACGCGTCGACGACGGCCTGGTCCTCGCCCCCGAGGACGGTCTCGGGCGGGGTGCCGCAGCGGCGGAAGAAGGGGAGTTTCATCGGGTCTGCTCCTGGAGGGTGGGGTGCGGGGTGGGTCTCGGGGCTGGCGGCCTCACCGGCCCACTGGCCGGACGCGGTGAGCACGGGAACCTGGTCGCGTGTGTCAGGAGTTCGCGGTTGCGTCGTTGTTCTGCGACGGTGAGCGGCCGGGCCTTCGCTTTGCCGTGGTGCCACAGCGGTGAGGTCGGCGGCTCCGGGTAGGCGAGGGCGTGGTCAATGTTGCGGTTGGTGCTGCTCATGGGGCCCTCCGGGGAGGGGGTCAGGCGGGGCCGGGCCCGGTTCGCGCGGCTGCTTCTTCTTGCCTCGGGTGCGGGTTACGGCCGGAAGCCGGGCAGTTGCTGGAACACGTGCTCCAGCAGGTCCGGCGTCGGCTTCCACGGCACGACCTGCCCGCATGCGGGGACGGGCAGGGGCAGTTCCTGGACGTCGTGGAGCACCAGGTGCCAGGCGCCCGGGTGTGCCCACTGTGAGCAGGGCGGCGCTCCTTCGGGGTCCTGGTGGCAGTCGGTGATCCGGGCGATGCCGACGACCGCGCCGGTGACCAGCTCGCGGTCGCGGATCGTGCGGCCGATCAGCGGGACTTGCAGGGCGGGCTGGTCGATGGTCTTGCTGGTGTGCAGCAGCGCCCAGCCGGTCCGCCACCGGACGGGCCGGTTCTCCACCGTCTTGGCGCCGGTGAGGATGCAGGCCGCGTACGGCTGCCGGATGCTGATGCCGCGGATCCAGTCGCCTTCGGGCAGGGGTGTGAGGCTCATGCGGCCTGCCTCCACACGGCTGTGCCCGGCCTGCCAGCCCGGCGGCCGTTGACGGACGGCGTCATGGCGTGCTGCCGCGTCGCGAGGACGGCGCGGCCGGAGTGTTTTCCGTCGTACAGGGCTGCGTCGGCGGCCCGTTGCAACGGGCCCAGGTCGCGGGAGCCGACCGCGTGCGGGGTTGCGGCGCCGACCGAGGCGGCGGCGTCGACGGTGCGGCCGTCGTCCAGGACGACCGGGGTGTGCAGCATGCGGACCAGCTGCGCGAGGCGCTGCTCCAGGCGCCCTGCGGGCAGCTGGGCGACGGCGGCGAACTCGTCGCCTCCGAGGCGGCCGACGGCGCCGTGCGGGCCTGCCCATGCGGTGAGCCGGGCGGCGGTCGCGGCCAGGACGGCGTCCCCGGCCGGGTGGCCGAAGTCGTCGTTCACGGCCTTGAAGTGGTCCTGGTCGACCATGACCACGGCCACGCCGTCACCGTGCCGGGCCAGGATGCGGCGGGCGCGGGCGGTGTAGGCGTCGCGGCGCAGCAGCCCGGTCAGCGGGTCTTTGCGGGTGGCGGCGAGCTGCCTGTGCAGCGCGACCGCGTGCACGGCCCAGCCGGTCAACGGCAGGGCGGCGGTGGTCAGTAGGAGTGCGCGCTGCCCGATTCGGGCCTGCACGCGCAGGACGGAGTCCATACTGAGGATCTCCCTCTCGTCTCGTACGGGGTGGGATGGACCTGGGTCAGGCGGTTGGTTTGGACGCCTTGTCGCCTGTCCCGGGGCGGAACTGCAGCTCGGATCAGTGGCGGGTGCCCTGGTGCAGGGCGTCGGGCGTGGTCGGGAGTTCGGAGACCGGGTGCCCTGCGGCGAAGCCCTCGGCGTGCAGCTGGCCGGGGGTGGGCAGCAGTTGGTGGTGCTCGCGCACGATGGTCAGCGGGACCACCCGGTCACGTCCCGCGTTCCGTGCTTCCACGGTCTCCAGCGGCAGGTCGAACAGGACCGCGATGACGGGGCGTTGCCAGTAGCGGGCGCGGGCGAGCAGCCCGGCCCTGACGTGGGCGAACACGTTGGTGCTGTCCACCAGGACCGGCAGGTTGCGGGAGAGCCGGGCGTCCAGGAGCAGGTTCTGGATCCGGGCGGCGACCGGGGTTGCGGACTGATCCGCCATGCTGTCGGTCGCGGCCAGGCGGTACTCGTCCAGGCACACCCTCCAGCTCGCCGGGTAGCGGCTGGCGAAGGTCGACTTGCCGCAGCCCGGAGGGCCGATCAGGGCGCAGAGGGTGCCGGTGGGGATGTGCAGCGGTTCCATCAGGTATTGGGCCCTTTCGGCTGGTTGGGCGGGATGGGGTGGCGGTCGGACATCGGTCCGGGGTTCGCGGATGGCCGGGCGGTGGCTCTTGGTGGTGCGGGTCTGGCTGTCCGGTCCTCTGCACGGCCCCGGCCCCGGGAAGGGGACGGGGCGGCACAGGGAGCCGCCAGGCGGGTCGGGGCGGTGGATGTGGCTGCGGCGCGGGCGCCTGGCGGGCAGGGCGACCTGCCGTGGTGCCCCCGGGTCAGTCGCCCACCATCTCGCGGTACTCCTGCGTCATGTCCCAGACGATCGGGGAGAGGAGCTGGTCGGCCCGGCGCAGGAAGACAGTGCGGGTGGTCTCGTCGGTGCTGTGGCGGGCCTCGTCGAGGTGGATCGCGGCGGTCTCCAGGTCCTCGTGCCCGTTGATGCCGGCCCTGTCGTAGTTCGAGGCGGCGGCGTCGAGCTGGCTGATGAAGGTGTCGAGGTCAGCGGCCGGGGCCTCTTCCGCGACATACGCGATGTCGTCGGCGTGGCGGCGGATGAGATCTTCGGCGGTGATCACAGTGGTGGCCATCGGGGTTCTCCTTATGGGGTGTGGTGGGTGTGCCGGGCAGCGGTGGCTGCCACGGCGATGAGGACCAGGGCGAGCGTGTGCGGTCAGCTGCTCATCCGGTGACGGCGAGGACAGCGGCGGCCAGGAGCAGGGCGAGCGCGATCAGAATCGTGTCGACTGCCCGCTCCAGCCGCTTGTACTTGGTGTAGGCGCTGGTGGAGAGGGCCTCGATGCGGGCGGGTCGGGTGTCGGCGCTCATGGAGGCCCGGATGGCGGGCGCGTCCATTTGGGCCCAGTACGGGAAGGTTCCGGGTACCGAGGTGCGGCCTCCGAGATTGGGCCGGACGACCAGGAGCAGCAGTACGGCGGCGGCGACCAGGGTGAGGGCGGCGGCACCGCCGGCGATCTGGGCGGGCCGGGGAAGGTCCTTTTCGGCGAGGCTGGCCAGGCCTGCAAGGGCCGCCCCGTCGAAGGCGAGGAGTAAAGAGCCCTTCTGGTCCGTGCGTGCGATCTCCGCCGCGACGTCGGCACAGCCGTTGTCCAGGTTCTTGTTCATCGTGGCGGACTCGGTGCTGGCGGTGGGGTCGGTGCTGGCGGTGGTGTTCATGGGTGGTGGTCTTCTCGGTTCAGGCGAGCGGGTGCTTGGCCGGGGGAGTGGTGTAGGTGCCGGGGGTGGGTTCGTAGCCTTTGTCGCAGGGGTCGTAGACGCCCTGGGTGCGCAGCGGGAGGCAGAATTCGTAGCGGCGCTTACATCGCGGGCAGGTGGTTCTCGCGGCCATTGCGCGGTCCAGTGCCCATTCCTGAGCGAGTGTCGGCACTCTCTTGGGCACTGCGAGGTCGAGGCGGAGCAGGAAGCCGCGGGTGGGGTGGCGGCAGGACCAGTCCGGGCGGGTGGCGCACAGTTTGCAGCGCAGGATCGCGACCGGGCCCTCGTTGTGCCCGGGGCTGAGGTTCCTTGCCCTTAGGTCACGCCGTGTGACCAGTCCGGCGGGCACGGCGCCGCGGTCGTATTCGGGCAGTGCCGTGGTGCTGCGCGGTACCCGGGCGGCTGTGCGGCGCCGCGTCGTGCGGGTTGGGGGCATCACTTGCTCCAGGTGCCGGGGGTCCGGGCGGGCCGGTTCGGGTAGCGGGGTCCGGGGCGCCGGGGTCGGGGCCGGCCGGTCCGGCGGGGCGGGCGGGGGATGGGCACGAGCGGTTCCTCCAGTCGTTGGTGGGCAGTGCTCCGCGCCCGTCGGCGTCGTGCTGGTGCCGGCGGGCGCGGAGTTGTGGTGGGGGTGGGTTCGGTGGCGGGGGCCGGGGTGTTCGCCCTCTGGGCGCGGGTGACGGTGCGTGAGGTTGTATGGGATGTCGGGGTTGTTGGGGGTGGGTCCTGGTGGGCGGCTGTATGGGGTCTGCCGGGCGGGATTCCGGGGGGTCTCCCTGATCCCAGACAACCCATACATGCAGGTCAGGAACCCATACGGGGGCGGCATCCCAGACGGGGTGTCTGGGATGCCGTTGTAGGGGGTGTACGGGGTGCGGTGGTCACCCTCGGTATCTTTCGATGGCGGTGGCGAGGGTGTCGGCGTAGTAGCCGAGGCCGGGTTTGTCGGTGCCGGGGACACGGAGCTGGCCGCCTGCCGGGCGTTCGACGTCGACCTCCCGCAGGATGCTGTTGAGGGCGATCCCGAGCTTCCGCGAGTCCTCGTAGCCGAGGGCCTGGGCGAGCGGTCCTGTGTGCATCCGGCCTCCCGCGGCGAGCACCGCCTTGTGTGCGCGCAGCAGGAGGATGGGCACGCCGTCGGCGCCGGTGGACCTGTCGTCCTCGGTGCCGGGGCCGTCGTGTTCTCTCTCCTCGGCTTCGTCCTCGGGGCCGAATTCGTCGTCCAGGCCCTCGTCGAGGTCTTCGTCCGCGTCGGCCGGAGCGGCCGGTTTCGGTGACGCAGCGTGTCCGGGAGGCGGGGTGCTCAGGTTGCGCATCGCGGCCTCGATCGGGTCGTTCCACTGCCCGCGGAGGCGGCCGGCGGTGGTGCGGATGCGGGTGATGTTCTCGATCAGGGCGAGGAGGTCGGGGCCGTCGAGCCAGAGGGAGCGGATGCGGCGGTAGCGGTCGGCGAGCAGGATGCCCATGCCTCGGATCGCCGGATCGAGCGTGGAGGCGTCCCAGCCGGCCTTGGCCGCGCCCTGGCTCAGCGCCATGTTGGATTCGGTGGTCTCGGTGACCCGCATCGCCCATTTCCAGGTGATGTTGCCGGTGACCAGGCGGGGCAGCACACCGTCGGCGCCCTTGGTGACGACCTGGGTGGCGATGACGAGGATGATGCCGAACGAGAGACCGCGGGCTGCGAGCGAGGAGAGTGCTTCCTTGATCGCCGCGCCGTGTTTGCGGTCGCCGGTGATGGCCGCGGCCTCGTCGATGACCACCAGCTCGAGGCCGCCGAGCTCGGGGATCAGGGCGGGGTCGTCGATCTGCTCCATCCCGTACTGCTTGAGGATCGCGGCACGGCGGTCCAGGTCGGCGACCAGGGCCTCGAGCAGGGCGCGGGTGCGTTTGGCGCCCTTGGTGCCGGGTTCGTCGATGAAGGTCGCGGCCAGGTTCCTCCAGCGGTCCTGGCCGGGGGCTTTACCGTCGACGAGCCGGAGGTTCACCCGCAGGTCCAGCAGGGCACCGGCGATGATGCCGCGCAGGGCCGCGCCCTTGCCGGTGCGGGAGGCCCCGCCAAGTGCCAGGCTGGTGTCCTTCATGACCAGATTGACCAGGGTGCCGAAGGCGTCGAAGGCGACGGGGATGCCGTGCTCCCAGACATCGACCGAGTCCATGCCGACCAGGGGGGAGGTCCGCGGCTCGGTGAACGGGTCCTCCTGGAAGGCGGCGACGGCGATGGTCTTGGCGTTTCCGCCGGCCGAGGCATGGACCGGGTCCATGAAGAACCTGGCCCGGTCCAGACCCATCTCCCCAGCGACCTGCCCAAGCTTGGGCAGGACGGTCTCCACGTTCACCCCATCGCCCTTGGGCAGAACGACGTGCGCGAGCCACCCGCCGGGCACGCGGGTGATCGAGTCGGGCCGGGCAAGGCGGACGGTGCCCTCGGTGATCGCTCCGGCGGCGAGCATCGCCTCGGTGAGCTGGTCGGTCTCCTCGCAGTCCAGCTCTGCCTCGTCGGGCCCGGCAGGGGAGGGGGTGTCGGCCGGTGTCCAGGAGGCGGTGAAGCCCGGAGCACCGGCCGGGTTGGTGAACCCCGGCCCGGCCGGGGAGGCCTGATGGGGGATGAAGGCCGCGCCGGGAGGGCTCGTGGCGGCAGATGAGGACGCGGTGACCGGGGCGGCGGGGGCGGCGTAGTCGAGCTGGGGGACCTCGGGCGGGGCCGCGCGCCAGGTGGTGAACCGTCCCTTCGCCCAGCCGACGGCCACCAGCCCGCTCAGGATGCCGCCCAGGAGTGTGGGGCCGCCGAACTGGAGCATGCCCCACCCGGCGGCCACACCGGCCGCGATGGCCTTCCAGCGGCGGCGGTTTCCCATCCGCTTGCGATGGGTGGCGAGCTCGGCGGCGGTGGGCTCGCGGTGTCCGGTGTAGGGCTGGAGCTCGACCTGCCGGACACACTCGCGCCACGCGGCGGCCTCGCTCCGAAGCTTCTCCGCGTCCTTGCCCAGACGCTGGTGGTCGCCCGGACCGGCACCGTCGGCACTGGCCTCGGCCACCTTCTCGTCGGCCGACTTCTCCAGCGCCTCGGCCTTCTCGGTCAGGCGCTGCGCCTCGCGGGCCTGGTCCTGCTGCCAGGTGGCGTACCGGTCGTTGAGGAGATCGGCGCGGACGTGGGCGTCGGTGACCAGGGTGCTGTCGCTGTTGAACCATCCGGCACGTTCCGCGCCCAGGATGCGCAGGCCCTCGCGGACGGCGGTGGCCTCGCGGAGGGCTGCCGCGCTGAGGAAGGTGGCGGTGCGGGCGGCCAGACTGGGGCGGTCGGCGGCATCGGCGGCAGCGGTGTCGGTGTCGGTGGTACTGGTGGTGGGCTCGTCGTCGACGAATTCGGCGTCGACGATGATCCGGTCGGGCAGGCGGGATGTCACGGTGCTCCTCCAAGGGGCACGGGGCGGGCAGGCAGATGGCCGGGGGCCGGGCGGTGACGGCCGTCCGCACACACGGGCCGCCCCTGGCCGCCGGGGCGAAAGGGGCGGTGCGGGTGGGTGCGGGCGACCGATGGCGCCGGGACACGGCGTTCGGGGGCGGGGTCAGCCGACGGACCCGAGGAGCTGCGATCCGAAGTTGTTGACGGTGGGGATCACGGTGGCGGCCACCGCGCCGCCGAGGACGGCGGACAGGCCGAGCAGGACACCGGCGACGATGCCGCGCTTGGCGAGCTTCTTCTCCTCGGACTTGATGGCCTTCCACAGGCCGAAGACGACGACGGTCAGGAGGAAAAGGAGGATGTTGCCGTCGGCGGTCAGCTCGACCGGGGTGGCGCGGACGCCCCGGGTGGCGTCCCCGCCGGTGATCCCCCACAGCGCAAGGCTGCCGGCGCCGTTGCCGAACAGGGTGATGGCCCCGGCGCCGAAGGCGATCAGGCCGCCGGTGCACATGGAGGCCAGGCCGCCGTAGGCGACGCCACCGGCGAAGGGGATCAGGGTCTTCCAATCCTTTTTCTTGGACTTGAAGTTGGCCTTGAGCCAGTGGGCGGCGAAGTGGGCGGGGATGGCGAGGCCGATGGCCAGGCCGCCGGCGGTCAGGGAGGACGTGGGCAGGTTGAGCACGGTGACCTCCGGTCACATACGCAGGGGAAGAGGGGTTACTGGAAGGGCAGGTGGGCGGTGATCTGGTCGCCGAGGTGATTCACGGCCGGGATGAGGGTGAGGGCGGCCAGGCCCGACACCGCCGCGGTCAGCCCGGCCGCCGAGCCCACCAGCGCACCGGCCGCGATCTGGCGGCGCAGCTGGTTGTCGCAGCAGCGCCAGGCGAGGACGAGGACGGCCAGGAGCACGGTCGTGGCGACGGCGCCGCCGGGGCTCATGCCCGAGGGCGCGGTCTCGGGCAGCAGCCGGCTGCTGCCCGTACCGGCGATCGCGTTGCCGAGGGGGTTGGTGAGGGTGGTGGCGGTGCGGCGGGCGGCCCAGCCGAGCAGACCGCCGGAGCACAGGGCGCTGAGCAGGCCGATCAGCAGGCCGCCGGTGATGGCGGCCGCCGAGGGCGCCTCGCGCCCGGTGCGCCACCACCGGGCGAGCGTGAGCACGAGGACTGCGGCCGCCAGGGCGAAGCCGCCGAGGGACAACTGGGTCGGCGTCACGTTCACGGCAGCACACCCCAGGTCAGCCATGTGAGCACGGGTCCGGATACGGCGATCAGGAAGGTTCCGAGGACTGTTACGGCCCACGGGGTGGCCAGGCGGTCGTAGGCGGCGCGGCAGTCCGGGCCGGGCTCTGGCGGCAGGAGCCAGCAGCTGACCGAGAGGATCAGCAGGTAGAAGGCGGCGGCGACTGCGAGTTCGACCGGCACTGGCACGGTGTGGGCCAGGTACGGCCACCTCACGGCGGCGGCGACGGCGAGGAGGCCGAGCCCCGGCGCGGGGCGCCGCAGACGCTCCGCCCGGTCGGTGAGCCCGCGACGGGTGAGCGTGCGGACAACGCTGGTCAGGTAAGGGACGGCGAGGCCGGCGAGCAACTCTCCCACGGGTACGTTCACCGCAGCACCGCCAGGAGAAAGGTCCGTACGGTCATGACCACACCCCGGTGAAGAGGTAGCCGAAGAGGTGCAGACCGGCCGGGGTGACGAAGCAGGAAGCGACGATGTTGCAGGTCAGGAAGCGGACCGGCCAGGAGCGGCCGCGCTTGCGCAGCTCCAGGATCCCGGCGGCGGCCAGGGCCGCCATCAGCACCCCGGGCTCGTCCCCGAAGACGTGCAGGACCTTGCCCGTCACCGGGAGGAGGAGCAGGCCCGCGACCAAGGCGGACCCGTTCTTCAGCGGGCTGAGCCGGGAGACGCTGAACCGGGGCGGCCGGTCCTGCTGTGCGGGCTGGGCGGGGTAGTAGTGGTGGTGATGCACGGTGGGGGCGGGCGCCGGTGCGGCCACCGCCACGCCCCCGTCGCCACGGGGCGGCGGGGGAGCGGCCGGAGGCCTGGCCGGGGGAGCGGCCGGAGGTCCGGCCGGGGGCGGGGTGGTGCGCCGGGGCGGCGGCAGGAACGGGTCCGGCACGGACGGCGGGGTGGAAGGCGGGGGAGGTGGCGGCGTGGTGCCGTTGTCGGTGCGCTCCGTGGAGAGCTTGACGTCGGTCGGCTCGATCGGCCGGCCATGGGTGGTGTCGGTCATCGCCGGACCTCCGTATCGGCGTCGGTGTGGCCGTGCTGGTCGTGGTGGAGCCAGGCCCGCACCGCCAGCTCGTCCGCGTCGGCGGTGGCCAGGGCGGTGGGCGCGGGGGCGGGGGTGGTGGCGGGACGGAACCCGTCGGGCAGCCGCCGCGGGACCGTGGCGGCCGGCGGGGCGGGCAGGGGACGGCCGGGCAGGCGGGTGACCGTGACCGGGACATCGGCGAGGCGCCGCAGGTGACGCAGGCGGCGGGGACGACGGACATGCAGACAGACAAGCAACACGGGCTCTCCAGAAGGGAGTTGAGGCCCCGAGGGGCCGCCGTACCGGGTGTCGTTGCGGCGGCCCCTCGGGGTGTGTGGAATGGAGGTGGGGCGGGGTGGTCAGCGGGTGCGCCACCAGCCGCCGCGGTCCTGGCGGGCGCGCTCGGAGGCCTCCCACGCCTGGCCCTGCCGGTCCGCCGCCCGCGCGTTGCGGTGGTGGGATTCGCGGCGTTTGCGGGCCGCCTTCTCGCTCGCGGACTCGCGGCCGCTGTACTCCTGTGCGAGCTTCTGGTCGTTGCCGATCAGGCCGAAAAAGGCCATGGTGAACACGCTCCTGACGGTTGGTTGGGGGTGATGGAGCCGCTCCTGGCCGGGCCGTGGAAAGCGGGCCGGGAGCGGCTTCGGGCGGGGCTCCTCCGGGGGCGCGCCGGGTCTGCTCGTCCGGGTCTGCGAAGCGCGTGGCTTTGCTCGCCGGGGTCGCTCGCCGGGTCTGCTCGACCGGGTCTGCTGCCGCCTGTCGACTGCGTGGTGCATGGTTCCGGCAGTCGCAGCGACGGCCAGTCCGGCGGTGCCGGGCTGGCCATCACTGGTGGTGCCGGGGGTTGGGGATCAGGGCCGGGGAGCGGCCTCTTCCTCGTCGTCCTCGTCCGTGCTCTCGTGCTCGGAGTCCGGCTCGGCAGGGGTGTCGGTCTCCTCGGACGACATGAGCTCGCCCCAGACCCTGCGGACCCGCTTCTCGCTGCCGACGTATCCAGCGTCACGGAAGTCGCCCACAGCCCGGCGGTAGGACCGGGGAGGGTCCTCGCGGTAGCGGAGGTGGCGCAGCACGACCGCGAGCTGCTCGTCAGTCAGGTGTTCGCCCGGTACGGGGACCGGGACGCCCGCGACGGCCGCGAGGTCCTCCAGCGTCACGGTGTACTGCTCACCCGTGACGGTCTCGTCCGTGACGGCCTTCTCGGCGTGGTCCGTGACGGTTTCCGTCACACCCTCCGTGTCGGTGGCCGTGACGGTGTGACGGGGCAGGGGCGTGACGGTTTCCCCGCCCTGTGACGGATCGTTGCCCGTTTCCGGGCTGACCTGCGTGACTGTGTCCGTGACGGCCCCTGCCGGGGCCGTGCCGCCGGTGTCCCGAACGGTCCCGTCCGTCACGGACGGCGTGACGGACGGTGCGGCGGGTGCCCCCGGTTCGAGGGCGGGTGTGACGGACGCGGCAAGGGCCGGTGTGACGGCCGGGGCGAACATCGCGGTGAGCGCGGTGTCCGCACCGGCCGTCATCCGGTCGCGCTGGACGGTCACCAGGCCGGTCCCAAGGCCGTCGTCACCGACACCGACCCGGCGGGCCAGCCGCCAGGACTTGCGATCCGCCTTCTTGCGGGCCTTCTCGTCGGGGTGGTTCGTGGCCAGTGCCCTCTGCACCGCAAGTTTCTGCAGCGTCCTGGCGTTGCGGCGCTGGGCCTCCATGTCGACGCGCGTGCGGTAGATCACCACCCTGCGGGCCAGGAGTCCGATGCCCTCCGCGGCCACGCACATCGCCATCGGGGTCACCGAATAGACGACGGCCTCCGTCGTGTCCTCGGCGACGACCGCGCCGGTGGCGGAGGCCACCGCGGGCAGCGCCCACAGACCGAGCCGCACCGCCGGGGGCGAGGACTGCCCCAGCAGGGTCAGCCCGACCAGGACGAGGGCCAGGACCAGGGTGGCGCCCTCACCGGCCGCGACGACCCCGAGCGCCGTCGCGGACTCAGAAAAATGCGCCCGCATGTTCGTATAGGTACCTGCGGCTCCGATCCCGCCGACGACGAGCATCGGGACGGCTGCGGCTCCCAGCACCACCCCCTGGCCTCTGGTCAGGGCCCGCTCCTGCGGGACCGGTTCCTTTTCGTGCTCCATGCTGAATCTCCTTCTGCCGAACGGTGTACGGGCGGGTCAGGACCGGGCGCGGTCGCCGGTGAGCGAGGCGACGGTCTGCAGGTGCTCGCGCTGCTGTGTGATCACGGCGGACATCTGCCGCACGAGCGGCCTTTCGCCGTAGCCCCGGTAGTCGTAGGAGTCGCCGATCACCCAGCCGGTGGTGTCGAGACCGGCCCGCGCGTACGCGTCCCGGCGGGAGAGGTCGCTGTACAGGAACTTTTCGTTGACCTCGACGAGGGCCGCGGCCTGCTCGTCCCAGGCCCGTGCGGCCTTCAGCGCCTGGTCCTGCGCGGTGACCAGCCTGGACACCGCGGCGTGCCAGTGGGTGTCGTCGGTGGTGGCCAGGGCGGCGAAGGCCTCGTCCAGCTGCGTGCGAGCCTGGTCGAAGGTGCCCCAGGCCTGGGTGGCGGCGGGGCGGAGGTTGGTGAGCGCGCGGACGTACCCGGCGTCGTACCAGAGGTTGCGGGCCTCCCGGTACTCCTCCTCCAGCAGGTCGCAGGCCGCGTCGCTCAGGCGGGAGTCGGTCCGTACCTCGCGGGGCAGGACGGGCTCCTTCTCCAGCCCGGTGAACGCGGCGAAGGTGAAGGAGACGCTGTTGTACTCGGTCTTGGCCACGCCCTGGAAGTGGGGGTGGTGGTAGGCGGCGGCTTGCTCGGCGAGCTTCGTTACGTCGTAAAGGCTGATCATGATCGGGTCCTCCTGGTCTTTGGTGGTCGTCCGGGCTGTCCGGGCTCCCCTCACCGTCCGGTCCGGCCGCTGGGGTTCGGCGGCCGGACCGGACGGGTCGGGCAACTGGCAGTCCGTCAGGGGCGGGGAAGCTCCGGGCGCCGGGAGGCGGTGGCGGTCTGCGCGGTGAGCCAGGCGACGGCGGCCGGGGTCATGTCGGCCGTGTCCGTGACCGTGTCGAGCGGTGCGGTGTCGATGTCGCGCATCGCGTCGGCCGGCGGCAGCAGCCGCATGTACGGGGCGCGGGCCTGCTTGATCAGCCCGCCGGTGCTGTCCAGGCGGGCCAGGGTGTAGCGGATCTCGCCGCTGCTGAAGGGGATGACCCCGTCGACCCGGCAGACCACCGTGTGCCCCGGCTTGCCGAGCCAGAACTTTTCGGGGTCGCGGTAGAGGACGTAGTCGTCGCACCGGTACGTGACCGGCGCGGCCACCTCGGCCACGGAAGAGGAAGAGCTGGCGTTCATTTGTCTCCTTCGGATGATCGGGTCGGGTCTGTGCCCGGAGCGAGGGTTCGTGAAAGGCCGACTGCTCGTCGGGCGGGCAGCCGGCCGGGGATAGGAGCGCGGGGCGGGCCACGACTTCGTAACCGGTCCCGCGTCACGGGCGGCGCGGCCCGGACCCGCGCGAGCGCAGCTCGCGGAGGTAGGCGTCCTGGAGGTCGGCGAACCGCTGGTACAGCGGGGCTCCGTCCGGGCAGTGCTGCCCGGACCGGCAGGGCTCGCAGTCCCGGTGGTGGGTGCGCCAGGCGCGGTGGGCGTGCATGTAGCGGGCGTACAGGTCGTCAGCCACGGGGACCTGCCTGGTGGTTGGGCATGCGGGGTGACGTCTCTCGGGCAGCGGCCGGGTGAATCTCGGCGACGGCATGGCCGGCGTCCCGCGCCCGGACGGCCGCCGGGATGGCGGCCGTCCGGGCGCGGGTAAGGTCAGCGGCTCTGGCCCGCCCCGTGTCACGGACAGCGCGGGCCAGAGCCGCGCGAGCGCAGCTGTCAGCTGTGCCGGGCGCTCACTTGCCGTTGAGTTTGAGCACCGACTCGGCGTGTCGCCGCAGGGCCTCTTCGGCCTGCCGGCGGTCCTCCTCGGCCTTGGCAGCGGCCTCGGAGGCCGCTGCCGCTGCCGCCTGCTGGTCCTCGAGGGCGCTCATGCGGCGTACCCCCTGGCCTGCTCACTCGTCTCGAAGACGATGCTGGGGGCCATGTAGAGGACCGGCTGGCGGTCGTACGGTCCGGGGAGCATCTCGGCGTAGGTCCGACGAACACGGCGGCCAGCCGCCCGGGCCTGGTCATCGCCCACGGCGACGAGGCGGCCAACGAGCTGATGAAACTCGGTCTCGTCAGGCTCCGGCCCCCGCCGGTTGTCGTCATCGGTCATTTCGTCGATGAGCCCGGCGTGAGGGTCGTCGGTGGGCCCGACGTGCGGGCAAGTTGCCATAATGGCCATGCGGATCAGCTCTCCTCGAGCTTGTTGGGATCCGTGCTGGCCCCCCGGCACATATGGCGTGTGCAGCGCCGTGTCGGGGGCTCGCCCTCTTTCTGAAGACGGCGCACGGTGGGGTCCTGCGGCCCCACGCCGACACCAGCCCCGAAGGGCTGGGGACGACGTGCAGCACAGGAGCCGGTCAGGCCGCGAGCGGAAGGTCGCCGAAGTCATTGCGGGCAAAATCGAATTCGTCGGTGATATCAGCGCCAGCCGCGTTGTAGACGGCGATGTTCCAGGCCTCGCCCCGGTCAGCGGCGCGCATGGCTATCGCCCCGATCCGTTCCACGGCGTCGCGCCGCAGTCCCTGCCTGGTGATGGGCCCGGCTTCCATCGTGTAGTCGAGCGTGAACCGCTCACAGGCTGCGACGGCGAGTACCAGGAGGTGCTGCCGGTCTGCTGCGGCCACGGCAGCAAGGCGGGCGGGCTGGCGGATCTCCCGGTCGATGGCCAACTCCTGGCCGGTGCGGCCGCCACGGACCAGGCCGTCGCACGAGCGGTCGCCGATACCGTCCCGCAGCGCGAGCTCCTCGCAGGCCGGACGGACCGGGCACTCGGCGCAGAACTGCCGGGCGGCCGCCTGCTGCACCGACCAAGTCACGGGCGACGACTGGGGGTTGCGGTCGAACAGTTCCCGGTATCGGTCCTGGCCACAGCGGGCGCCGGCGTCGACGGCGGCCTGGAGCGCGGGGCGGCAGGCAAGGCGAGCAGCGGTGGGGGAGAGCCGGGCGAGCGTCATGGGCGGGTCCTTCCATCGTGGTGAGCGGGTGCGGGCAGCCTGATAAGCCCCCAGGCCAGGGGCGCTGGGGGCTGCTGTCGTGGTTCTGACTGGTCGTACGAGGTCAGGCAGTGCGGGCCAGGTGCTCCCGGGCGGCAAGGTTGCGGCCTGCGTCGCACGAGACGCCGCTCCCGCACGGCGCGCAGGAGGCACGGTGCTCACGAAGAGCCGTGCGGATCTGGCCGTAGATCGGGGTGAGCGGAGCAGCGACGATCTGGGTGGTGCGGCGGATCCGCTGACGCAGCTCGATGACATGGGCGCAGCGGCCAGCACGGCAGTGGGGGCAGTCACTCTGCAGGTGATCGTCCAGTTGCTCGCGCAGCGGGCGGGTGGCGGCGGGCATCTGGACCGGCGCGGGCGTGGGCTGGGGACGGGGCTTGCGGATGGGGCGGGCGGTACGACGGCCAGCGGCTGTGGTCTCGGCCTCGAGCAGGCGCTCGGTCCACTCCTCCACGCTGATGTCGATGGCGATGCGTTGCGCGCTGCCGGGGCAGCGGCGTCCGCCGGATGGCTTGTCGCCGAGGTATCGGCGCCCGGTCCGCTCGGCGGGGACGCCGTTGCGGTGGGGCAGGATCATCGAGCGCTGGAGGCGGTGCCAGGTGTCGCAGTCCGGGCAGACCACGAGGCGGGGCTCGTTCTCGCGGAGGCTGAGGTGCTCGGGCCGCATCGTGCTGGCCTTCAGGGGTGTACGTCCGTTGTGACGCATTTGCTGTCTCCCTTGCTGTTGCGTTCTCCGACGGCCAGGTACAGGGGTTGGTCCTGCACTTGGCCCACGGGCAGCGCAACGGCTGCAGGTGGCACAACTGGCTGTGCTCCAGGGGACCGCGTCGTACTCGTCACCCTGGCCGGCGTGTAAGCACGGCAGCCAGACGTATGAAGTTGGAAGGGCCCGAGTTTGAAGACCCAGCGGTTCACGCCGCGCGGCTCCCTTGCGAGACCTCGCTAGCGATGCCTCAAGGAAACGGTATCTCGCTAGGGATGTCAAGACATCCCTAGCGATGTAGGATCCGCGTTGTGGCGCCGTCGTGATCGGCGCAACGAGAGGCCGTAGGATCGCTAGCGATGTAGGGAGAGGGGATGTCTCGCGGACCACGCAAGCAACCGAAGTACCGCCAGATCGCTGACGCCCTGCGGGCTGCGATCGACGCGGGCGAATACCGCCCGGGGGATCGCCTGCCTGGCGAGAATCCACTAGCAGCCAAGTACGGCGTAGCAGCCATGACCGCACGTCAGGCGCTCAACGCACTCAAAAATGAAAGGCTGGTCGAGTCCCGCAAAGGCGCCGGCTTCTTCGTCCGATCCTTCACGCCGATCCGCAGCCGACGCGTCACTCGCCTCTCCCGGGAACGTTGGCGTGCAGGTCAGTCAGTCTTCGAAGCCGACGACAATCGAGCGCTGACCACGGACAGCCAAGTACTGGGAGACGTCATCCCGCCAGCAGCAATTGCTCGCGTCCTGCAGCTCCCCGAGGGCGAAATGGCCTTCGCCCGCTCTCGACGGCACATCGTGGAGGGGCGGCCAGTGCTGCTCTCAACGTCGTACCTGCCTCGCGATCTAGTGGCTGGTACGGCAATCACTCAGGCAGACACGGGGGCAGGAGGCATCTATGCGCGGCTTACCGAACAAGGAGCCGAGCCGGTCCACTTCCGTGAGGAAGTAGCGATCCGCATGCCATCGGCTGACGATTCCGCTGGCCTCAACCTGCCTAGCGATACGCCGGTGATCAAGATTTGCCGCACCGCGTTCACAGCAGACGGCCACGCGGTGGAGGTCAACGAAATGACCCTGGATTCTGCGGCTTATGTTCTGGAGTACGACTTCGACGCGTAACAGCCGCCCATGTCCTCAGCCACCCCAGCAGCCAAGAGGAACAGCTCAATGATCACAAACACAGACCGCCCGCCATAAACGAGCGATGGCCGCCCTGCGCCAACAGGAGCGGCCATCTGAAATGCCTCGACTCGCCAGCCCACTACAGCCCGAGTCGTGTCCGGTGAGGTGACCTCGCCGGGGTGATGCCCGTGCACCCATGGGTCCGCGCAGTCACCTGTACCCAGGATAGGCGTCCCTTCCCACGGGGCGCCACCACCCCTGGGCACCACCAGGTCACATTCGCTGGACATGGCTCCCCTGACAGGGGAGAACCACCACCATGCGCCGCCCGCACCACCCCCGCCGGCCTCCGGCCACCTCGTCGGGATCTTTCTTCGACTTCTATGTCACATCTGCCGGTGAAACCGCACTTGTGGCAGATGTGACGCGCATCTACACCTCCAGCCGCCCCGGCCTGCGCCGTGATTCCGTACGCACGACGGGGACGGCCCGTCGGCATCGGACTTGCGGGACTAACCCCCGCGTCGGCCACGGTGCCGCCATGACACCCATTTCTTCGCAGGCCGGGGCATCCGCCCTGATCCGGACGGTCCCGATGAACACCGTAGCGGCGTCGGCCGCCGTCCCATGTGGCGGGACGCCATCCGAAGTTTTTGCTCACCGTGCGGGAGAGATCAGGGGTCTCGCCGCTCCCTCGCCTCTGTCCACAGGCGGTCTGCGCGAGGCTGCTGGGATGATCTCTTCTCTCGTTGTCCGGGTGGGTCGGTGAGTGCCGTGGCGGCGTCGGCCGCCGTGGTGCCCGCTCCGGGTTCGTCGTCCGGGTTCGTCGACGGCCGGCTCGTCGACGACCAGGCCGTCGACGAGCCGGTGTCGGTGCTGGTCGTGGGTGAGGGCCAGGAGGTGTGGCGTACGCGGTCGCGGCGGTGTGAGCCGCGGGCGTGGCTGCGTGCGGTGGTGTGGCTGGTCTCTGCGGGGCTGCATCCGGGGGCCGGGGCGACGACGGTCGTGGTGGCGCGGGATCTCGCGGACCGGATGGACTACGGGCGCGGGCTGGTGATGTACGGGATGGAGGGCACCGCGCGGCGGTGCGGCGTGTCGGTCGCGACGGTGAAGCGGCACGTGAAGGTGTTGCGGGAGCTCGGTGCTCTGGCCTGGTGGCGGCACGGGTCGAAGACCAACCTCCGCCTGCCCGGACGGCCGTACACGGCGACGGCGACGGTCTACGCGGCGGTGGTCCCGCCGGTGTACGACGAGGCGATGGGGCACCGGCTGGAGGGGTCGGGGTACCGGGCGCGGGTGTGCGGGGTGACCGGGGCCGGCCGGGAGCGGGCGGTCGCACAGTCCGCTGCCCGCAGCGAGGCGCGCCGGTCGCGGAAGTCCCGTACGGGGCGCCGTGCGGCCGCACGCCGGGGTGCCGGTGTTCCGGGGGCTGCTCCTGTGGATAACTCGGCTGTGGATAACCGCAGTTCAGCGGGCCGTGAGCCCCATTCTCTTGGTCGTTACCCCGACGTACCTGATGTTGATGTTGATGGTGGTAGTAAAGACACCTCGCGCGAGGGCGCGAGCCGCCGAAACGCATGCCCTACCCCTCGAAAGACCAGAAGCAACAGCGACGGGAGCCGTCGTACGGCCCGTCAGACCCGGCAGGACATCGAGACGGCCCGGCATGTCAGGGCCCTGGTCAACTGGGCCCAGGGCACCAGGCTGCGAAGGCTGGCGTTCGTGCTGCGGCCGCTGACCGACGCGGGGTGGGACGCCTACCAGATCGCGGCGGAGCTCCACTCCTGGATGCTGACCTGGCGCCCGGCCCGGCCCGCGGAATACATCCGCGCCCGCCTCGACCAGCAGGCCACCGCCGAGCACCAGGCCCAACAGGCCGACCTGGGCGAGGGCTGGGACGAGACCGCCGCCACCGGCCCGCTGCGCGCCTCGCGCCCCGGCCTGGTCCACAACGTGCTGGCCCTCCTCGACGCGGGCCTGACCGCCTTCGCCGAGCGCCAGGCCGAGCTCGGCTACGACGACCTCCTCCCCCAGATCACCACCAGCCACGGCACCTGGACGGACGCCGACACCGCCGCGGCCGACGTCGCCGCCTTCCTGGGAGGCACCGCATGACCACCACCACGACCCCGACCGCGACGACCGGCACCACCACGGCCTCCGGCGTCGACCTGGCCCGCGTCGCACTCCAGAACGCCCTCGCGGCGGCCAAGACCCGCCCGTCGCAGCCACGGCGCCGCACCGGTGCGGCGGCCTCCCGGCGCGGCAGCGACGGGCGCGACCCGATGGGCCTGGGCGACGCCATCAAGCGGATGATGACCGAGCGCGGCTGGAACACCGCCGCGGCCGGCGGAAGCGTCCTCGACCAGTGGCCCACCATCGCCCCCACCCTCGTGGGCAAGGTCGCCGCCGTACGGTTCGACGAGGAGACCCGCACCCTGCACCTGCGCCCCGTCTCACCCGCATACCGCACCCAACTCACCCTCCACCAGGCCCGGTTCATCAACCAGATCAACGCCGTCGTCGGCCCCGGCACCGTGCACCACCTGATGCTCCTCGCCCCCGGGGCCGTCGACGCCCCCGGCCCGGGCACGGCCGGGGCGGCCGTGCCGCACACCCCGACCCCGGCACCCGGCCCAGCCGCGCGGCCCGAGCAGCCCCGGCCCCGGCACCCCGGCTACCTCGCCGCCCTAGACGCCCACCGCGCCGCCGGCGGCGCTTCCGAGACCGCGCTCGCGCCCCTCATCCGGGAGGCCGCCGACCGCCAGACCCAAGCCCTTCTCCAGAACCGCGAACCCGAGGCGGCCTTCACCGAGATCGCCGCCCAGAACCCGTTTCGTATCCCCTGCTGGCGAGTAGCCTGAGCCCTACGCTGGCGTGGTGGTTGAGGGTGCTGGCGGGGCCGTGCAGAGGGTGTGCGAGGGCTGTGGTGAACGGCTGAGGCCGGCTGCCCGGCCGCACGCGGTGTTCTGCTCGGCGGCGTGTCGTTCCAGGCAGTGGCGGTTGCGGCGCCGGTTGCGTCGGCGCCTGGCGGCGGTCCGCGGTGAGGGCGACCGGAGGTCGTGTCCGATCTGCGGGTCGGGCTGGATTGCCGGGGTCGACCGGAGTGTGCGGGCGGTCTACTGCTCGAAGCGGTGCAAGGTGGCCGCCTGGCGGCTGCGGAAGGAAACGTTCGGGACTCGGTCACAGTGACCGTGCGGCGAACACTTCTGTGAACCCCATACGGTCACGTTCGGTCGTTTTCCGTCTTTTATTGCGATCTTCCTACTTCTGGTCTGACTCTCCGTAAAGGAAGCGGAACCGGTCCATCTCGGCCCGAAGTGCCGTGCCGGTTAACGCAGTTGGATGGTGAGTGCACCATGCCGGAGGAGAACAGCAACGTCGGAGAAGTGACCTTGTCCCGCTACGAGCAGATCGTGGCCGAGCTGCGGGACGTGGTCGAACAGCAGACGCGCGGGCAGTTCACGATCGGGGACCGCGCCCTGGAGATCGAGCCGATGCGGGAGACGGGCGGCGGGGTGCCGACCGATCCGGAGTGGTCGGTGACCGCGACGCTGACGCGGCTGGCCGAGGATATCGGCCTGAAGTTCAGCACGGTGAAGTCGGCGAGGTGGACGTCCTCGCGATGGCCGGCCGACCGTCGTCAGCCCGGTGTCTCCTTCACCGTTCACCGGACGCTGGCCTTCATCGAGGACGAGGAGGAGCGGTTCGCCGTCATCCTCACTCCGCCCGAGGGCAAAACCCGGTGGGTGCCGGACGACGCCCGCCGCTACGTGGGCAACCAGGTCGAGACGCCCATCACGCCCCAGGAGAAGATCACCGCCATCCACTCCCTGGCCCAGGACGACCAGGTCGCCGCAGCGGTGACCAGCGTGTTCCTGAAACGTCCGGAGGTGACGGCCTCGGTCACCCCGGTGGACAGGGCCCGGGTGGTGGAGGAGTTCACCCGCGACGAGCACGTCGCCACCACGGCGGCGACGAACCTGCTCCGGCGGCCGGACATCGCGTTCAAGGCGATGAGCGACGACCACGCCCGCTTCCAGGTCAACCATGCCCAGAACGAACGCTCCCGACAAGCCCGCGAGCACTTCGAGGACACCAGCCCGGTCGCCCCGGCGGTCCGCAACATCGACCGGACAGTGGAGTTCCTCGACCTGGTCACCGCCTGCCACGCGTTCGTCGCCGCGGCCGGTCGCACCGTCCCCGGCCTGCGCGACCGGACCTTGTCCGAGGACGAAGGCGTCATCGTCCACCAGAACGTCGCCAAGGTGAGAGCGACGCTGGACTGGATCGAGACCGCGGTCGACACCGGCAAGGTCGACATGGACGACGAGCTCGCGGCCATGCTGCGGGGCGAGTAGTCGTGCCCCGCGCCTCCCGGCGCAAGGGAGACGCCGCCAGACGGCACGCGGACACCGTCCGCTTCGTCCTCTTCGAGGCCCGCCCAGCCGGGCTGGAGTTCCACCAGCTGGTCAGGGCCAGCGCACTGTCCCCTCACCAGGTCCGCTCGGGCCTCGCGGCGCTGAAGGACGAGGCCGCATCCAAGGGCTGGCCCCCGCTGATCTGGACCCGCAGCGACGGCTACCAGCTCGGCGCAGAACGGGCCGCGCTGGAGGCATACGAACGGCAGGTGGTGGGCGAGAAGCTGACCCAGTTCCGCCGGTTCATCACCGGCACCGTCGCCCCGCACGCCGCCGCCCACCCGAACGACAAGTGGGTACGGCACATCGTCGCCCAGCTCAACTCCATCGAATCCACCCTCGACCTCGTCGCCTCAGCCTGACCCAACCCACCCGGCGGGGCCGGACGGCGAAGCCGTCCGGCCCTGCACCCATGCCTGGAGGCACCCGTTGTCATGCGCCGCCGCCGCTATCCCACCGACACCACCGACGCTGAATGGGCCCTGATCGAACCACTGCTACCCATCCCGGCGTGCGACACCGTCGTCGGAGGGCGCCCAGAGAAGCATCCGAGGCGCGAGATCGTGGACGCGATCCGCTATGTCGTGGACACCGGCTGCAAGTGGAGGGCCCTGCCGGCGGACTTCCCGCCTTGGCGGACGGTCTGGGGGTTCATGGCCCGCTGGGCGGCCGCCGGGATCGTCAACCTGATCCGTGACCACCTGACCTCACGCATCCGCCGTGAGCTGGGCAAAGGGCCGAGAGCTGTCGCCACGGTCATCGACTCCCAGTCAGTGAAGGCCGCTGAGACCGTCTCCCGGGCGACACGTGGCTATGACGCGGGCAAGAAAATCAACGGCCGCAAACGGCACGTCGTGGTCGACACCCGCGGCCTCCCGCTGATGGTGATGGTCACCCCCGCCTCCCTCAGCGACCGCGACGCGGCCAAGGAAATTCTCTTCCGACTTCGCCTCACCCACCCGGAGATCACGATCGTCTGGGCGGATTCTGCCTACGCGGGCAAGCTCGTGGCCTGGGCGAAAAGGCGTCTCAACCTCACGATCAAGCCGGTCAGCCGCCCGAAGGACACCTCCGGATTCATCGTTCTGCCCCGACGCTGGGTCGTTGAAAGGTCGCTGGCCTGGATGATGCACGCCCGTCGCCACGCAAGGGACTACGAACGCCTCGTCCAGCACTCCGAAACTCTCATCACCTGGGCAGCGATCACCTTGATGACCAGGCGTCTCACCCGGACGAAACAGCAACAGAACCGGCCATGCTGAACAGCCCTCTGAGTCTGCTCAGAGGGTCTGACGTTGGTGCGGCAGACTTCCCCGGCGGTGTCATCTAGACCAAACGCACGAACCGCATCTCGTGTCCATCCCCGACGGGAGTGACAGCTCTTCCGGTCGCAATCTCCGCAGCCGAGGCGCCTCCACCGCTGGACTGCAAGGCGGACAGGAATTGAAACCGACTCTTTCCGGCTGGTCCCGCACCAGGGCAAGCAGTCACACCCTCCTTAAGCGTGCCCGGTTCGCTCAGGATGGTGGCAAATGCCGGTCAAGGAAGGGTGATTGCATCATGGCGGACTGGGTGAAGGTCGCGGGAAGTCTCTCGGCCATCTCGGCGGGGTCCAGGACGACGGTGTGGGGTGTGAACGCGGCGAGCGCGATCTACCACTACACGAACTACGACGGAAGCCCCTGGATCAACATCCCGGGAGGCTTGAGTGACATCGGCGCGGCGGCGGACGGCACCGTCTGGGGCGTCAACAGCGGCAACCAGATCTACCGGTACACCGGAGACCAGAGCACGACGAACTGGGTGGGCATCAACGGCAGCCTGGTCCGCATCGACGCGGGCTCCCGGACCAACGTGTGGGGCGTCGACTCCGCCGGCAGCATCTACCGGTACACCAACCACGACGCCAACCCGTGGCTCAAGATCCCCGGCTCACTCAGCGACATCGGCGCTGCGGCGGACGGCACCGTCTGGGGGGTCAACAGCAGCAACCGGGTCTACCGGTACACCGGGGACCAAGACCCCTCCGACCCGTGGGCGGACGTCAACGGAAGTCTGAAGCGGATCGCGGTGGGCTCCCGGACCAACGTGTGGGGCGTCGACCCGGCCGGCAGTATCTACCGGTACACCAACAACGACGCCAGCGGAACCAACCCCTGGATCAAGATTCCCGGCACCGCCACCGACATCGCCGCCGGCGCCGACGGCACCGCCTGGCACATCAACAACGCAGGGGACATCTTCCGCTACACCGGCGACCAGCCCAGCTGATCCCCACCAAGCACTCCCCGCGGCCCTCTGACCGAAATCGGTCGGGGGGCCGCACACGTCGCACGAGCCACCGGACCGACACCGAGGGCTGTCCGGACCTACGGTTCCGCGGCCGAAAGATCGAGCTCTGACAGACGGCCCTCGACAACCCGAAGCCGCGAAAGCGCTGGCGCCTGACCGCAAGGATCAGAAACAGGCACCCAGGAAGAAATCCTCCAGACCCAGCAGCGCCGCACCGGGCACGACGGCACCCTGGAATCCAGCATCCGGGCCGCCCGTCACCGGGCCCGCACCGAGCGCGGCCAGGCCTCCATCGCACCGGCCCGGCCCCGGCACACAACCGCGGCGTGACCCGGCGCAGACCACGCATGCCGAATCAGGGGCGCGTCTCGTTCAGTCGAGGCGGTCGTACGCGCCCGGCTCCCAGTCGACGAACAACGTCAGCGCCTTCTCGGTCTCGGTGCGCTCCGGTTCGGTGGCGGTGGCCGGCCACCAATTCTCGACCCGGTGAGCGTCCACGAGAACACCCCCGCGGTACCCGTCGAAGTCGCCGGGATCTTCCGCGACACCGATGTGGATGGGCGCGTCGTCGGGAAGGTCCTTCAAGGCGTCGCGGAGTTGCGCGGCGTTCCAGATCTGCGGGGCGTGCTCGAAGATTTCAGTCATGGGCGCAGACTCCCGGAGCGGGATCTCCTGGCAGGGGAGGCTCAGCTGTACCCCCGGCCAGAGCACTGGTTCGGGGGCACAGGGGGCCGGGGTGAAAAGCCGATCACCGGTGGGTGGTGAATCAGACCCGGCCGGTAGACACCGTACGTCAGCCCGCGGCAGGCAGGTCCCACAGGCAGGAGAGCCGGCGGCGGGGCGGGGGCAGCCGGAACGGCGGCCGCGGTTCCGCAGACGGCGCCGCTGGGCAGGACCGCGTGAGGAGGGGAGGGCTCGAGGTGTCAGGGGCGGCGGGCGAGGACGTCGTCACTGCGGGTGTCTCGATCCAGGCGGCGGAACAGCAGCTCTGCGCGGATGAGCGCGGCGAGGCTGGCGGAGGAGCCGACGGCGGGGCGGTGCAGACATCGGCCAGCGCTCTGCGGCCTGCCTCCCCGGACTCAAAATCGAACACGCATATCATTCAGGCATGGCTGAAACCCCCTTCCCCGATGATCTCCGCGCTGCTCAGGTCCGTCTGCACGAGGCCACCGCGGAGCTCGCCGCGCTCGGGCGTACCCTGCCCTGGTCCGTGGAGCCGCACACCGGCTGGCCGGGGAAGGAGCACTCGCACACCGGTGAGGTCACGGGCGGCCGGCCGCCGTCGCCGGGCTGGACGGACGAGCAGAAAGCCGCCGTCGACGGGCTGCGCCAGGAATGCCTGGCACTGTCGGAGACCGTCAGCACCCACCCGTACTGGGGATCGTTCACCGGCGGGGACCTGGTGGACCGGCGGATGAAACTGAAGGCGACCACGCGGTCGGAAGTCGCTCTCCCGGTTGACGTGGCCTGACCCGACGCTGCCCGTTCTCAGGACGACCGACGACTGCTCCGTGGCGCCCGCTGACGGCGAGGCTGGCTCTGCCCCCGGGGCGGCGGTTGCCCTGTCAGCTCTCCGCCCGCGTTCCTGCACCGTGGCCGTAGGTGCGAGAGCCGGGATCCGGTGCCGCAGGGCGGTGGCCGAGCACGCCGCGGGCGCGCATGTCGGCGAGCGAGTCGAGGTCGGGGCGGTACAGGGCGCCCCCGTTCAGATCCGCGTCGGCCGCCTGGACCCGTGGAGGAACGGGGCCGGGGACAGTGCTGTCCGTCGCGGCGGGGGAGCGGTGTTCGGCGGGGCCGGGGCCCAGCCGGCGGCGGGTCGTCATGCTCCCCGATCGTACGGACCACCGCCGAGGAGACCGTCGCCACGTCCTGCAACCACCGCATATACCTGCCCCCAGGGACCGGCGGACCGGAATCCGGAAGACCGGCCACGGCCGCAACCCTCACTCCTACCGTGAGGGCATGACACGTGATCACCTCACCGCGCCTGCCGCGGCGCTGACCGCGCGGGCCGAGTACCACTCCGACTGGCACGTCTATGTCGACGACCCCGTCGACGGCCCGCTCGGCTACTGCACCGGCACCGGACCCGACGAGGATTTCGACCCTGCCGCAGCCACCCAAGCCCTGGAACGGGACGGGTGGCGGGTCACCGGCCCCTGGACGGCGACCCCACCGACAGATGAGGCGCCGTTCATCGCGACGGTTGAACGGGCCGGGGACCGGAGCGGGGTCTCCTGACAGCGGAGACACGGCTGCGCCCCCGACCAGAGCGCACTGGTTCGGGGGCGCAGAGGGCTGGGGTGAAAAGCCGATCACCAGCGGTGGGTCAGGCCCAGCCGGCGGACATCGTACCGTCGGCGCTCCACCCTCAGCCTGCCCGGCGCATTTCACCGGAGGGGCCCACCAGACCATGGCCGGCCCCGCATCACCGGCACGCGTGCGGGACATACTTGACCCAGACACTCAACTGGCAAGGGAGAATGGCGCGTTGTCGTGGAAAGACGCGGTCCAGCCCGTCCTGCGGATGCTGCTCCAGCCGGAGACCTGGACCGACCCGCACCTGGAGACGCTGCGCCTGGGCGCGGAGCACGAGGACATCGAGGCCGAGGACATCGTGGTGACCCTGGCCGTGGGCGGCGGCCTGGTGACCGGCACCCTGGTCTCCACCAACACCTGGGAACACCTGCACCTGCGCCAGCTCGGTGACCACGACGACACCCTGCGCCGGGTCGCACGCCACGCGATCGGGCACTTGGACGAGGCCGCGGAGAAAGGCCGGCGCCGCCGCGAGGTCGACCCCCGCTTCCTTCACCTGCAGGACGTGACCCACCGCTCCGGCCGGGCCACCCACACCCTGCCGACCTGGCGCGGCCCGATCTCGGCAGTCAGCGGCTGGACCCTCGGCGAACCCGAAAAGAACTGACCCACGACCGCCGCGCATACCTGCCCCCAGGAACCGGCGGACCGGAATCCGGAAGACCAGCCACGGCCCCGATGAGTTCTCGCCTGTCACGCGCAGGAATGAGGGGAGAGGCGGGACAGCCGTCTTATCAGGCGTTGGCCTGCGACTTCGGGGTTCGGAAGCGGGTTGTGAACAAGCCGCCCTGCGGTGGCGTGGTGCGGGAGGCAGCGGCGGCGAACTGCGCGAGGGTCTCCTTCGATGCCTGTTCCAGGGCCCGGCGCAGCGGCATGGAGGTTTTGGAGCAGAGGCTCGGCCGCTGCTGGAGGACGGCGGCTGTCGGCAATGGAATCGTGGTTGATGAGTGCGACCGCAGCGTCTTGACCTGCTGTTTCTTCAGTGCTTTCGGCTGTTTTGCTGGCTCTTTCTGTTGCTTTCGTGGGCTGCTCCTGGCATGCTTGATTCTCGCAAGGTCCCATGCGTCCGATTGAGGATGCCCAGGGGATCTTGCTCTCGTGGGCCCCCGGTTTTCGCCGGGGGTTTCTGCGTTCTAGAGCTTGGTGTCGTTGTCGGCCCAGACGATGCCGTCAGTTCCGTGACCGGGAAGCCAGTGGCCGGCCAGGCGCTTGTATGCCTTCGACATGAGGCCGACCGGAGTCATCTTCGGCCAGATCTCGGGCTGCTTCAGCGCCAGATGATGGAAGGCGGCGTATCCGACCAGGTCAGCGGCCTGAATGAACTGGCTGTACTTGCTGTCCTGCATGACGGGATCTTCCAGTACCCGGCGGGAGGCCAGCGGGAGCCCGCGGTGGGCGTCGCGGTAGGGCTTGGCGTTGCGGATGGCCTGTTCCCATGCGGCCCGGGCGTTCTCGGGGGTCAGCGCGTCGGTGTCGAGGGGCCCGGACAGGCCATCGAACATGATCATGACGCGGGTGTCCTGGTCGAGGGCCCATGCTTCCAGGTGGTTCACGAAGGACTGGTACACCTCTGCCACCTGTGTGGTGCGGCCGGCCACGGTGAGAACCCGAAGGCTTTCGCAGCGGGCGAGCTGCTTGAGCATGAGGTCGTGAGCAGCCATGCGCGCGGAACGGCTGAAGCGCCTGTTCTGTTCCTCGGTCGCACAGGGGCGGCCGCGCCCTTTCACCAGCTGGTTGGCGTGCAGCTCCGTGTTCTTGGGGACGCCCCACTCTTCTTCCAGCTTGCGCCGTCCTTCGAGCCAGTGGTGGAGCAGGTCGTTCCACCCTTCTTCTGGGACGAGAAGGCCAGTCAGGGTGCGGCCTTGGTCGGCCCCGGAGTCGTCGGCGTAGCAGAAGTACACGAGCGGAATATATGGCCAGCGGATCGGCTGGGGGAAACCGCCTTTGCCTGCCCGGGCAGGACGGCCGCCATCGCGCCTGGTCCGTGGCTGTTCCCTTCTGGCGTCAGCGGTTCAGCGGGGCCGGGGCCTGCTGTGGGGTGTCCGGGATGGGCCCGGTTCTGCGGCGGGGTGCCCGGAGAACCGCCCGGCGTGCTGTCATCGGCCGGCCTGTTGCCCGCGGCGGGAGATGACCAGGGCCCGCCACCGTTCCCGAGTGCGTGCCTGCCCGTCCAGCCACCGGGCTCCGGAGTCCTGGTCGAGGGGCACGTCGGCCATGAACTGGGCGATGTCGGCGTAGTACGTGTAGTGGTCGCGGGTGAGGTCGCGCAGCCGGGAGATCGCGGCGCCGGCCCGGGTGCGGTCGTTTCGGACGGCGTGGTGGAAGCACTCGGCGAGGTGGGCCATGGCCTGGGCGGAGACGATGCCGGCCGCGGCGGCTTCCGCCTGCAGGGCGCGGGCGCGGTCCTCCACGTCCGGGGTGGTTCCCGCGTCGCGTACGAGGGCGGCGATCTGGGTGGTCAGGGTGGTGGCGCGCAGGTCGAGTCCGTCCAGCAGCTGCTGGGCGGACTCGAGTTCGTCGTCGGCCCGGCGGGGGTCGGTGAAGGCGAGGACGAAGGCCCGCTGGGCCTGGGAGGTGGCCCGTTCACCGGCGACGCCGTGCTGTTCGGCGTCGTGGCGGGCTGCTCCGTAGGCGGTGGCAGCTTGGTTCATGTCGCCCTGGACCCACCACACGTCGCCCATGACGCGGTGGTGACGGCCGGGCCAGCCGAGGGTTCGGGCAGTGGCCAGGGCGGTGGGGAAGTCTCCGTCGAGGCGGGCCAGGTGGGCCAGGCCCCGCCGGCCGGCCGGTGCGAGCCGGCCGCCGCCGTCGGCCACCAGCTGCATCCCCCGGCGGGAGGCACCGGTGCGCCCGAGGTCGCGCTGGGCCTTGGCCAGGTAGTAGATGCCCATCTCGTGCAGGTCCGCGGGCAGCAGCCCGGCCGCGGTGACCGCGGTGAGACGCTCGGCGGTGCGCTCGCGGTGCTCGTGCTGCCGGCGGGCGAGCGTGCTGAGCAGCTCCACCAGGGCATCGGCGGACGTCTCCAGACTGCCGGCCTGCTCGGGCCGGGCCGTGGGGGCGAGCGGTTCCCACACCGAGTCGCTGACGTAGGCCCAGGCGGCGTCGGCGAGCCAGTCGAGGTCGAGGCGGAAGTCGCGGGCGACGGCCAGGCCCTGGCGCAGACAGCCGGTCAGCAGCATGCGGTCCGGGCCGGTCGCGTTGTTCCACTGCTCGCCCAGGGCGGCGAAGGCGCGCTGGGCGGCCTGGCGCCAGTCGCGTGGTGACCACCGGTCGTCGGAGTGGTCATCAGCGGTGCGGATGGTGGAGCGGATCAGCCCGTGCAGGTGGAAGGGCCACAGGCCGAACGGGTTCTCCCGGACGAAGGGGCGCTCGACCAGCCGCATCGCCGGTGCCTCGTGGGTCATGCCCGCGGCCCGGGTCGCCAGGTTCAGGTCGAAGGAGTCCAGGAGAGCGACGGAGCGCAGGACGTGGCGCTCGTCGGGGGTGAGGTCGGTCAGGGTGCGGGCGATCAGGGCGGGGAAGTCGTGGTCGAAGTCGGCCGGCTGCGGGGTGCGGCCGGTGCGGCGGATCTCCAGGAACCGGGAGACCGCGAGATCGAGGTGGAGGGGCAGGCCGTGGGAGCGTTCGGCGATCACCGCACGCACAGGTTCACCGATCAGGGGCCGGCCGTCGCGGGTCAGCCGCCGGGCGAGGTAGTCCTCGCAGTCCTCCGGGCTGAAGTCCCCGATCAGGACCTGCCGCCCCCGCCCCGTACCGGCGGCCGCAGGCCGGGGGAGGGGGATGTCATGGGCGGCCAGGCCGGGCCATGCCGAAGGGCCGGTCCAGTCGAGCTGCCCCTGCAGCCCCTCCTGGGCCCACTGCAGCCGGGAACGTCCGGCGATGATGAAGAACACGTTCGGCATGAGCCACACCACACGCTGCAGGAGCCGCTCCAGATCACGGTGAGTGCGGTCACCGATGTCCTCGAAGGTGTCCAGCAGCACCACCGGCACGACCCGCTTGCCCGCCGGGAGCCGGGAAAGCTCCCAGGCCAGCAGGTGCGGGTAGTAGGACAGGGCATCCACACCGGGTTCGGCCTGCAGGAGGTCGGCCAGACGCGCACACCCCGCCAGAGCACGTACGGACTGCCGCCGCTCGCGCAATGCCCGTACCAGCGAGCCGGTCACCTCCCCGACGACCGACCCGACGGTGCCGGGCAGGAGCAGCGCCTGGGCGACGTCTGCGAGCGCGGACTGCATCTGCTGCGGCAGCGCCTTCCCCGCCCGGGAGGCGAGGCCGCCGCGGCGCAGGTACTCCTCCAGGGGCTCGCCGGGATGCTGGTGTTCCCAGTAGCGGCGCAGGGCGAGGTCGAAGGCGGGCAGGGGGCGGCCGAGTTCGGCGAGGGCGAGCCGGATGGTGAGGACGACGCGTTCGAAGTCGGTGCCGGCCGCGCGGGCGAGGTCGATCCTGATGGGCAGGATCCGGGCCTGGGGCCAGGTGGGCTCGTCCCACTGGGAGGGGCGTTCCCCGGATCCGGCGAGAGCGGCTTCGAGTTTCCGGGAGAGCGTCGACTTCCCGATGCCGCCCACGCCGTGGAAGACCAGCACGTTACGCCGGGGCGCTTCGAGGTCCTCGACGTCGAAGCCGGGATCGGCGATGTGCTGAAGGTGCTCGGTGAGCGCCGCTGCCGCGATCTGCCACTGGCCCTGCCGGTTCGTGAACGCCTCCTCGACGCCCAGCTGCCGGTCGTTCGAACTGAACAGCGCCCGCAGATCCCGGCCCGCCATGCCAACCCCCTTGGTGATCACCTGGCACCAACCTATGCCCGCCACACGGGCCTTCAAGGACAGCATCCCCTGACCAGTGGTGCGGACACAGCACCGTCTTCCCGCCCCGGCAGACGACGCGTCATCCAGGGCCTCTCAGAGCGGCCCTGAATGCGGGCCGACTGGACCGGGTACTTCTCAGACCTGCACACGGGATACGTGGCCGGGTACGACATCGACGTCATCGGATTGATCCCATGGGCCTTGGCCAGGAGCGCGGGCAGAGGCTCATCATGCTGCCGCCCGGCACCGAGTTCATGGGTGCAGTGCACTTTGAAAAGGCCGCCACGACCCGCGAAGAGGTCGACGAAAAGGTCCTCACGCCCTGCGAAGGAATCGGCAGGGGCGCGATGCTTTGCATGTCATCTGGGGCGACATGCTGTTCGGCGGCCTGCCCTGCCAGCGAGTTTCGAGGTGGCGGGTCAGAGCCCTGAAAAGCTGCTCTGACCTGCTACTTCAGATGACAGAACACCAACCCGCCTGCTGCTGGTCGCACTTGTCGGATGAGAACACCGGACGGGGGGCGCTTCGTGTGTCGCCCCGCAGACGTAGAGTCGGGGATGCCAAAAGCCCTTCGGGAGGACGACGAAGGGAGATCCCACCGCGAGGTTGCTTTGGACGGCTGGCCCCGCCGGGATCTCCCTCTCGCCTGTCGTAGGGCTGCCTGTCTCGTGTGAGGAGAGTGGAACCCCTTGACGCACATTGACCGTACCCCAGAGCACCCTCATTCCACCGTCCGGCTTGCCTGGGCCGTCACAGCCACCGGGCTGGTCTCGATCGTGGCTGTGGTGATTCTGACCCTGGCGCACAACACCGAGGCCGCAACAGCCGTGGCGACCATCGGGGGGTCGGTGACCGTGGTCGGAGGAGCCCAGGCAGGCCTGCGCTCCCGCCGGTAGCCGTGGGGTGAACACGGTGAGCAGCAAAGCCCCGGACCGTTTCGGATGCTGTTGGTTTATTCGGGGCCTGGCGTGACGTCGGCCTTCAAGACCCGGTTGTGGTCTTGAAGGCCGACGTTGTCGTATGGGGTGGGTGCGGATGTCGATGCAGCCGAAGGGATCTGGAGAGATCCCGGCGGAGACGGTGCGGGTGGCGCGGGCCGCGTTCCCGAAGGGGAGCCTGGCGGTCCGGGTGCGGGACGAGCTGGGGTTGTTGTTCACGGACGAGGAGTTCGTGGATCTGTTCCCGGTGCGGGGCAGGCCTGCCTGGTCACCGGGTCGGCTCGCGCTGGTACTGGTGTTGCAGTTCGTCGAAGGGCTCACCGACCGGCAGGCCGCGGAAGCGGTCCGGGCCAGGATCGACTTCAAATACGCCCTCGGACTGGAGCTGGACGATCCGGGGTTCGACTTCTCGGTGCTGTCGGAGTTCCGGGACCGGCTGGTGGAGGCTGATGCCGGGCGGCGGGTGCTGGACGGCATCCTGGTCGCGGCCCGGGAGAAGGGCCTGCTGAAGACGGCGGGCCGGGCCCGCACCGACGCCACGCATGTGCTGTCGGCGGTGCGGGAGCTGTCCTGGCTGGAGATGGTGGCCGAGACCCTGCGCTCGGCGCTCAACGCGCTTGCCCAGGCTGCCCCGGACTGGCTGACGCGGGTCGCGGAGCCGGACTGGTTCAGGCACTACGCCACCAGGGCCGAGGACTCCCGGTTTCCCAAGGCTCGTGCCAAGCGTGATGAGGTGGGCTTGCGGGTCGGTCGTGACGGGATGCGTCTGCTTGAGGCGGTCTTCGCCGCAGACGCACCGGCCGGTCTCGGCGCCCTGACGGAGGTGGAGACCTTGCGGCAGATGTGGGTCCAGCACTTCCACCGGGTGGAGGGCGAGGTGAGGCGGCGGGACCCAAAAGACCGCCCGCCGGGCGCGTTGCGCCTGGTCACCCCCTATGACACCGAGGCCCGGGGCAGCGTCAAACGGGACACTCTGTGGGACGGATACAAGGTCCACCTGACCGAGACCTGCGAGCCGCAGACGCCGAACCTGATCACTAACGTGGCCACCACCCTCGCCACCGTCCACGACAGCGTGACCGTCCCCGAGATCCATGACGCGCTGGCCGAACGGGACTGCCTGCCCGATGAGCACTGGGTCGATGCCGGATATCCCACCGCCGGCCAGGTCGTGACCGCCAGACGGGAGCACGGCATCGTCCTGCACGGGCCGATGGCCGCCAACACCGCCGTGTCGGCCGACGGCCCTTTCGGACAGGACGCCTTCACCATCGACTGGGACCGCGAGCGGGTGACCTGCCCGAACGGCGTCGTCAGTACGCAGTGGGCCGAGCGGCGTTCCCAGCAGGGCCTGCCCGTCATCCGGGTCCGCTTCAGCCCGGCCGACTGCCGCCCCTGCCCTCACCTGCGCGACTGCGTCAACTCACCCACAGCCCAGCGCCGTGAGCTCAACCTCCGGCAGGGCCGCGACGAACACGAAACCGTCCGCACGGCCCGAGCCGAGCAGCGAACCGATGCCTGGAAGGAGCGGTACAAGATCCGTGCCGGTGTCGAGGGCACCATCTCCCAGGCCGTCGGGCGCTGCGGCCTGCGCCAATCCCGCTACCGAGGCCTCGCGAAGACCAGCCTCCAGCACCAGCTCACCGGCGCCGCGATCAACCTCGCCCGCATCGACGCCCACATCACCGGCCAGCCACGGGCCCGCACCCGCACCAGTCACTTCGCAGCACTTCGCCCCGCCGATCAAACGATCGACGGGGCGAAGTAGGCAGGCCCCGGATTAACCAACAGCATCCGTTTCGGTTCGGGGCTTTGCTGCGTCACCGGCCTGAGGCGTTCTGCTCGCCGGGCAGCCGGCGGGCGTAGACGGCCTCCTCGGGATGGGTGGTGGTACGGAGCTTGATCCACGCGGTGCCGTGGTCGATCCCGGTCATACGTGAAAGCCGCCTGGCCTGCCATGAAGTAATGGGAGAGAAGATCCAGCGGCGTCGGGTGAGCTGATCCATGCCGCGATTCATACCCGTCTCGCCAGCCGCCCACCGCCGGTCCCGACGGGTTGCTCTGCCCACCGGAGGAACACCCTGCCGGTTATGCCCTGCGGGCAGGCCTTCGTGCTGCGCACCCCGGGGACAATAGCGCCTTCCCCCTTTTCTTTTGAGATCTGCAAGGAGTGCAAGGTGACCGATCCCGAGACCCCCGACTTCTCCGGCCTGGAGGGCGGCGAGGAATCCCAGGCCGCGGACATCGTCCGGGACGTGGTGCTCTGGTACAGCACCCGGATCGCCGCGGAGCGCAGGGCCGCGGTGCCCGATGAGGAGCTGCTCAAGGAACTGAAGGCCGGCAGGCAGGCGGCGCTCGCCGACCAGGCCCAGCTGGCGACCGCCGACCCGCAGGAGGCGGCCCGGATCGCCGCGGTCTACGCGGCCCGGCTGAAGGAGCTCAACAAGCCGTAGCCCGATGCCCGGTGCGGTACGGGCAGGGACCGGGCGGGCGGGTGGGGGCGGCCGAGCCGGGGCGGTTGCATCCGCGCGGGCATCAGGGGACGGGCGAGCGCGGCGATGTCGTCCAGCTCGTCCTGGTGCTGCGGCAGCGCCTTGCGCAGCGCCTGGTGGAGCCGGAGGAAGGCGGCGGCCTCCTGTTCGGTGTACGGGCGCAGCTGTTCGGCCGTCAGGGCCCACGATGCCCGTCCGGCCGCGCCCGCCTCGTGGCGCAGCAGTGCCTGCCCGTCGCGGCGGATCACCGTCACGGCCGCGATCGCCGGATGCTGTTCGGCGGCGGCGGTGACGTCGGTCAGGGCCCGGAAGCATGTGCCGTGCCCGGCGCGGGTGGTGAACCGGGGATGGCCGCCGATCTGCAGGGCGCGCGCATACCGCAGTGCCGTCGACAGCAGGCTGTCCGCCTCGCGGACGGCCAGGACGACGAGTTCGACCGGATAGCCGTCGGCCGCGAACGGCAGGGCGCTGGAGAGGAACTCTTGCACGCTGCCCGGTGCGCCCTCGATGAGTACGTCGCCGCGCTGGTGGCGTACGTACTGTTCGGCCCGGGTGAACCAGGCCCGGTAGTCGGCCCGGATCGCGGCCCCGGCGTTGCGGGGGTCCTCTTTCAGCAGCCGCAGGTAGTCCGGGTGCGAGGCCTTGAAGTCATCACCGACCAGATGGGTCGTTCCCGGCCGCATGGCCCGGCGGACCGTCCTGGCCGTCAGGAGCTTTCCGGCCCCCGGCTGGCCCAGCACGTACACCGCCCGTGGATCGTCCCGGGCGATGATGCCGCTCAGGTACGACGGGGCGATCAGCTCGTCGAAGACCCACCGGTGCTCGCTGTCCGAGAGCCGGTGGTAGTCGACTCCGGGCGCGCGTCGGCGGGGCTGGGCGATACGGCGGACCGGTTCGGCGAGCGCCGCGGCACGGGCGACGTCACGGTGAACGGCCAGCCGCTCGTCCTCGGGCAGATCCCGGTGCACCCGCACCTCGGCATGGGCCAGCTCACGGTGGAAGACGCCCGTCTCCCTGGCGCTCCAGGGCCGGTGCTGTTCGAGCACCACGGCTTTGTCGGCGGCTGTCCTGCGATCCCAGGTGCCGTCGACGAGCTCGTTGTCGTACAGCACGGTGCCGTCGCGCCGCACGACGGTGATCCGGTCGGCCAGCCGCTCGGCCTCGATGGCCGCCAGCGTCTTCGGCAGTTGCGCCACGCACGTGTCGTGGTTGTCCCAGGCCACATACCGTGCACCCTCGCCGGTGGCCGCCCCGGTCAGCAGACGGTCCAGGATCCCGAGCTGGCTCCACGCCTCAGCGGTCGCGACCACGAGGATCTCGATGCGGTGACCGGAGCACCGGTAGGCGGCGGACGAGGCACGGAACTCCGAAGGGCTGGCGAGAGCGGATTCGACGACCGCGTCGAACCGGCGCGCGCGGACATGCTCTTCGACCTGGGCCTGCCAGTGGCTGGTGTCCGGCCGCACCTTGGCACCAGCGGTGCGGACATCGGCGGCCAGGAACCCGGCGTACTCACGGTGCACGGGCTTGTAGAGGTCGCGGCAGACCCGCACGGACCCGCCCCGCCGGTCAAGAACCGCCTGAACCACGTCCGCCAGCCCGGTCTTCCCGGCCCCGGGCTGACCACCGACGAAGACGACGACCGGCTGCTCCTGCACCGCAGCCGTGCCCGCCGCCGCCGGAATGATCTGGCAGCGCAACACCTCCCAGCGCTCCTCCTGGCTCAACTCCACCGAGCCGGACCTCTCCATCAACTCCTCCTGCCTGAAGGGGTGTTCACCGACCTCACACCCATCTGACGCCAGATTACCAGATCTTCGAAAGGGTTAAATATTCAGGTTAAAGAAACCATCGCGGAAGGGTTAAAATGTGCTACGGTCCAGGCTGGAAGGAGAGCCACATGGCAACTGAGGAAGAGCTGTTCGCGAACATCGACGCCCTGCTGGCGGAGGAGCCGCAGCTCCCGCCCCCAGCGGAGCGCGCCCGGCTCCGCGAGGCCGCTGGCATCACCCAGGCCCGCCTCGCGACCGCGCTGAAGACCACGACACAGACGGTGAAGAACTACGAGAACGGCAGGAGCGAGCCGAGGCCGCCGCGGCTGGAGGCGTACCAGCGGCTGCTGAAGGGGTGGGCGGCGAAGTACCCCGCCAACGGCGCCCCCGCCGCACCCGCCCCGGCCCCACCCGTCGCGCAGCGGCCCGAGGCGCCGGCCGCGTTCACCGGCCCGGCCGCCCCCGAGCAGACGGAGGCCGCCGCACCCGCACAGGCTCCTGTCCCGGCCGCGCCGGCCGTGGCGGGGCGTCCCGCCCGGTCGGCCGCGGCCGCGCGTCCGGCGGCGGCGTCGTCGCGGCGCCCGGCCGCGAAGAAGGCCGCCAAGCCCGCCAGGCCCGCCGTCGACTCGCGCTTCCCGCACGGCCCGCTCGCCGTGCTGGACGGTGACGGGTCCGCGTACGGCACGGGTGGGATCGTGCTGGACTGCCCCGCGACCACGGTGCCCGAGCTGGTCGAGTGGACGCTGCGCGAGTCCGGCCTCGGCGCGCCGAGGCTCCACCGCTACGGCAAGGACAGCGACCCGCTGATCGTCCTCACGGCGGCGGCCGCGGTGAAGCTCGGGCTACCCGAGCGCCTGGAGGGCCACGAGCAGCGCCGCTCCCTGCGCCTCCCGGAGGATCACCCGGTCGTCAAGCAGGTCACCAAGGCCCGCTGGCAGTTGACCCAGCGCGGGTTCGGCCCGTGGGCCAGGATCTACCGCAAGGCGCAGGGCCGCGAGCGGCAGTGCGTGCAGCTGGCGATCCTGTCCTGGGACGCCCTCGACGAGCGCTCCTGGCCCGGCGTGAGCGAGATGGAGCCGGCCGACATCGCCCGCGTCCTCGGGGTGTACGCGACCCGGGTCATCACCCCGCGCGGCTCCACCGCCGTCTCCGGCCTGGAGCTGATGACCGCGCTGCGCCCGCCGACGAGGGCGGTGCAGGATGCGGAGAGCGGGAACTGGGTGCCGGGCCACAACCCCGGCTCGCTGGGGACGGAACCGATGGACCCGGCGCCGCCGGAGGCCACCCCCGAGCACCCCGTCGTCGTCAACTCCTGCTGGAGCGGCGGGTTTTTGAACGAGGAGGCCTACCAGTGGGTGCGGCCGGTGGACATGCTCACCGACGAGGAGTGCACCCTGCCCTTCGCGGTCGGCCTGGACCTCAACACCGCGTTCCTCGCGGCCGCCGCGAGGCTCACGGTCGGCCTGTCCGCCCCCGACCACTTCGTCGGCCCGAAGTTCAACCCGAAGATCCCCGGGAGCTGGCTGGTCGACCTCAGCCACATCGAGCTGGACCCGCGCCTGCCCAGCCCGTTCACCCCGGACGGCTCCCGCCCGACCGGCCCGGCCTGGTACCAGACGCACACCGTCGCCTACGCCCAGGAGCTCGGCCACGACGTGCACCCGCTCGAGGCGTACCTGCGCCGCGAGACCGGCGCGTACCTGGATCCGTGGCACGACCGGCTCAAGACCGCCTACGTCGACACCCTCGCCGACCTCGGCGTCACCAAGGACCTCACCGACGCGGAGTTCCTGGCCGCGATGGAGCGGCACAAGCAGGTCGACCCGGCGCTGGCCGCCGTCCTGTCCGCGATCAAGGCCACGGTCAAGGGCGGTGTCGGCAAGCTCCGCGAGCGCCCGCAGGGCCGCCACTACAAGGAAGGGGAGCGGTGGCCGGCCCTGGAGCGGCCGACGTGGCGCCCCGACATCCGCGCCGCCGTCATCTCCAAGGCCCGGGTCAACATGCACCGCAAGCTGCTGAACATGTCCCGGATGACCGGGCTGTTCCCGCTCGCCGTGCTGTCCGACTGCGTCGTCTACCCCAGCCCGGGCGAGAGCCCGCTCGACTTCCTCCCATACGCGGCCTCGGGCAAGCCGCAACCGGGCGGGTTCCGGCTCGGGCCCACGCCGGGCCTGGCGAAGGTGGAGGGCGTGCAGTCGATGCTGTGGGCGGTCGACCTGATGGAACAGGGCCTCAACCCCGCCCGGCACATCAAGGGCGGCGGACATGACGCGTCGCTGGACGAAGGAGAGTAGCCGTGGCACGCAACATCCAGCCGGGCACCGCGGATGCCGACGACGCCCTGGTCGTCGACGCGATCGAACGCACCGCCCAGGAGGCGTTCACCGCCGCCCCGCCCAAGAGCCTCCAGGCCCAGGTCAACTTCCTGGTGAAACAGCTCAAGACGACCAAGGCCGTCGCCGCCGAACTCGGCATCAGCCAGCGCTCCGTCGAGCGCTACCGCAAGGGCCAGCGCAAAAACCCGCCGAAGAACATCGCGGCCCGGATCGAGACCGCGGTCCGGGCCCGCTGGCAGCCCAGGATCCGTCAGCGCGCGAAGAAACGGGCCGCGACCAGCACCGGCATCACCATCGAAACCCGCGCCACCTTCGGCTACCGGGCCCCCGTCGGGACCACCGACGAAGGCCGCCAGCGCCGCCTCACCATCCACCTCCCCGCCCACTACGCCAGGCGCCTCTTCGACGCACAGCAGGGCATCGGCGACCAGACACCGAACGAAGTGATCGCCGACGGAATCAAAGAAATCTATTTCCAGGACGGCGGACACCGCGCCCAGGACCTGGAAGTGGAATTCACAGGAATCGACTACATCGACGTTTCCTACTGAAAAAGAAAGCCCTGCCCCCGGCATTGCAGCTGCCGGGGGCAGGGTTTTTCAGTATCGCAGGGTCAGCGGGAACAGTGCGCGCAGGACGGGGTGCCGGCGAACGCGCGGTCCGCCGCGGCGACGTCGCGGCCGGTGAGATGCGCGGCCGCGTCCAGCGAGGCAGACAGCGGACGGCCGGCGCTGGGCTGGTAGGGCTTGTCGGTGACGAGGTACCGGTCAGTTGCTGCGGCGTATGCTCCCGGCTTCTTCCGGTAGAGATCATCTGCTCGGCTGGCGCGGCGCCACTGCGACTCGGCACTACCCCATTTCTGCTCCGCCTCCTCCGCACTCATGCGGGCTGCTTCGCCGATGACCTCCCAACCAGTTCCCCGGACCCGCTCGGCGATCACCGCAGCCGTCACGAACGTGCCTTCCACCGATCTCTCCGCGCGCACCGCCTGGCGCACGTAGTCACCGCTCTGCGCCAGGTCCTCGCTCACCATCTGCGCGAACTTTCCGTAGCGTGCCGCACGGCTTTCGGCGGCCCTCACCATCGTGATCCTGGCGATGTCGGAGTCGGTGAAGCTGTCGGCCGGCAACTGCCGCGGGTTCACCGGAACGGTGTCAGTCTCGCTGCTCATGGCGCGGATCGTAGAGGTACTCCGCTGCCTCACGGCCCTCTGCCGCCTGTGCGGCGCACAGCCTGCGTGCCTGGGCAGATGCGTCGGCCTGCGACTGTGAAGTGCGGTGGGATGACGCGCCCTCACGCCCGTCTCCGGCGCCGGGCCCGGGGCTCAGATCACACGATCCGGTGAACCGCCGAACTACGGATACCGCTGGCTACTTCCTGCGGGCGACATGGTGTCAGTCCCGGTTCCTACCGTCCGTTCCGTGACCACTTCATCGCCCCGCCCCCGGGAACGCTTCTGCCGAAGGACGGCCCCTGCATGAGTCTCAAGAGCGGAGTCGACAACCCCCGCAGCCCGCTGCGCCGGTTCCTGGACCGCGAACTGTCCGCCGGCGCCAAGCCGTTACGGGAATCCTTCCGGTCCCAGCACCGCACCGATCACGTCCTGCTTCCCCTGCCCGGCGTCGGCACCGAGGCTGGCACCGCCGGAACGGCAATCGACACCCGGCTGCGCCTCGCCTTCACCACGGCCGCGCCCGTGGACCTGGCCGCCGCGATCGGCATCGAACTGACCGGCGGCATCTGCCAGGCCGCGGGCCTGCGGATGCGCGCCGTCGGCAACGAGCTCGCCGCGCGGCTGACGTACACCGTCCACGCCCTGGACCTCGCCAACCGAAACACCCCCATCGACCGTGCCCACGACGAGGAGGAGGACCTAGCCCGTCTCCTCATTGCCGCGGCCTGGTACCAGGTGCTCGCCCGCACCCCAATTGGCTTCGCGGACACCCCGCTGTCCCTCGCCGCGCGTGAAGACCCCGGCTCCTTCACCCTCGACCGTCTCCTGCAGCTCCCGCACCGCGACTTGGTGGCCGACGTCGTAGCTCAGCTCCACCACGCCGCGGACAGCCCCCTGCGCGCCCTGCGCGCTCGCACCCGGCCCGAGGACTGCACACCTGGCCCCACATTCTCCAACGCGCAGATCACCGCCGACGCCGACCTCGTGGCCGACGGACTCCTCATCGACTTCAAGAGCGACAGGCACCCGCACCGCTTCCCCAAGGCAAGCGCCTGGCAGCTGCTCGGCTACCTGCTGCTCGACACCGCCGACCGCTACCGGATCGACACCCTCGGCTTCTACCTCTCCCGCTCCGCCGTCCTGGCCACCTGGCCGGTGGAGGAATACCTCGACCTGCTCGGCACCTGCCGCCGCGACCTCACCGCACTGCGCACCGTCTTCGCCGAACTCCTCGCCGGCTGCGACGCCGACACCGAGCCGTACACCCCCAAAGACGAAGACCACGTCCAGCGACTGCTCCGGAAACTGGCCCCGGTCATCAAGGACGGCCACTGCCCCACCTGCGCCCAGCCGCTGCCCTCATCCACCCGCCGCCCACGCAAGTTCTGCACCACCTGGTGCCGCAGCCGCGACCAGGCCATGCGCCGCAGAGGCCTCCTCCCCGACGGCCCCACCCCATCACTGCCGCACCTGAACAAGGAACGCCTCGAGCCCGGCGAAGGCTGGCAGGTTGTGAGCCTCACACCCCGTTTACGCAGGTAGACAAGGGGAGCTGTGAGACTGTGAGGCGAAGTTCGCGCCCGCACTTCTGACCTCTGACAGGGGATCTCGCTCGTTTATCAAATGGCCTTGACGGCCGGTGGGTTTCTAACCCTTGATCTCGACTGATGGGTCTCGTCGGGGCGGGGTCGTGGCTGTTGCCGCCAGAGGAAACCAGTCGATCGCGCCGGTGAGTCCAACGCTCTCGCCGGCCCCTCCTGACACACGAGCAGCCTCCAACGAGGCGGTCAAGATCATCTGTCAGAGGTCACCCAAGTCAGGAGGCGGGGTGGCTGAAATCGACCCGCAGCTCCTCGGGCATCACTTGGAAGACAGGAAGGCGATCACAAGGAAGATAAAGATGATCAAGCCGATTGGAAGTCCGTTCGATGACTCCCTGGAGACGGTCGGCTCTTCGGGTACGGCTGGTTCTTCGGGAAGAATTTCCCGGGCGACCTCGTACTCGACGATCCGGTCGCCTGCCTTGGGGCGCAGGCCGCCGTGGACTTCTTCGCGGTGCTCGGCGCGGCGTTTCTCCGCCCCTTCTTTTTCTGCCGAGCCCTCCGAGTCCCCAGTGCACTGATCACACTCGTACCTGTAGTTATAGATGATCTTCGCATTGCCGGGATGCTGCTCCCGTTCATCGCTCACGCGTGGAGGATAGCCAGATCAGTACGCACCGTGATAGCTCGCACGCTAAGAGTGACGCGTTGCACATTGTTCGGCGGCCCTCCTGACACACCGGCGGTCTCCAGCGAGACGGTCAACCGCACCCGGTAAACGGCCAAGATCATCTGCCGCGGGTCAACTTCCGTACGCCCTGGCCCGGTCCGTCGGCGCGCGGGACGATGATGGGTCGTGGGTACCCGCGACCAGGACCAGGAGCACGCTGTCGAACAGGCGCGGCCGCCACTCACCGCAGCCCTCGCACGGGAGATCACGGCCGGGCTGCGCGAGGCGATGGACGACGTCCGGCGCTCCGCGGCGGTGCTCGCCACCCGCGTCTGGGTGCCTCTGGGGCACAGCAGCTGGGAGTCTTACTGCCGGGTGGAGTTCGGCATCAGCCGCACGCAGGCGTACCGGCTCCTCGACATCGCCCACGCGCTCGCCGCGATCCACGACGCCGTCGCCGCCGGCCCCGAGACGTCTCGCACGCGAGACAGCGATCCGGCCGTCGCGTCCGCGCTCGACTACGGCCTGTCCCAGCGCGTCCTGATCGCCGTCTCCGCCCGCGCGGACACCGTCGCGGAGCCTTGATACACCCACCGCCTCGCCACGCTCGCCCACAGCGGCCTCCAGGACCTCGACGGGCCCACGGTGCGCGCCGTGGTCCGCCAGGTCGTCCGCGACGTCCGCACCACCCCGGCCCCCCGCCCGCCGAACCGCCGGCCGGACCCGACTGTCGCCGCGCTGCGCCGCACCGTCGACAACCTGGTCGCCAGCACCCAGGCGATCGGCGAGCTGATGCTCGAAGTCGCCCCGGCCTACCTCTCCGACACCGAGGCGGCGACCGGCGCCCTGGCGCTGCTGTGCGAGCAGATCGGCGAACCCCTCGAGAACGGCCTCGCCGCCCGCCGCTACGCGATCTCCGGCGACCGCCGCGCCCTGCACGGCACCGTCCTGTGAAGCCGCTGCCGCCCCGTTGCTGCTGTGAGGCACACAGCCCGTTTCCCCAGGCGGGCGGGGATCCTGTGAGGGTGTGAGGTGAGGGTCCGTGGCAGCCGGGGCTGCCAGTGTTGTTCAGCTGGCCCGCAGGACCTCGTTGCGCAGCGCGCGCAGCAGGGTTAGGGCGTCTTGGGTGTCGGCGTCGGTGAACGCGTGGATCGCCAGGAGGATGGATCGGGCGATTGGCTTCGCTGCGGCGGGGTCGTCGCCCGCGAGAGCGGCCTGGGTGTGCAGGGCGTCGGTCAGGGCGAAGACCATGCGGGCCATCGGATCGCTGTTGATCTCCGCGACCAGTCGGCCTGTTTCGTCGTAGTCCGTGGTGGCGTCGATGCCGACCGCGGCGACCAGGATGCGGTGGAGCGTGTGCTGCCCGTAGGCCGCCAGCAGCGCTGGCAGCGGGCGCTCGCCATCGCCGCCCGCCAGGATCTCCAGGACATCGTCGTCGTCCCCGACGACCGCCTCCAACGCGGCCAGGGACCGCAGGTGTTCGTCGTCGGTCAGCTCGATGTCCATGGCCCACAGAGTAGGCCAACACCCATGTACACCAGCGGAGTTCGCCACGAATCCACCCGAAAGCACCTGACATCCTGCAGCCACCGGCCAAAGTGTGGTACCCGGCGGCTGCTGCTCCTGGTCGTGCTGCACACAACTGCATGCAGAAGCAGTTACCCGGTGGAGTCCGGCGAATGGCGGTGGCTGTCGTTGAAGGGCTGCAGGGTGGTCCCGGGGTGCAGCGCAGCATTTGCATGGGCCAGGCGGCACACAAGTGCTGCACGGGTAGCAGGCCGGCCCCGGCCGGTGCAGCACGGCCAGCTGCTGCACGCTGCTCGGACCCGTTGCTACCCAGTCGACGTCCGCTGCTCCAGGGCCAGGCAGCAGGACCACGGGCCCGTTCCGGCGGCTGCGTAACAGCGCAGATCTGCCATGTCCGGCAGGAGATCCATGCACGGCTGCTGCATACAGCGCCCGTGCTCCGAGGAACCGCCGTTTGTTCTGCTCCTTCAGAACAAACCGGTTCACCTGGTGCTACCGGCCGCCCGCTGTTCACGGTGGGCGAGGGCCGCGGAACGGACGACGTTTGTTCTGCTCTCCCAGAACAAGCCGGTTTACGTAGTGCTACCGGCTTGATCGCGTGCGGGCATGAAGAAGGCGCCGCACCTGGGGCGCAGCGCCTGTGTGTCTTCGCGGGGCCAGGAGGCCGTTGGAGCGTCGCTCAAGGCCCTCGGTGGGGTTGTTCAGCCGGTGGCGGCGAGATTGGCCGTCTGGGCGGCGAACCTGGCCCGTCGCTGTTCGGTAAAGCGGCCGGGTTCGGCGGCTCGGATCTCCGGGACCTCCATGACGGGAGAGGAGACGGCGCCTCCAGTCAGCAGCGGGTGGAGCTGGTAGAGGCCGTCTTCCAGGCTCCAGACGAGTCCGCACTCGCGGAGCTCCTTGAAGCCGCGGTTCACGGTCGGCTTGCTGGCGCCCAGCTCACGTGCCATCTCGTTCTGGCTAATCGCGGCGGTGCCGGTCTCCGGGTCGCTGAGGTACAGAAGCTGGTCCAGGACGCGGCGGCCGGCGGTGGAGACGTCGACCAGGGCCAGGAGGCGCAGGACGTCACGAGCCATCGTGACGGGCGCCTCGGTGGGAGGGCTGGGGACGTAAGAGCTGCTCACGGAGCCTCACCACTTCCGATCAGGTCGACGCTGTATGTCGAGGATATGCCGCGCGAGGTCATGCGCTCGCCTTGCGTACAGGCCGCTTCTGCCGCAGCGTGACGACCTTCTCCCTGCGGCGGGCGGCCTCGGCGGCCTTCTTCTCCGCCTCTCGGGCCTGGCGCCACTCGGTGGGGTAGTCGGAGTGCGGGATGATGCAGGCCGGGCCCTCCGCGCTGTTCCACAGCGCCTGCCACTTCTCCTGCTCGCCGGAGGTGCCGGCCACCGTGAGCCACGGGTTCAGCTGGAGGATGCCGCGCTTGGCAGTGCGCATCCAGCCGATGTGCGCGAAGAACTGGCTGGCCTCGTTCACCGAGGCGGCGGACAGGTTGCACCGGGCCTGGAGGTCACGCTGGTTCGTCTTCACGAAGCCGCGGGCGGCGGCCCGGAGGTTGTCGTCGGCGCGGTTGGCGTTCTGCAGCGCCACGAGCTTGCACCAGACCTGGAACCAGGACCCGGGCATCTTGAGACTGCCGAGAACATCCATCAGCAGCCGGGCGTCCAGCACGTAGCCGCTGCACCCCGCGCTCGCGGCGAACTCGCGGCCCTTGATCTTCTCCACGCCCAGAATCAAGCCGCCCTTGCCGTCCGACCTCGCGACAACGCGCTCGCCGGGGCGGACGATCGGCAGCTGTTCCATCAGCACAGTCCTCCAGAGATGATCAACGTTTCGGGGAGCACGGTAGCACTAGGTAAACCGGTTTGTTCTGGAGGGGCAGAACAAACGGCGTCTCAAAGCCAGCTGACGTGGCGTCAGTTTTCGGGGGTTTTTGTTCTAGGTTTCCAGAACACCCGGGACGCGTTTGTTCTGGAAACCTAGAACAAACGGTTTCACATCACCGCAGGTCAGAGCCGGTTTCGACGCGGAACGCTCTTATGTGTCACTAGAGCCCGGCTGCTACACGAACCCCCGCCAACACGCCGCGGGGAACAAGCAGCTGGCAGCAGCGGGTGTGTTGCCGCCGACAACGACCGGATCGGGGAGACCGGCCCCGTGGCTGAGCTCGCTTCGCGTGCCGCGCCGCGCCCTGGTGCGGGTCGTGGACAGCAGCAGCGGTACTGAGTCTCGGGTGGTACCGGCCGTGACGCTCAAAAGCATGGAAGAGTGGTCGGCGCCGGTGGACGGTTCCGCCGCCCGGCCCTGGGGGGCCGTTCGGCTCCGGTACCTCCGCGCGTCGAATTTCGACACTCGCATATCGGAGCTTCCGTTCTGTGGCTGAGGTATCAATGGCGGCACAATGATGAATTCATCCGGTAGCTTTTGGCCAGGGTGAGGGGTGGTGCAGCAAGGACCCAAACCCTACACAGCTGTATTTCCTGATGCATTAAGCTGTCTACGTAGACGCTCACATGGGTGATGCGTCACCACTTTCGGCCCCATAGTGTCGGATTGATGTGTATTCTGACGGAGTACTGATGAACGTGAGGGCGGTCTGAACCCGGCCCCTCACGTTCATCAATACTCGGAAGTCGAGATACATCAATCCGACACTGGGCCGAAAATGATGACGCATCACCCCATAGTGTGTCTACGTAGACAACTATGTAGGGTTTGAGGTCACTATACCCCAAGCTACAGTTCAGTTCATCCATTGTGCCGCCATTGATGCCTCAGCCACAGAACTGGAAACCCATATACGTGTCAGAGGCCGACGCGCCGAGGTACCGAGGCCAGGGCCAGCGGCAGGCTGCGACCCTCTGTGCAGGCGTCACGGTGGCCACCCAGACTCACAGCTACCCGCCTGACTACAAAGCTGCTCAGCACGGGGCCGATCCAGTCGTTGTCAGCAACAACTACACCCCGCTGCCTCCCATGCCCGCGGCACATATGAGTGGCGGGGGGTTCGTGAGCCCAGCAGCCCGAATATAAGTGACATAGAAAGCATTCCTTGTCAGGTGATCTGAAACCGTTTGTTCTGGGTTTCCAAATTCGGCCCGTCCAGATTGTTCTAAGAAACCCTAAGACAAAAACCCCAGCTGACCTTACGTCCAGCTGAAAGCAGACGCGTGCATTCTGCCCTCCAGAACAAACCCAGTTTATGCCTACCACTATGATCATCTCTGGAGCTGTGCTGATGGAACTGGCCTGTCGGCGCGTGCGAGAGTGATCAGTTGCAAGAGGCGGCCCAGTTATCAGGCGTGGAAATATCAAAAATTGCGGATTCGCCGCAGGCTCTTGTAACCCGTGCTGTAGATGATGATTCTCGGCGATTCGAGATCCCTGTTCCAGATCTGACCGCAAGCCGTGGCGCCAGGCCACCAACCGCGCCGACAGCCTGGCCGCCGCCCGCGGCTTCGTGAAAATTGGCTGACCTCCAGGCCCTTGTATCACCTCAGTGAACAGACCCGGCCAGTTCTTCGCGCACATCAGCTAGTGCCCTGCTAAGCGCAGCCCTCTCCAGCTGAGAACCTGCGCGATGACCCCGACACTCATGCAGGAAGGTGGCCGGAGCCAAGCGTGGAACAGCAGGAAGTGTTATCGTGCCCACCGAGTGGCACCAGGCACAGGTACCGAGAACCGCCGCCGCCCCGAGAAAAGATCTCGTCCACCCCTTCGCATCAAGCGGCACAGGCGGCCTGACCTCGTGCGCTCATCTCGACATGTCGACCTGATCAGAGAGATGTGAGCTCCGTGGCTTATCTTCCACCAGGCGCCCGTCACGATGGCTCGTGACGTCCTGCCTCTGGCCTAGTCGGCGATCTCCACCGCCGACGCCGGCGTCCTGGACAGCTCTGCCCTCAGCGACTGAAGCGTACCGGATGGCCTGTGGGCCTCCTTGCTCGACCGTCGAGCTGGAAGCAGACGACTCTGCCCCGCTACTGACTGGAGAGCCGTCCTCTCCCGTCATGGTGTCCCCGGGATCCAGCCGCCGGAACACAGGCGACTACGACAGTGTGCCCTTGACGTTGTCGCTGCGCCGTGCCCGCCGAAACCTTGGCGACGCCTGGCCCACCGAGTTTACGCAGGCGCTGCACCCCAGTGCGGCGCCCCCACCCCGCGCTGTGTGGCGCTGCGTGGCCGGCTGGGGGGAGCAAGTGGGCGTCGTCCGTTCCATCGTGAACCAGCTAGCTTCCAGATGAGTATTTTGTTCTGAAGAATATATCACAGGGCGCTGTAACCGATGTATGCGGAACATGTACAGGCTGGCCGCCGGAACAGCCTGCCTGGCAGCGGACGATCGCTGGCTCGAGCAGCGTAGCGAGCTGGCCGTGCTGCCGGCCGAGACCTGTGCCGCCCGTGCAAATGCGTCGCTGCACCCCGACCTGCAACCCTTCAACGACACCGCCATTCGCCGAGCTCCACCGAACAACTGCTTCTGCATCTGGACAACGACACGACGAGCAGCTTACAGCCGCAGGTGCCGCTGGCCGGTAATCTCCTGTGCTTTCAGTGTCAAATGGCAGTATACCATGGGTGTGGCCTACTCTATGGGCCATGGACATCGAGGCTGACCGGCTGACAGTGCCTGCCCTGGCCGCAGTGGCGGCTGTCGTCGGGACGACCGATCCCAGGCGGCGATGGCGCTAGCCAGCGCTGCTGAAGGCAACACGCTCACCGCGTCTGTCGCCGCGGTCGCTTCATCGACACGCACCCTGGACTACGCTCTCGCCAAAACTGTCCCCACGTAATCTTCGCCCTGACAGACGCCCTGCGCGCCCAGCTCTCGCGGGCATCCTTCTGGCGATCCCGCGCGTGCGCCGACGCCGACACCCAGGAACGCCCTTCTTCGCTGCGCGCGCGTAGCGTCCTGCCAGGGTAACAGACAACGCTGCGGCCCGTACGGACCCTACCTCCGCGCAGGATCCCCGCCCGCCTGCGGCTGGCTGTGTGCCTCACAGCAGCAGCACTCACGGGACTGGTGGCGGCGAAATATCGGCGTAGCGGCGATGTCGATCCGTTGCTCGTCTGCTCGCGCGGCGGCGGCAGGCGCCGGTCTGCCTCGTGTCGAGAGGAGATCGGGCATCGGCTGGTCGCCTCAGTCTGTTCCAGTTATCGGAAAGCGAGTGCGCCGGCGTCGACCAACGAGGATGCGGCGCGTGTGGCCGCGGCGCCGATGGGCCGTCGAGTAGTGAATCAGGCTCCAACGATGTCGGCGGGCGATCGGGCAATGGCGTAATGGCTGGGTGTTCGTCAGTCAGCAGCGCGGCGATCTGCATGCGGGCCGAGGAGCCGGCGACGTATCGTGGATCGCGACGGCCGCGATGTCGGCGGTGATGCTCCCGCCCGACGGTAGACCGGCTGCTGTGCCCCGAGCGTACCCGAACAGTGGCGGCTGCACCGCCGCGAGCCGGACGTGTCATCGCCTCGCGTGTCTCCCGTGCCCGGGCCCGATGGCGAGCGCGCTATTCGACGGCCTGTCGCGGGCACCCGACCATCATCGTCCCGCTGCCTGGTTCCAAGAGGCATGCAGCCCGCGGCAGGTGGCCGTCACACCGGTGCGGTTGTCGCGCCGATATCGAGGGCCGCCGGCTCGCGGCAGCGTCATCGCGATCTGGCCATCTCCCCGAGCGACTGAACGAGACCAGCCTCCCGGCTCATGCGAGATCATCTGCCTGGCTACGGGTGCAGTGATCGGTATGAGATCGAGCTCGGCTGAAGGGCGGAGCTGCCGCGCCGAGCTGCGAGAGTCCGCGGCGTACCAGCAGGCGAGGCGACGGATCGTCTGCCGAATGCCGGCCCTATTTCGAAGAATATTGCCGAAGGCTACGGCCGCTCTCGATCGAGTGGAACTCGATCCGGCGATCATCGCCTCTTCGCTATGATCGCCTTCCTGTCGTCGTCTTGTCCCTGACTTGGGTGACCTCTGACAGATGGTGACCGCTCTCATGTAGTCAGGAGGAACCGGCGAGCGGCTTTTTTCCTCGACTGGACTCCTGGCGGCAACCCCCGACAGACCACATCAGTCGGATCAAGGGTTTAAATTACCGGTCGTCAAACCATTTGATGGCGAGATCCTGTCGGAGGTCAGTGCGGGCGCGGCTTCGCGCCACCTGCTCGCGGCTCGCTATCTGCCTGCGTAGTGTGTGAACTCTGTCGGCGGCGACGTTCCTTGTCGGGTGCCGTCGTGATGAGCCGTCGAGGAAGGACCTGCGGCGCTGTCGCGCCGGCACGCCGGAATGTGCGCTGGAAGAACGATGAGATGTGATCCCAGGCGATGGGCGATGGCGGTCGGCTGTCGGCGTCGCGGCCGGCAGGTTCGTGGAGCGATCCAGTAGTCGCGGCGGCCGTACCGAGTAGTCGAGATCATCCGCCGGCGAGTCGGCGAAGATCGGCGGTAACGATCGGCGATGTCGAGCGAGCCAGACAGCAGCTGCCGGGCTGAGGCGTGGTATGTCGCTCTTGAAGAGTCGATGAGATCGTCGACCGCGGGTCGGCGTCGGCGACGATCTGCGCGCGGTTGGAAGGGCCAGATGTCCTCAGGCCGAATGCCAGCGCGGGGCATCAGGCGGCGTGGTGAAACGAATGCTGAGTGTGAGGCAAGTGCTTGCGTGGGTGTCCGCGGTGAACCCGGGTTCGAGGCGCGTCAATGAGGTGGAATCTCCTCTGATAGGGCGACCGTCAGCCGCTGCCCGACGGCCTGGGCACGTCGGCGACGGCGAGCCGCCGGTCCGGTTGGCGCGACCGCCATGGTGGCGGGCGCGCCGACGGTCGCCAGCCTCGACCGCCTCGTCGCAGGCCGGAAGAGTTCCGTGGCGGCGCGGCATCTCGGCTCAGCGTCAGGAACTGGCGCGGCAGCGACCGTGTCGACTCATCTTGAGACTGTCGGCCGTCGTCGAAGAAAGGCGGTTCCAGTGTGCAGGCGGCAGGACGGGACTGCTCGCCGCCGAGGTAGCCAGCCGGCGATTCATTGTCTGGCGAGGCCGACAGACCTGAAGGCGTCGGCGCGTCATCTCGCCTTCGCGGTCGCGGGCCGGCGCTCTGCCGAGCACACGGCTGTGCGCCGCGAGGCGAGCGAGGGAGCCGTGAGGCGGCGTGAAGTACCTCTACGATCACTTTCCGTGCGCCGTTCGGTGGACCGGCGCCGTTCGGCTCGGCATCCGACGATGTGAGAGTACCAAAGCCGTGCGGCCTCTCTAGAAAGTTCGCGCGAACTCGGCTGAGCGGGCCAGCAGGCGGTATTCCGTGCGCCGACGTGCCTATCGGAGCATCGGTGAAGGCTCCGCGCGGCTGAGCGAGGTCGAAACTGGACAGGGCATCGAGCAGCCCGCATGAGGGGTATGCTGGCAAGAAATGATGGTCGCCAGTGCGATGGCCGTCTCGCGGAGCCAGGAGCCGACGAGCTGACCCGGTGCCTCGTGCCGACAAGCCTCACCAGCGTCTGCCTGAACGCCGGCCGCGCATCTCGCCGGCCGCGACCGTCGGCGCGACGGTGCTGCTGTTGCCCGTCTACATGTTCCTTGGTGCAATTCTTCAGTACTCTTTGGCGGCGCGATCACCGGACAGCTTCACCTCAGCGGGGCGATGCGATCGTCCGTTCGCGTGATTTCCACTTCCGGGTCACGGAAAATGTTTCTTTGTTCCGTCGGCATTCGCCCTGGTTAAACCACCGCTATCGGCCTGACCCGCGAAGGTGTATTCGTCGACGAGGCTAATGGCGTGGCGCCCGTGGTTTCGATGCCGGTTGCTGATAAAACATTTCTTCGCGCGCCCTGGCGAGAGGATCCTGGAGCTGCTTTCCAGCGGGGCCGCGGTCGGCCTCGGCGGGTTTTTGCGCTGGCCCTTGCGGCCTTCGGCGGAAGCTCGTCAGCAGGCTGTTTCGCCGAGTGGGCCTGGAATGCTGGGCAGGGGGTGTGGTACACTCTGGCGGCGTTGATCGCGTCGCGACCAGGGTCGTCATCGGCATCCGCGGCTGGATGTTGCGTGCGCAGTACTCTCGTCCGGCGACGCGACGAGGTGAGGCTCCCTGTTCCTCGAGTCGACCGCCCACGCTATCTCTCCCGCCGCCAGGCCCGGCGTGGGCCAGACAGACCACCGGCCCGCCGGGCCTCACGCTAAATGGGAGCTCGCCGGGCGGCGCGGTCGAACGGCGGCGGGCAGAACAACCCGGTCATCCGGGACATGTTCCCGCCCAGCTTGCGGTGCATTCCAGGCCTGGGGTGGTGTCAGCCACTCCGGAAGCCGCAGCCGCCTCCCGCTCCGCCTGTGGCGGCCCTGCAGGCGCTCACCGAACCCCGCCGACCGCCCTTGACCGTGGCAGCTGATCGCCCGGACAGGACGGCGGCCAGCGCCGCGTCGATACTGCTGTGCCGCTCCATCGCGGCATATGTACGTCAGCTAGTGTAACGCCGAGGTCGGCGAGGGTGTCGCGGATCTCTCGCCGATTCTCGAGCGGAGCACGACCTCGTGACGCTCCTGGGCATGGGCTGGCAGTGTCCGGCGGCGATGCCGAGCACCGATCAACTCGATGTAGTCCGAGATGTCGGGCCGACGAAGAATGATGAGGACGATTCGGCGGCCGTGAGCCGCGGCGGCCGGCTGTTGGTCAGGCGTCGTACGAAGAACGCTTCTCGTCGATGAACATGTCCGCCGGCCGCGCCTACGCGATCCTCGTTCAAAAACACCGCTTCAGCAGAGTTGACGTCGACGGCGCCGAGGTCGTCGGTTCCGTCCCCAGCAGCCGGGGATGACAACCCCGGCAGTTCCGCTGCGCGCGCGCGTCGTCCAGGCCGAGACAACGGTGGGCCGCGCGGAATGGGCATGCACCCCGAGGACGCAGGCGATGTCGGCGATATCTCGCCGCGCCGACCAGGCGCTCGTCGAGGCGATCCCAAGGGACAGGATCGCCAGCTACCCACAGCCCCGCAGGCCTGATCAACTGCCAGCGGGCCTTGATGACCTGCTTGACGACGGGTGATCTTCCGGGAAGCACGGGAAACGGCGCTGTCGTGGCCTCAGGCGCTCGGGTGTAACTTCACCCGCGACGCCGCCGTAATGCTCCTTGCCGCTCGCGTGGGTGCCTCGGCGCGCCGAGCCAGGGCTCGCGCGGCATCCCGCTCGACCGATCGGCCGCACCGCCGGTCGGCGGTGATCGCGCGATCCCGCCGTCACGCTGGGCCCGTCCTGCGTGACGACGGCGCAGCGCTGGTCGACGGCGACTGGCGAGCGAACGGCCTTCGCGGGCGCTGGCCCGCCGCCGCCGGACGCGCGGCACGACCGGCCGAGCAGAACGCCGCCGCGGCGGCGACCGGTTGGAGGCTGTGCGAAGTCGGCGGCTTCCATCTGCTCGGGGTGGCGCCGGGCCGGTGGTCGCCGTGCCGAGCCGCTGCGCGACGAGGCGGCGAGGGCGCCGTTGGCAGGCCGCTTCGCCGCGCCCCTTCAGCGCGCCGCTGGGCTGCGCCTCCGGCCGGCGACTTCGCTCGCTCTGCTGTTCGCTGGTTCTCTGCCGTCGTGATGTCGCTCGGCGTTGACTGCCGGCATTCTGTTCAGGCGCGCTCCGCTGAAGCTGCGGCTCCTCGCCGGGCAGGAGTATGTTCGCGAGCAGCTGCTCTCGTGTAATACTTCGCTTCGGCCTGGACAATGGCGATACAACCCTTCCTGTCTTTCGCGGCCTGAATATTGGCTCGAGGTCTGGTGATCTGGCGATCAGATGTGATAGTCGGTGGGTACCCGCTCAGGCAGGAGGAGTTGATGGGGAGGTCCACGGCTCGATGGGTGAGCCGGGAGAGAGCCAGATGTTGCTGCCGAAGTCATTCCGGCGGCGGCGGGCCACGGCTGCGATGCGAGGCGGCGATGTCGTCTTCATCGTGTCCAACCCGAGGCCAGACCGATCTGTGCGATTCAGGCGATTCTGGCTCGGCGAGGCCGCGCTATACCAGCCCGTGCGCCGTGGCAGGTTCCCTGGCGCCGATGTCGCCGCTGTGGAATACGGCCGGTGCCTCGGCCTGGCAGACTGATCAGAAATGTCCGCGCTCGTGGAAATCCGCTTCGCCAGCCGCTTCGGGTTCCGCTCGCCTCGTCCGCCCGTCTACATCGAGATCTCGATGGTCGACACCCCAGCTCGGGATCTGTAGATCTGCTGACCGGGCGGCCGCCGGCATTGGCGCGTGCGTGGCGCAACTGCCGGACGCTGGCGGCCATCGAGGCCGGCGGCGGCGACTGGTTCGCAAATCGCGGCACATGCGCGACAACGAGCTGTCGACGGCGCAGATCGCAGGACGGCATATGACAAACCTGTGCTCGGTGCTGGGCCCTGGAGGCGCCGGGGAACATCTTCCCACCGTGAGACTGGCCGCCAGCGCCGGCGTGCGAATACCGGGATCTGCCGGGCAGCAGATTCACCGCTGGGCCGATGCCATGCCGCGGCGCTCGCCGAACCGGTCCGCCTTCTCGGCCGACCCGCGCGCCCGGAATCATTACCACCGGCTCTCGGACCGGCGCGGCCACCGTGGGTCTCGACGGCTGTCGCCCCGTCTCGTCTGAGCAATCATCGCCGGGACGATCCCGCGAGCCCGGCCGAAGCGAGCAAGCCGGCGTCAGGCCTCGCACCCCGGACCTGCGGCTGCTGAAGAGGACCCCGTACGATCGAGGCCGACCTGGGCCTGAGCAGGTGTGCGCCGCCGGGCGCGCCGATCCACTCCTCGGGGGCGCGGGCAGCATGCAAATGTGCTTCTCCAGCGCCCTGCCGTTCGGCCGGCTATCCGAGTCGAACTCGTCGTCCGCGGAGCGAGACAGCCGCTGTCGGCGGCCATCCCCCAGTTCTACCGCGCGGCCCGCATTTGCCACTCCGCGGAACCTGTTGTCCTGCGCCAGCCATCGGCTGTGTGGCGACCCTCTGCCACGCTGGGCGCGGCCGGACAGTGCGCAGCCGGGTACAGCCCGCTACACTGCCACCCTCCGGCTCCGCAGGCGCTTGCCTGGAAGCACTGCCGCAGCGCCAGGACGAGCTGGACGACATCCGCCACTCGCCGCCCGCGCCGGATCTCTACCACAGCTTGTTGAGCTCAGCTCAGCAGGCCCGTGGGCGCCGACCTCCTGCGCGGGTCGGCGGTCGCCAGCGGCTGCCCGCACGCCTGCCGGCCTTCGATTCTGAGCAGCTCCTCGACCTGCGCTTCGCGGCGATCAGATAGCCCGCACAGAACGCGGACGTATCGCGACTGGATTCTCATGCCCGCTCCCGGGTGATCGTCTGCGCTCGCTGCGGATCTCGAAGAGGGAGAGCTGGTGTCCCGAGGATGCACGTACAGCGGGGACCGTAACCGGCGTCGGTGTAGCTGGCCAGATCGAGGTTTCGGCCGATGGCCTGCGGGCAGTGCCGATCGTGGATCAGCCCGACGCCTTCGGATCTTCTCTCCCGACGAGCGACCTCCTCCTTGACGGATGCGACGCCGCCGTCTTTCCCATCGCAGGAGGCGTCTACCGCCGGCTGCCCGGCGCTCAGCAGGCCGCGGGCGCCCCGAACCAGGCGATGTATTGGCGAGACTTACCCCGTCGATCGTTTGATCGGCGACCAGTGCTGACTGGGCAGTGCCGGCCGTAACTGTGTGATGTGGGCGTCGGTATGCGAACGAAGGTGTCACATCGTGAGCGCGGAGCTGATGTTGCTGGGCCTCGATGAGCAGACGGCGCGGACCCGGCGCTACCAGGGCATCATTTACCTGGAACTTGTCGCTGTCCGCGAGCCTATGCTCAGGTGGAAACCGCGGCTGGGCGCAGGTGGGGCAGGGGCGGCGATCGGCCGGACGGAAAACGGACCTCGACAGGCAGTACTGGAACGCCGCTCGGCCCGCCTGCTGACGGTGATCACCCTCGGCATCGACAGAGCGTCCCGCAATCCAGGCCCGTCGGCCGGCAGCGATGTTCCAGCGACCATCAGCCGGTGATTCTGGCAGTCTTCCCCACGGCCGCGATAGATCCGGCATCAGTAATTGTCATCAGGCAGACAGTCCCGACAACAGCGTCAGCTCCGGGACTGTCCCGCGGTGGCGCGCTTGCGATTAGTGATCAGGTTCGGCGTCTGCGGCTCGCGGGTCGATCAGGTGAGACCTTATCGACTCCCGCAGGTGTCGGTTGACAGCTCGAAATAGGGAGTGACCGGCAGCGCGAGCGATGGGTCGCCGCCTGCCGTGAAGTGCTGGACCCGGCCTCTGCCGAGGGCAGGAGAGACCGGCGGTGCGTCTGCGGCGGGCCACCTGGGCGCATCCGTGCGACACCGACCCCGCAAACCCGCATATCACGCTGGCGCGAGCAGCCAGGCTGGGAGTCTGGTGCTCCCGTAGACTGATCGGCTCCGCGGCCCGGAGCGGCCTGAACTGGCGTTGGCCGCGGTCTGGCCGCGATCTCCGGCCGGAGACAGCTCCGCCGACAGCATGCGACCGGCGTGTCGTGACCCGCCGTCGCTCAGCTCTCTCCCAGGAAGTGCCGTCGGCACCCGCTGCCGGCAGTCCTCCGACAACGCCAGTAGCTCCAGTCAGGCGTGGCGAATTCTGATCTGGCAGGCACCCGCTCGCGGCCGCCGTGTCCTTCGCGGAACTCGCCTTGCCAGCGCGGGCCGACCCGGTGACGAGGCCACCGGAACAGGCGTCCGCGAACATCCTCGTCGACAACTGGCTTGCTCGTCCCGCCCGGGACCGCCGAGCCCCTTCGGAACGCGGCCCATACCACGCCGTCATCGCCGAGTAGTCCTTCGATCGTATCCACGCCCACTATCCCGACAACGTCTTCTGGACCGCGGCCGATCTTGAGCCGTACTGTCGACAACGGCCTCAGATGATCCGATGTTCTGCAAATGACTGCTTCTGGGCTCCTCCGACACGTCCTGATGTCGCCCGCGAGTATTTACGGCCTCAGTGACAATGCACCAGATCAAGATCTACACAGCCGGACAACGGAGGTGGGTGTCGCTCCTGAGATTGCGATGTCTCTCCTCACGCGGAACAGACAGCCCTACGACGGGCGGAGGAGGATCGCGGTGGGCGATCTCCGCTGTCCTCTCCGAGAATCCCGGCTCTCCGTCTGCGGGCGATCCGCGCAGTCTCAGCTATGTGTATCTGGCGAGTGTGTTGTCATCTGAATTAACAGTGGCTTGCTCTCCACTCACCTCAGCGCCATGAAAACAATATGTGCTAGATGACGTGTTCGCCTGTACATTCGCGGTATGAGTAGTTTCGTGGGCTTTCTTCGCCCCGGGCTTTCGGTGCCGGGCGGCAGCGATGTGGACACTCGCGCGCGCTCTGGCGATCCGGTGACGTCGATGTCTCCGCCAGCCGCATCCCGTGTGCGGAGTGGCTCCGGTCAGTCGGCCCGCCGGCCATGCAGGCTGGATGAAGCGTGCCGGGCAGCGCTTCGGTGCTGGCGTGGCGGGCATAGAGCCAGTGCCGGAAGGGTTGGCGGGCCGGATCTCGGGCGCTATCGGCGACGGCCGACAGGATTCGCGGGCGGCAGACCGGTGGACTGGGCTCGCGGCGGCGCTCGCCAGCGCGCTCGACATCGCCCGTCCGGCTTCGACGTCGGACTCAACGCCCCCGCTGTCTTCCGCGGCGTGGTCAGTGCTCCCGAAACTCGAGGCGCTCTCGCGCCGGATCGACGCCCTGCGTGGACAGGCCACTGACCCGGCCCGTCCTATCAGGCTCGACCGCCGCGATCCTCGCCATCCGTAAGCCTCGCCTTCGTGCATCTCCCTGCGCCGCTACTGGAACACCTGGATACCTGCATACGGCGGCCTGCCTCCCGGGCGAGGCGCTGCGCGCGGCTAGTGCGATCCGCGCCCGGGCAGCAGCCATGCCCGGCGCCTCGGGAAAGGTGACAGGCGTGCGCGAGCGGCGTCCGCCGTGTCTCTGGCAGGAAGGTGTGCAGCCGCAGGCCGAACCCGTGGATGCCTGTCTACCCGCCTGCTGGCCTGGAGTTTCAGCTCCGTGCCGGTGAATGCCTGGTACCTTCGAAGGACATCGGCCGTTCCGCACTACCGGCGACTCCTGCGGCGTGATGTGTGGCTCATGCCGGGCGTGATCGCCGGGCGTCCCGCGGAAGGCAGGGCAGCTCACTGGACGGCCTTCAGCATGGCCCAGCACAACACCTTGACCTCCCCCTCCCCGTACCGCGGCCGCCGGCCGCAACGATCGAGGCTTCAGCGGAGGGCGCTGCGAGGACTACATAAGCCCGGCGGCTGACCCGCGACGTGATCTCGACGTTGTTGCCTGTGGCGTCCCGTACTGTCTCGCCCCGATCTCCCCGGATAGAGTGCCAGCCGCACCCCGCCAGCGGCTGGCCGACCGCCGTCTGCCGCCTGGCCGACCTCACCACCCCAGCGCGTCCTGCGCCGTCCGCTCTGGGTCATCGACCCCGCCAGACCCCCTGGCGACCCGGGCCGCGGGCATGACCCTGAAACACCGGCTATGCAGTCGAGCCCTTCGTCAGAGAATTTATTCGACTATTGCTCCCGCCTGCGCGAGGCTCGATCCGCTCCGCCATCCCGCACCGCTGATGACAAACTCCGGCAGCCGGTGGATCTGCGCGACTGCTCAACCGCACTGGCGCGCCTGCGCCGCCCTGGCAGTACGAACCAGCCCGGACCTGTACTGACCGGCTGTCGGCTGGCCGTCGCCCGCATTCGACCTCGAGCAGCTGCGCCGTACCTGGCCTACATCGGCGACCGGTGTGAACCGCTCGCCCGGCGAGCAGGCCGGCGGTCTGGCATCGCCGACCAGCGCAGTGGAGCTGCTGGCGGCGCAGCGCCGCGACGCATATCAGGCCATCGGCCGACCACCGAGATGGCGTCTACTACCGCGGGCCAGGCCCAGCTTGCGACCTCGGCGCAGTCGCACCGAGTGGTGACCGGCGGCGGCGACGGCACCGGCCGGCCCGGCCAGGCCTGTACCTCGACGGGGCGCTTCCCCGCCGCTGGCCGCTGCCCGAGACCTCGTACGGCGGCCGTCCTCACCGCGTCATGTGGTAGTCCCGGGGCGACGCCAACCAGGCTGCCGCATACCGAACGTATACGGCACCGGGCGCGACGGTGACCGGGCGGTTCATCTGTTCTCCCACCAGGCGACTGACTCGAGGGCATCGCCCCGGCGGCTCTTGCCTGACCTCGCGCGTGCGCGGGCTCACCCCGGTTCCCGCCAGGCAAGCCGCCGCGGCCGGCACATCGCCCTCCAGCCCACCTCGCCGAGTGCTACCACGCCGTCAGGCGGCCACGCCGGCGCCGCGATCTCCCCGGCGCTGCGGTCTCGCGACCCTCTGCGTCTGCGCGACATCTCGGTCGCGGCCGGCAGGACTCCGGAAGCCCGAGCTGTGGACGAGCGGCGCCCGCTCGAGGTGGCGGGCCTGTCGTCTCCCTGCGCGGCGGCCGCTTCCGCAGCTGGGCCCGCTCGAACGCCCCACGACCCCGTACGAGGAAAGGGGCCGCCGGTCGGGCGACCAAGCGGCATCTGCGGGCAGCAGGCGATCCTTGTATGATTCCGCTCGTGTACTTCTGCTGCGCCGACGATCGAAAACCGACAAACCGCACTGACTATTCTCGTCCCGAAAGGAAGGGGGCCTGCTTCACCACTGGCTCGAAGGGCGTAAACAGGCGTCCCAGAACGGGTGCCCGCGCTGGCTCCAGCGGTGGGGCGCGGCCGCCTGTGCGACCGATGCAGCCGTTCACGCTATACGGCCCTCATGCTCAAGCAGCTCGCCCGCTGCGGGCGGGGTTCTGGCCGACCTGCTAAGTGAACTACCTCAATGGGCCTGGTGGACGCCCGTCATGATCATGTTCGGCGTCGAGCTCGACGCAGGCATGACCAGTGCCAGGGCATGGTGACATCGCGCCAAACCTCCGCGACGCCCACGCGAGCGCGACCGCCGGCCACTGGAAGATCCGTCATGCGGGACGCTGAATGCAGCCGGTTCGTCGGGCCGACCTGGTCGGCCGCCTTCGGCGCTGAAGCAACCTGGATCTGGCCGAGATGACTTCGGTCGGCCTCATGTCAGCGTCTGACGGATCATCGTACCAGCTCTAGGCGCGAGGCACCCCGGCGAGGCGGGGCCACGAAGCAAGTCTCAATCCCGGGCCTGGGACCGTACGAGAACAGCAGAGAAAATTGGCAAAACGACCGAGCCTGAGCTGGCAGGTCAGACGCTGCGGTCGCATCATCAACCGCGATTCCATTGCCGTCCTCAACGGCCGGCCTCGCTCCAGGCCTCCATGCGCTGCGCCGAGGCCCTGGAACAGGCGTCGAAGGGACCTCGGCAGTTCACCCGCCGCTGCCTCCGCCGCGCTGCAGGACGGCTGTTCTGAAGCCGCTCCGAACGAAGTCACTGGGCAACCTGACTGTCCGCCTCTCTCCTGCGCGTAACGAACAGCGTCGGGCATCCTGGCCCCTGATGCTCCACTACATTTCCTGAGGAGACAGACATGCGACGTCATCAGGTCGGTCCGAGGTTCGCCGAGGATCCGACCGGGAGGCACTGCGGATCAGACGCGCCGGGTGGCGGCCCGAGCGGTAGTCGCGTCCTGCAGGTGAAGAGTCGGCCTCGCGGCGCGATCGTGGCGTGCGACCCGGCGCGAAGTGTCGTCTGGTCGCCGGAGCTGGCGCGAGGGTGGAGTGTTCCCAGTGTTGGTGGAGAGACCAGGTCAGCGTCGCAGACGCCGCCCTGCAGCGATGTCCTCGGCCTCGATGTCGTGCTCCACGCCCAGGCCTGGCCTCTCAGATCTCCGGCGAGCAACAGTCCGGTGCGCGCGCGTCTCGCCAGTTGTCCCACGCGTGCCCGGTGATGCGGGGACCCGCCGGTGAGCCGGAGCGAGCTGGTGGAACGGCGATCGCCGGCTGGGCCTGACCCTGCTGTGATCGGCTTTTCACAACCCTCTGCGCCCCGAACCGGTGCATCGGCGGGGCGTGCCGTGTCTCCCTCGGGACCCGGCCCGTTAACCGTCGCGATGGGCAATCTCATCTGTCGGTGGGGTCGCCGTCCAGGCGGTGACTCTCCAGCCTAGTGGCTGCCGACGGGATCAAATCTCGTCGGGATCGTGTCTGTGCAGCTGAGGCGGGGCCCGTCGGTCGTCGTCCAGTAGACGTCTAGCCCGTCTCGGAGTGCGCGATCAGCGCCGCGACAGCGCCAGTCAGAGGTGATTCCGTGTCATGCCTCGCGTACAGAGTGAGGAGTTGCGGCCGTGGCCCGTCTTCCGGGTCCGGTCGGGGCCAGGCGCCGATGCGGTGGTTGCAGGGCTTTGTGGCGGGCGTCTCCTCGGCGGTGGTCCGCCGCGATCGGGAATCGGCTGTGCCATGGCCGAACGCCGCTCTGCCGCGACGGCGGCGCGATACGACCCCGATTCCTCCCGCGGGTCCGAACGGCCCGCGGGTGTGAGGGCGCTCCCTGGCCGCCCGACCTCGAGCTCGCTCGCCGGCAATGCGCGCCCGCGTGCTCGACCACTCTTCTGCGGCACGGATCCCGGCTTCTCATTGGGGGCGGCCCGCCGCTGGCGAACCAGCCTGCCAGGCGGCGCCGCAGGTGTGGACCGTCCTGAGGTGGTGATCGGTTCCGCATCAGCTCCGGAAGCATTCCGACGCCGCTGTGCGGTGGTGCTGACTGATCTCGATGGTGCCATTGTCTAACGAGCAGCGACTCTGCTCGTCCGTCAGTAACGACGGCAGCCAGCCGCCCATGTTTGTGCTTGTACTCCTCCCCGGCCGGCCGGTTCTTGCCAACCTCCACGGACCAGGCGAATACGCTGGCGCGGCAACTCCGCGGTGGCGCGCGGCGGGCAGCGCGGGATCATCGAGAAGAGGTTTCAGCCATGCCTGAATGATATGCGTGTTCGGTACCACAGTCGAGGCAGGCCGCAGGCGCAGCCGTCGTGCCACGCCCCGCCGTCAGCCTCTCGCCAGCCTCGCCGCGCTCATCCGCGACTCCGCCTGGATCGGCGATTACCACGATGTTTGGGCCTCCCCTCGCGCGGTCCCCCGCGGCGCCGTCTGCGGAGCGCGCGCGACCGGCGCGCGCCCATACCGCTCTCCCTGCCTGTGAACCTGCCTGCCGCCGGTGTACGGCGTCCTGTTCACCACCACGATCGCTGTGCCCCAGACCAATGTAACTCGCAGCCGGGGTATCCCTACAGGGATCCCGCTCCCAGGAGGGTCTGCATATGATAAGAGCTGGACACGCCCCGCAGATCGACCGCGCAGCTCCGCGGCGCTGATCCGGACCTTCCCCGCCCATCCAATCAGTGATCGCCGAATCCGGCGAGTCGATATTTCAAATCTCACCAGATCAGAATAATACCAGGCACGAACAGCCTGAGCGTGACAAATCAGCACAGAGGCTGTAACGAACGCGCCCTGATTCGGCGTAAATGTCCTGTACTGTCTGTCGTTGCATCGGTGAACCCGTGACGAAGCTAGATGCTGGACATCCGGTGCCATATTGCCGTTATCTGGGATTTCTTCCTGAATACTGTCCTTGCGGTCGAGCGCTCGCCGCTCGAGACGTCGAAGGTATCGGGACTCGATCTTCGTCTCGATCCGATAACTCATGCGACATGTGCAGCACCCCCCGACCGATTTCAGTGCGCGAAGGTGAGCCGCGGTGTCGTAGTTGTGCCGTGTCGAGAGCCCGCGTCGGCCGTTGGCTGCGGTGTCTGCTCGGCCTTCACCGGTACTCGATGCCGGCAGATGGTTGCCGCGACCGGTACCCCGGACGGCCGTCCGCCGCATCGAACCTCGGAATCTGTTGTGAGGGCTTCCGTCGCCGGACAGTGGCAGATCGCCACACCCACGCCGATCGTCCTGGACCCCGCCGGATGGCGAGAGCGCGACCCAGCCCGATCCGCCATGTCAATCCTTGACGGCCATCTGGTACCGGCGTGGCTGCCCTGGTTCGTCGCCGAAAGATCTGTTTCAGACCTGCCTGGTACTCCGGCGGTGAAGCACGCTTCGGCTGCCAGTTGCGACCGAGGCTGTCGCTTCCCGTCGGGATAGGCCGCAGTCCGCATTCACCTTTGTCTAGACGGTACCGCCGCGTGCCGCGCAGCGTGAACCTGAGCGGGCTCGACGTTCGCCAATGGCAGTTCTATTGCATTTCATCGGAGTGAAGACGCCTGGTCATCAGGATGATCGCTGCCCAGGTGATGAGAACCAGTGAGCGGGCGTTCGACAGTCTGCGCATCACCGGCGACTTGGCGTCGGGTGGCGATAGTCCGGAGGTGAGCTTCGACTGATCGGTAGTTGGGTGCTTTCGCCCGAACGCGGCCGTAGATCGCGGGTTGTCGATGATCTCCGGGTAGATGAGGCGAAGTCGGAGGAAAATTTCCGCTGGCTTACGTCGCGGACGCTGAGGAGGCGGGGGTGACCGAGGCCGCAGTCATTCCGGCGGCAGCCGTTGCGGCCGTTGTGCTGCCGCGTCGCCAGCGCCGCGTGTCGCCCGAGACGATGGCCTTCACTTGACGAAGTCGGCCGTGGCGGCAACTCTCCGCTGGCTTCACGGCAGTGCGTGAGATCGATGAGTCGAGATCGGGGTGACGTCCCAGCGGCGTGAGGCCATGAACTACCAGACCAAATCGCCAAGGCAGAAGAGCACGGCCGGTGTCGACATGGCGGATCCTCCTCGCCTCGGATCTTTCTGGGCGCCCTCCGATGACGGTGTCTGCAGGCCGGTTCGAGCGTCGGCTGTCGGTGGGGATGGCGGCGGCGATCATGACAGGTGCCTCCAGGGGCGTGGAGTGCGGGGGGGCCGCCGTCGGCTACCAGCGTGGAGGCAGGTTGACGGTCGTTCGGGTGAACTGCTGCCGGCGATGAACCGGCGGAACTGGGTCGGCGCCTCGCCCGCCGCCTGCCGTTCGTACTCCAGCGGCCGTCTACCATCGCGCGTAGACCGAGATTCCGCAAGATCCTTCCAGCGCGCGGCGACGAGCGGTGCCCGTGGCCCTGACCGCTGTGTCCAGCCCCGGCGCAGGCGACCTCGAAAGAGGACTACAATGGGCGATATCCGCGTGGCAGAGTCTGGCGGCCATGGGCGCGAGGCGCGGCACTACTCGCCCACGGCGCATGGCCGCCCGCTCGGCGTCTCGACACGCGCGTCGCCGCGTCTCAGTCAGTCCAGCGTGGCGACGTGCTGATGCGTTGTACCTCTCCGTCCTCGGACAGATCCGGCATTCGCGCAGGCCAGCGCAGCCCGGCGGCCGCGCGACTGCAAGCCCGTGGCAGACGGTGACCAGGTCGAGCTCCACTGCTCCGGTCAATGTTGCAGACCACCGAGCGATAGACTTATTGTCTCGAAATGCTCTGTCAGGGGCGTTCGTTCTTGGTATGGTGGAAAACAGACGTGATCGTCGCTCATCGCCTTGACGCGGATGTCCGCCGCGTGGGAATTCGTCGCCGCCGTGTGGCGGCGTGAGCGCCGTCGCAGTGGCTCTCCCACCGCCCGGGCCTGCCGGGGCCGACAGGTACCGTCACCTCCAGCTGTTTCGAGGCTACGCTGTCTGCCACGTGCGTGTCGTCCGAAATGAGAGTGGCTGGCGTCTCTCCTGGGAGCTATGGGGCCCTGCCCGCAACGGGCGTGGGCGGCGTCCGGCACCCATGAGTTTGCCACTTTCAGGCCGGGAGTGAGGATGACAACCGGTTCCGCCTCCTCGTCCTCGATGAAAACCAGCGTCATTGGGCGAGTGAAGGACTAGGCGGTGACAGTCGGTAGTATCCGCGGATCCGGCCTCGCCGACTCACGCCGTGCTGTTTCAGGCCCGATAATGTTGTCACCGATCGCCGGCACTCCGGATCGTCAGCACCACCATCGGCTCGTCTCAGGGCGCGATCCCCGACCGTCGCGGTCGACCACGTCATATCTGGCGGCGGCCTTCGTTATCGCCGGCATGTCTTGCCAACCGGCGCGGCCTCTGAGATGGATTGGTCCTCGCTGCGGAGTCGGACAAGTAGAAGATCTGAAAATGAGACAGTGAGTGCAAGTATTCGCCACCTGTCCTGTTCCGAGGAGTCCCAGCGCTCTTCGCGGCTGCCAGGCAACGCGCGCACTTCGGCGATAGTACCCGCGCGCTCGACCCGATGGCCGACCGCTCGATGAGGCGCGTCTCGGTCGCCCTCACCCGGACCGCCGGCGCCGACGCAGCCGCCGCTGCCTGGAACACGCCGCCGAGCCGGAACACCGCCCGGACGGCCGGCCTCAGCCGATTCGCCACGACCTGCGCACCCTGCCGCGGCCCGCCAGCGCCACTCAACCACCGCGCCGGCGTGAGGCCTCGACCGAAGTCGAACGGTTCACAGGCCGGCGATCTCGGTAGTATCAATTCCTGAAGGCTAGTCTGGCGATCTTCGGCCCTCGTGCCGGGCCAGGCCATCGGCTTCTGACGCCCGGCCAGGCCATCGGCGGCCCCGGACGTAGGCATCAGATGTGCAGACCGATCTGGTGATGAACCAGTACCTGGTGGTAGTGCCGGTGGTGAGGGCTGCAGGCCAAGTGCGGATCTCGATCGAACTACCACAGCTGCTGACCTTGCGTGGGCATGGTGGGCTGCTCGAGGCACTCGCGGCGTGTTCAGCCGCTGCTCGTCATCCGCTGTGTAGGCCATCGGAACTGCCGCTCGGAACCGCACGCCAGTGCGTCGTGGCGCGTGCGTCGACGCCGGGCGACCTGCGTGCCACTCCCAGCGGCGTCGGCCGCGGCGATGTCCGATCCGTAGCCAGTGATCGTCATGCTCCGAGCTCCGTCGCGTCGGAGAACCAGCGTTGTGGACAGGCTGCCGGGCAGCGGCTGTCTCGTCAGCCCTCGCCCAGATCAGCCTGTCGGCGTGATTACGAAGGCCTGCCGGGCCGGGCATCGCAGATCCGCCCGTCCAATTGCTCCGCCGCGTCGGCGATCCACCCCGGCCTCGAGCCTTCGCAGCCTGTGCCCGAACTGGGATTGCCGGCATGCGGGCCGTCTCGTGTCTGCCGTCTGGCGCGGGCCGCGCGATTCCCATAGCTATTTATTCTGTCGAGGGTGGGCGTGCGTTTCGCTCGCGCTGAAATCAACATCAGCATCAGGTACGTATCAGATTGAACGACCAAGAGGATAGATGCGGCCGCTGAACGATTATCCACAACCGAGTTATCCACAGAATTTAAGTACCGGCACCAGCATGCGACCACGGCGCCATGAACCCTCGCGACCGCGCATGCGCCGCGCCACCCAGCGCCCGCTCTTACGCACTTAGCGGCCCGACACAGCATCATGGATGTTACGCCGGCAGGTTTCTGCCGGCAGACAAATAAAAGTCATGTACCGGCTCCGTCTATTTCGACCCGATCTGCCTCGTCGCCAGTAAGCCGTCGCGGCCAGACGCACCACACCATGCATATCCAGCATCTGACCCGCCAGCCAGTCTGGTCGCAGTCCAGCGCCGATAATATCGCGACACGGATCATTACCTTTTTTCCACGCGCATTGCCGCGCGCCGACGCGTACCACTCCTGACACCTGACCAGCACTCAGTATCGACAGCTTCCAGCGACGAACCGAACTGAGCACCACGCAGCGGCCCGCGTATCACCGACCCGCCGCGAACCTGTGGTTTTGAGGCGGCGGATTGTCTCCGCGGCGTAACAAAAGAGAATGTCCGCCTGTATTCGTAGTTAGCGATCCCAGTGCCCGGCTACTTAGTGTCATGGCACCCAGAATTGGCCGCGCCGTGTTATTTCGTCCAGTGCGTTTCATGGGCTCGTCTCATCTGCCGCAGGTGCGGTTTCGCCGTGCCGAATGTGACAGATCGGAAGATCCCGACGAACGGCCGAACTACCGTCAGCGCGAGCCCTGATAATGATTCTCCCTAAAGAGGAGCCATGTCAACGATCTTGTTGTGCCGGTGATGTGCCGTGAGGACGCTATCTGGGCGCAGGCGGCTGTTCATCGGTTTCAACGAAGGTGCGGGCGATCGCCTCGCCGAGTGAACTGCTGGGAGTCAGGCCTCTGTTGGCGCGGGTATGCCATCTTCGTCGTTGGCTGTTGTCTGGCTGTTGATGGCGATATGACATTTTTAAATCGATCATCATCAATTTCAAACATGGAAATCCAGTTATTCTGTTGACATACGTGACCATCTGCGTAAATCTGATCGCCAACATTAATCTTAGGCGGTGAGACCAACAGATCGTCATCTGGATCATCCTTCTCTGGAAGTATCGCTCTTCTTGACCAGGCCGCTGCATATCACGCTCTGCAGTGACCATTCAGATCGTGCGACGTGTTTACTGGCCGCCCCTACTATCCACGTGGCTGAAGTGACGTCTCGGTACTTGGCTGTCCGTGGTCAGCTCGGTGTTCGTCGGCGCCTTTATTCAAGGGGCGAGTATTGCGTCGGCTGCAGTTGTCGACCGGCCCTTCATTTTGAGTCGCGTTGAGCGCCCGACGTGCGTCTCGCCCTGCCGCCATGCGCGGCCTGTGATTATAAGCTGACGACTGGGCGTATTCTGCGTCGATCTTGGCCATCGATCTTCCGTCTGCTGGTATGGTGCGTGATCGCGGACATCCCCTCTCACAGCGATCACCGACACCTCGTTGTACGGCTCAGCTGCCGGATCTAATCGCCAAGTGTCTTCGGGCATCTAGCGGATCTGTTTCCTTGAAGACATCGCTAGCCGCAGGGATCGCGGCGTGGACCGCTGGGTCTTCCAGCTCGGGCCGCTCCGAGCTTCGCCGTCTGGCTGCCGTGCTTACACGCCAGTAGTGACGACCTGCGCGTCCCCTGGGCAGCCGGTGTCGCCACCTGCCAGCTGCGCGCCCGTGGCGAATGCCGGACGACCTGCGCAATCGAAATCGCGAGGGGTCAATCACGTCTGTGTCCGGCGACCAGCGCGATGCTGGCCCGTACCTCGGCCTCCGCTGGGCCCCCGCCTGTGTCTGCCCGGATGACACCGCAACCTCCAGCGGCTCCGATGACCGCTGGCCGGCGTCCAACGCCGGCCCGAACCAGGCATGTGCCGTCGGCGACAAATAATCCGGCGGAACGCCGCTGGCATCGCCGATCGGCGATGGAGAAGGAGTGGACCGGCCCCGCCGGAGCCGAGCCACGGCCATGGCCGTTACGTCCCTGCGCCCGCGCCCGATCCCAGTGCCCGCCGCCACCGCTGCGCGGACTGGACGATCACCTGAAGTGACTGCGCGGCCGCTGCGCCCACATGTCATCGAGCCGTCGAGCGGATCCACCCGCACCTTGAGTCGTCGCTCCAGCCTTCACCCCGATCTACGACGCGATATGGCCGGCGTCTCTGGTACAACTGCCGCCAGCACCCTGGCCCGCGCCGCCGATGCACGACCGGTGGGGTGGCTTGCGCCCTGACCTGAGCGAAACGCGCGCGTCTTCTACGATGGGACCGCGTGACGCTTACTCCCCACACTATCCTTGCGCGCTAGGCGCCGTCGGCCTCGGCGCTCCTCTCGTCAGGTGTCGGCGATCAGCCTGGTCGTCAGCGGCGACGGCTCGGTGCGGCGGACGACCGCCCATGTCTGCGCCGTGCTGTTCGAGCGCAGGTGTATCGACGGTATCGTGCGACTGGCTCAGTCGTAGCAACACCACCTGGGTGGCCGTCATTTTGACCACCTTGCCGTGACCACCCTCCTGTGCTCGCGTCGCGGCCCTATGTTCGGTTCCACTCGGCCACGATGAGCCGGGCCACGTCGCCGGGCGAGACACCCGGCGCGACGCCGTGGCGACCGGACGTGTATGCGCGCCATGACCAGGCAACCTGGGGTATCGCCGTCCATGGCCCGCGGCTGGCTATGATATCTCGGCAAGTGGGACACGCCCGCGTGGCCTGGCGACTCCGCCCGTGCTGCACTAACCCTCGGGGCTGGTGCGCTGGCCGCAGGTTCCACCGTGCCGTGCCAGAGCTACCGGCGCCACCGCCGGAGGCGGCAGGATATAAGCGCCTCGGCGCGGCCCCCTATGGCCTTAACCCCGCCCGCGCGTCGGGAGCCCTCCCGCCGGAACTCATCGGCAAGTGGCCGGTGACGCCGGCGTGCGAGAGACCAGTGCTCATCAGCTCGTTGACCGCCCGCAGGCAGTGACTGAAAGCCCAGGCAGCCGATCGGACTACGCAGACCCATGGCCCCAGCATCGTCTTCTCAGATTGTGAGCAATTGGGGCCCGCTACATGAGGCGCGCCTCGAAGGCCAACAGGCGGCAGCGGGACATCTCCAAAGGCAGGGCGGCGAGGCCGAGAGCCGCCGCGGCGGTCCGCCTCTGTGCGACCCGGCACAACTGACAGCTGCGCGTCCCGCGGGACCGCGATACCCACGCCCGGACGGCCCGCCATCCCGGCGGAGACCGCGAGCCGTGCCGTCTCTCACCCGGCCCGCCCCTCGCCCCGCCTTCTTCACCAGGCGGGTCCCATGGCTGACGACCCGCTACATGCACGCCCCACCGCATCTGGCGCCGCCCTGCCAGCCCTCCGAGCGCTTGGACCTGCCGGCGGTTCGCCGACTCCGGCCGCCCTCGCATTTCCGCGCTCCTGGAGTCGGCCCTCCTCCCGCCCCATAGGCCCGTTGCGAAAGTCTGGCCCTCTCACTCTCTCGGCAAACTCGCCCGCTAACAGCTGTCCTTTCACAGTTTTGACAATCATCGAAGAACAAATGAGCGCTCTTCTCTTTCCGTGACGGTGGCCGCGCCGACGACCGTCTGCCGCGACCGAAAAATTCTGGCTCGCGAAGCCGAGCAGCCTGTGGTCTGCGGGTCGCGAAGTCATCCTCGCCCTTGTACCGGCGCGCCGCGACCTTCTGCTCGGCGATGACCGCCCACGAGCGGACCGCCGTGCCAGTATCCAGATCGGCGCCAGGCCCTGGCAACCTGGCGCCGAGAAGGCGGGCAGCGGACGACACCAGACAGGAGGTGTCATGATCAGCGGCAGCTTCGCCGAACGAGCCGCCTTACCTGCGCCCCTTCCGGGGCGTGGCCGAACCGAGTACAGCGGCGTCTCCTGCCTTCGCCCATCGTCGCCGGGCGCTGAAGGTCCGTCACGGGACCGACTTCCCGCCTGAGCGGGCGCGGCGCAGCATTCTGGAGGAAGGAGTACCAGGAAGACCCGCAGCCTCGTTGCGGCCGATATCGCGCGCTCACCAGCTCGCGCCGCCACCCGAGCACCTTCGGCCGGGCTCTTGCGTGGACCGGGCCTTCGCCCTGGCACCGCCCGCTCGGCGCCGCGTGTCCGGGCTGTTTCCGCGCAGAACCAGGCTGAGCGGTTGGCTCAGGCGCAGCCAGTGCGGCAGCGACCTCTCCCACTACCGGGACGCGTACGCAGCTGTCTCGACCCGCCGCAACTGGGTGATCGGCGACTCCGATGCCGGGCAGCTGGCGAAGGCTGCTCGTGCGTCTCAGCGTGACGCCATCTTCTTCATGACGGCGCTCTGTTCCGCCCATTTTCATTCGGCAGAGATTCAGCATGGAACGCGAAAGGCCGATCCACGGAGCAGGCCTGACCAGGGCCGAGTGTGCTGGGCTGCAGCCATCCCGTGCTCGTCGTCCGAGGCCGCGGTACTATACGAGCAATGCCGGGCCTCCGCCCTCTGAGTCCGCGACGGCGCTCCAGGGCGCGGCGGCTGAGCGCCCGCCCGTCTGGCCCTCGTCCTGTTTTCAGGCCGACCCTCCTGCGGAGTCCTCGCCCCCGGCGGTTATCTGGAAGCGCTGCCCAGTGGCTCCGCCGGCGCGATGGATCGCCCGCGCAGGTTACGGCAGGCCGTCATCTGACCTGGCGTAATGCGCGGAGGACATCGGACATCCACCACGCACGCGCATCATTGCAGAATTATTTGTTTTCACAAAAACTGCGATTGCGGAAAACCGCAAAGCGGATCCTCATCTCGTGACTGGCCCGCTGGTGTCGGTGACGACGACCGCCCGGGACCGGCTGGTGACCATCCAGCCGCGAGCATGTTCGACGATGCGGACATGCATCACCGCGATCTTCGCCCGGCTGCCGCAACCGCTGCGTCCGACAGGCACCACCGCGCCGTCCTCGCGCCGTCCGGCGAGACCGGGACCGTTCGGGACACCGGCGGCACAGCTGGCGGGGCCTGTCCTGGGTCAGCCAGAGCGGGCAACGAACTGAAGACATCGCCCCGCCTTATCACGCCGTGCGACCTGTCTGAAGATGAGCGAAGCCGTCTGAACCTACCGAGGCACCGTCTGAACAGTTTGCAGATGGCTGTACCGTGACGCTGGGAACCTCGGCCGTCGCAACTACATGCCAGGCAGTGACTGTGAGCAGCCGCGTCATGCGCGCCTCGCCGGGCCTCGTCTGCCGGGCTGTAGGCGACTCCGTGACGCTGGACGGCGAGAAGCCAGGTCCGCAGGGCTCATGTGCGTCGAGACTGACACTGCCGACCAGCTCCGAACGAAGACGGACGGGGACGGTACGTCGGCGCTGGCGCGATGATGGCCGTGCTGCGGACTGGCCGTCTGCCAGGGCTCCTGCTGCGCAGTCGACAGGCGGCGGCCGCAGGCCGTCGAGCCAGACCGCGCTCGCAGGCGAGACAGGCAGACAGCGCTGAAGAGCCCGCCCAGGCGCCCGGCCCGCGTATGAAATCTTTGGCCAACCGTCGAGGCGTGTTCTCCTTTTCGGCCGCGATCGAGCAACGACAGAGCTGCAGGAGCGCAGCGACCGCGAGTCCGCGGCCGGCCCTGCGCGCCGCAGCGACCGCCGGGCGGCGCGAGACCGGCAGGCCAGGCGTCGGGGCTCCGGCAGACCCGCGGCGGCTGGTGGCGCGCCCGCGCTATCTACCTCCATTCCACACTGAGACCGCCGCAACGACACCCGGTACGGCGGCCTCGGATCTCCTTCTGGGAGAACCCGTGTTGCTTGTCTGTCATGTCGTCATCCCCGCCTGCGTCTGCGGCGCCTGCCGCGATGCCCGCCTGCCTTCATCCCCTGCCCATGCCATTTCTGACATCACCTGCCCCGCGCCCGCGACCTGCCGACATGACTTTGGCGGGGCGGGCCTGGCTCCACCACGACTGTACGTTCACCTGTTTGCCGTACGGGAGTCGGCGATGGTACACCACACCCGTAGCCGGCATCAGCTACGTCAGGAGCTCTCCGCAGACCCTCGCGCCCGCCGTGCCGGACTACCATACTACGCTCCGCCCCGGCCCCGCCGCGCCGCCCCGGCCCCCGCCGGCCGCGGGCTCCCATTCCCCACCGCCCCCGACCGACTACTGCCCCGCCCCGAGGCCCCGCGAGACCGGCCGCCCCGGCCATCTTAGCTCCGAGCCGCTGAGGGCGGGTCGCCTCGCGGAGTGCGCATCTTCGGGACGGCGAGACGGCGGCCTGGCCTCTCGGCTGCGCAACGTTCGCTCTGGCCAGTCCTTCTGACACGGCCTCGTCACTTCTGCTCGGCCTCTTCGGCTACATAGCTACCGGTGTGTGTCGACCGGCGCGGACACTGCTCTGGCTGACCTACGGACAACAAGCCGACCGTCTGACCGGCGCCCTCGCCCGGTGCTCCTGACTCGGCCTGACGTCTGCGCCCGCCAGGCTTCTCGCCGATCGCGCCGCCGCTGGTGACCGTACAACTGCGTGCCCGGTGCCACCCGCTCTCCCCCCGCCTTTGATCCTCTCGATCCTTTGCTGGCTCCCTGCCGCGCTGGTGCCGCGACCCACCCCGTAGACATGGCAATCCTCGGAATTCCTGATCGCCGGCAATCCCCCAGGTACGTGTCCCAGCGGGGTGTGCTGCCGCAGGGTGTGACCGCCCGCCGGGCGGTCCTGTGCTCCGCATTCCCCTCGCCCGTGGTGGCGCACCAGGCGCGAAGGGCGCCCTCAGCGAAGCCGCCATCACCCAGCCAGCTCCCGCCAGGCCGCCCGCGCCGCCACCTCGCCGGCCCTCGGCAGCGATCGCCGGGCAGGGCGAACGGCCGGCAAGCGCCCCAGTTCACGCCCACATAGACGCTCTCGCCACGATGCTCTCTGGGTATCGTCTCTTTTCTTCTTACGCTGGCTCCAACTGCGCCGCCAGGTGGCCGAAATACACTGTGTGGCGGCCGGAGCTGACCGCGGAGCGTGGCACCACCCTCATCCCCGGCCATTGAATGCCTCGGCGATTGAAATCTGCCTCCACCTGCCCTGCTCCAGTGGCCCCTCTTCCCCTGCCGGAGAGATGCGTGCTCAACCCTGCCCGCATCCCCTTGCTCAGATTCAATGAAGTCAGAAAAAGGGTGGGGCGACCTGTTTTCGCCAGTGGCGCCTGCAGCGGCCCGCAACTCCAGCGGCCCTGTCACTCGGCCATCACCCCTGATTTTCATGAGATCACCGAGCGAGACACCACGCCCGCGCGTCCGCTCTCCGCCCGTCGCGGCGCAGCATCTCACCTCCTCTGACAAATCGTCTATCTTCTCGACTGTATGGGCGACCTGCGTAAAAATCCGAGAAAAGCTCGCCAAGCAGCCAGTGTCGTGTAT
>NZ_JAOTIK010000004.1 GCF_030116705.1 Streptomyces sp. ML-6
CTGAACCGACGGCACCAGCCACAACAGGGCGTGCCCGGGGGGCGGAGCGCCCCGGGCACGCCCGGGGCGGCGCGGCACCGGCCCCAGCCCCCCGGGAAAGGTCCTCAGGCGCGCCCCAGCACGCCCGCGCCGCTCCCCGCCCCTGTGCCCCGTCCCGTCGACGGCTGCATGCTGCGCCCGTCATGCCGTCAGGCACGGCCCCCTCTGCACCCTGCCCCGCAGCCGGGCGGAATTCGGGCCGTCAGGCGCGGCTGAAGAGCCGTCAGGCTCTCCAGCCCGTGCTTGGGCGCTCCCCAGCCCCCGCATCGCCGCGCCTTGGCCCCCGCACTCCGCGTTCCGGGCCTGCGCTGCGGCCTGATCGTGGCGGGTAGTAAGGCCGGTAGCGCGGAGGGGCGCAGCGGTGTGACGGGCGGGGTGTGGGTGTGGGCCTCGGCGAGGTGCTGGCCGACGACAGTTCGGCGCTAGCGGGCGGCCGCGCTCGGCCAGGGCCGCGCCGAGGCCCACACCCACACCCCGCCCGTCGGTTCGCTGTCGTGTCAGGTGCGCCTGCCTCCTCGGCACGCCCTCCCAGCGGGTACGTGCAGGTGCACCATGGCCGGCCTTGTCGGACCGTCGACGCCGAGTGGTCGCGTCGCTGCCTCCGGGGAGGGCCCGCCCCGGAAAAACAGGATTAGGCAAAATGGGGTGGAAAATGCTCCCGAGTCCGGGATAATTAATTTCCGCTGCACTGCCTGGATCGCTCGACAAACAGTTAGGAATATCCGATGAAGAAGATCGCCTTATTCGGCCCTCCTGCGAGCGGGAAAACGACGATCGCGAAAGAACTTTCCGCTTCGCTGGAAATTCCTTGCACTGACCTTGACAATGTGCTGTTCACCGAGAACGGTCCTCTTCCACTCGATGAATTCCGGGGCAAGGCCGAGCGGATCACGCGGGGGGAATCGTGGGTGGTCGAGGGGAATTACTCAAAGCTTGCAGACGTGGTGTGGCACCGGGCGGATGTCCTGGTCTGGCTCGACCTCCCGTTGCCCCTGATCGTGCGCCGGATCGTGTACCGGAGCCTGCGCCAGCTCACCGGCCTGGACGCGAGCATCCAGGCGCAGCGGCTCACGTGGAAGCGTGCCTTCTTCGGGCGGCGGTCCCTGCTGCGCACGGCTGTCCGGAAGTATCGCAACAACCGCCCCCGGTATGCCCGGCAGGTCGCCGAGACGGCCGAGCTGGGCGTCCGTGTCGTACGGCTCCGCAGTGGGCGGGAGGCGGATGCATGGCTCGCGCGGCAGCTCTCGGGACGGTGAGCGGGTCGCAGGGGATGAAGGCGGCACCGAAGAGTCTTAGATACTGTAATGTTGTAACTGTCGAATGCTGGGTCGGGAAAAGGTCGAGGCCGACGGAGAGCCGCTCTGAGAGCGACCCGGCACACCGCCGGCCTCGTAACCACGTCGCAGGCCCGGAAAAGGAACCAGCCTGCACCCAAACTCTACAGGTCGCACCTGCGGCACAGCAGCCCTCGAGGAGACGATGTGATCCCCCGTAACCGGCCGGTCATCAACGAAGCCGACGTCGCCCGCCGCATCGGCGTGCCGCTGGCCACCTGGCGCCGCCGCGACGCTCCTGGCTTCCGCAGCCGCGTCCCCAGCCTGCTCCCTGAGAGTCGCTACCTGGTCTACGACCTGGCCCAGGCCGAGGCCTACATCGACGGCAAGCCGATCCCCGCACTGCCGCAGGACGAGCACCCCGAGGACCTGCTCACCGCCGACGAGGCCGCCGCGGTCCTCGGCATCAACCCGGGCACTGTCCGCGCCTACGCCGTTCAGGGCTACCTCTCGGCCGGCACGACCGTCTACGGAGCCCGGCTGTGGCCCCGCCGCGAAGTCAACAAGCGCCGCGACAACCCGCCGGGCCAGGGAAAGGGCGGCGGCCGCCGCGCCGGCGAACCTCAAGTCCCCCGCAAACAGCACTCCTACGAAGGAGACCCGCGGCTCCGTACCGCCAGTGAGGCCCTCGCTGCGGCGAACAGCGCGCCCAAGAGCCGCATCGCCGCCGAACTGGCCGCAGAGCACGGAGGTACACCCCGCACCTGGGAACGGCTCCTCACCGCAGCCGCGGCGCTCCAGGACGGCGCCCCCGAGGCCCGTGCCTGAGAGACCACCCCTGACAACGAGCGCACGGAAGCGGGCCTCCCCGAGGCGGGGCACCGCATCGGTGCTTCCTTCCTGATTACGCGTCACCCGCGAAAAGGAGAACACGGGACATGACCGTGATGAAGCTGCGTGACCACCAGATCGAGGCCGTGAGCGCGATTGTGCGCGGTCTCGATATCCCGCCGGGCGGTATTCCCTGGAATGGTCTGCGCGGCCAGGTGCACGCCGCGTGCGGAACGGGAAAGACCATCATCGCGGCGGCCTCCGCGAAAAGGATTGTTCCCAAGGGCCGCGTTCTCGTGGTGGTGCCGACCCTCGATCTCCTGGCGCAGACCGTGAAGGCGTGGAGCAGCGTCGGGCACAGAGGGCCGGCGGTCATGGTGTGCTCGCCGCTGGAGGATCCGGAGCTGTGGCACCTGGGAGTGCGGTGCACCACGAACCCCGTGCAGCTGGCGCTGTGGCACGCCACGGGGCCAGTGACCATCTACGCCACCTACGCCTCGCTGGGCGTGCTCAGGGAAGCCTTTGAGGGCGCCTACGGCCAGAAACTCGGCCCGGTGGACCTCGCCTGTGTCGATGAGGCGCACCGGACGTCGGGGTCGATGGGGAAGGCGTGGGCGGACATCCATGACCAGACGAAGATCCTGGCGCGCCGGCGGCTGTATCTGACGGCGACGCCGCGGATCTGGGAGGAGCGGCTGAACCGTGAAGTGGCCGAGGGGTGCGTGACCCGTTGCCGCGGGAGATGGCGGCCTCGATGGATGACGAGAAGGTCTTCGGGCCGGTCCTCTACAAGCTGTCGCTGGCGTCGGCGGTGTCGCGCAAGTTGCTGGCGCGGTACCAGATCATCGTTCTGGAGCTCCAGGACCCGGTCGTGACGCCGGAGCGGCTGATGGGTGAGGAGCGGCACACCGAGGAGGTCCGCGGGCAGCGCCTGGGTGCCCTCCAGGCTGCGCTGCTGCACACGATGGAGCAGCACAACCTGTCGACGTGCATCACCTTCCACCACCGGACCATAGAGGCCGCGGCGTATGCGGAGGGTCTGGAGCGGGTGGCCGAGCGGCTGCACGCCGACCGGCCCGAGAAGTACCCGGCTCGGATCTGGGCGGACTGGCTGTGCGGTGAGCACGTGCCGGAGCGTCGGCGGGAGGTGCTGCGCGGGTTCGGCTCCACCGCCCGGCGGGCTGTGCTCTCGAACTGCCGCGTCCTGGGTGAGGGCGTGGATATCCGGGCCGTGGACTCGGTGGCCCTGCTGGACCCCAAGGGGGCCCCGCACGACATCGTGCAGGCGATCGGCCGCGCTCTACGTCAGAAGCCCGGTGAAGGAAAGCTCGCTTCCCTGATCGTGCCGGTATTCCTCCGGCCTGACGAAAGCCCGGAGGATATGTTCACCTCTGGTTCGTACCGGCCTTTGGTGAAGGTATTGGAAGGTCTGCGGGCTCACGATGAAGAGGCAATCGAGTTGCTGGCTATTCCGCAGGAGCCGCAGAAGGACGTCGTGCAGCCCTCCAGATACCTCGGTGCTGCGCCTGGTGATAACGAGGAGGAAACCCGGTTGCTGCTCCGTTTCGCGGCTCCCAGGGACCCTGTGATGGTCGCGGACTGGGTCAGCTTCAACGTGATCGACACGGAGCGGCAGGACTGGGCTCGTGGCTGGGCGGCGCTCAGGGGCTTCGTCGAGCGCGAGGGGCACGCCCGGGTGCCGTACGAGCACCGCGAGAGGGCGTTTCCTCTGGGGCGGTGGGTCGCGGAGCAGCGGCGGGCGTTCGGGGCGGGGCAGATGGCCGGGGTGCGTGCCCGGCGGCTGGAGAAGCTGGGCATGGCCTGGTCGGCCGCTGATGCGCGGTTCCAGGAGAATCTGGCGGCGGCGAGGGTGTACTACGAGCAGCACTGGACGCTGTGCGCGCCCCGGTCGGCGGCGGTGCTGGACAGGCCGGTGGGGCAGTGGCTGTCCAACCTGCGCCGTCCCGGCGCGCTGGCCGGGCACCCGGAGTGGGAGGCCGCGCTGGTGGCCCTGGACGAGGACTGGAATCCGTCGTGGCCGGCGCAGTGGCAGCGGCACTTCGCCGCGCTGCGGGAGCTGGTGCGCGACGAGGAAGGGCCGGCGGAGGTTCTGCCCGGGTTCACCGTGCACGGCATGGACGTCGGCAAGTGGCTGGCCCAGCAGCGCAGGCCCGAGGTCTGGGCGGCCCTGGTACAGGGTCAGCGCGAGCGCCTGGAGGCGGTCGGTGTCACCCCGCTCCCGGTGACCGTGCTCCCGGAAGTCCCTGCCCCGGCCCCGGCCCTGGCGGAGCCAAGCATGCCCGCCGAGTCGTCCACGGCGCCTGTGAGCGCCTTCGAGAGGGGCGTGGCGGCCCTGGAGCAGTACAAGGCCCGCACGGGCTCTGTGAAGGTGCCCAGGGCTCACGTGGAGGTGTTGCCGGACGGGTCGGAGGTCAAGCTCGGAGTCTTCCTGTCCAACACCAAGTCCAGGCGCGCGAAGCTGACCGTCGACAAGCTCGTCGCGTTGGCCGGCCTCGGGCTGGAGTGGGCGGCCATGGAAGGAGCGGCGTGATGATCGCAGCCGCGGAAGAGCGGGGTGTGCAGGATGCTGTGCGGCGGCACGCCCGCACCAGGGCCTTCGCGGAGGCGGAGGGCTTCGTCTCGGCTGTGCTGTCCGACCCTCGGGTGCAGGTGACGCGGGGGCGGGTGGACGGCGGAGACGGAGCTCGGCATGGAGCTGTGCATCCGTCTCCAGTCGTTCCAGGACCGCTATGACCAGGCCGTGGCGGGTGGCGACGTGGCCCGGCTCCCGGGATCTGCCCGGGCAAGCACGGCCGCTGGGGGCGGATCTGCGTCCTGCCCGACGGGCATGAGACCTCGATGGAGGAACCGCACTGGGGCCGCAACAGCGAGGGCCAGCCGATAGCGTGGGTGGGCAGCACACCTGACGACTGGTGAGCGGCGGTGGTAAGACCGGCGGAGGGACCCCGGGGCGCAGGGCGGCCCGGGGTCCTCCACTGTCCGGGGCCGGGGACGCCTCTCCCAGGTCCTACACGCACTGAGGTGCGATGCCCGGGGTTCCGAGCTGCGGCATCGCACTGGTGTGCGTGTAGGGCCTGGGAGCTTGGGCCGCTCCCCTCACCGAACTGCGGCGCGGCCAGGACCAGTTCAGTTCGGAGTGAGACGACCTGACCGACAAGCGCCAGGCGCTGGCTGGCCTCGGGCTGGAGTGGGCGCAGTAGCGCAATGGGGGCTCTATGGGTCCTGCTTTCGGTGCCCTTCTACATGCTGTGCAGCTAGTCGGGGGAGCGGCAGCGGAAAGCTGCGGTTGGCGCGACTCCACCGCGAGCAACTTTCAGTGACACTTGAAGCGGTACTGAAAGTTGGCTACGGTGGGGGCTGCACCAACCGCACGGGCAAGCCCTGCGGCATCGCCCCGGAAGGACCTGTGGAATGACCGTGAGCAAACTCCCGACACCCGTGTCTGAGACGGCGACTGTGGCGGTGCGCAACGCCCGGAACACCCTTGCCATGGTGGCCAAAGGGCCGATCCTCCGAACGGGCAACCCTGATGACTCCGCGCGTGTGGTGCTGTGCTGGGGCGAAGGCGGCGCCGGGGCCCTGAACAGGTGGGAGGTCACGGCCTCATGGCGCGGTCACGGCTTCTGGGTGGCACAACACAAGGGGAGTGGTTCATCACTCGCGAGCGAATGCACCCGGCGGACCTCAGTAAGAACCCGAAGCAGTGGCGCAAGTCTGAGCAGGTCCGACACTCGGACCGCCGCCCGATCCGGAGCCGGGCAGAGGCGGAAGCCCTGATGATCGCCCGGGTAGAGGAGCGGCGTGGCCGTGAGTCCAAAGTGCGTGGGATCATCAAGGCCGCGGCCGATGGCCCGGCTCCGAAGTGGACCCCGGCCCCGAGCATCATCAAGCCGCGCAAGGCCCCGCGTGCGGACTGGTCCCCGGCTGACGTACTGGCCAAATGGGGCGACTCGGTGAGCTACGAGGAGATCATCGAGGAGGAGGCCGAGGACGTCGCCACTTTTGAAGGGGCTGCCGGTCCCTCGGGGCTCGTCGAGTGCCAGGCAGCGGCCGAGACCACAATCAGCCAGAGCGCGGAGGCCGGAGAGATCAAGACCGGAGCACCGACGGGGCCAGCACGCCGGCGCCTACCAGGGTGTCCGACCCGGGCAGTGTCCAGACGTGGGAGGGCGGCGGCACGGTTCCGGGCGTCGATGATCCCTGCCCGACAGCGCCCTGTCAGGGCGTTAATGCGAACGGGTCGAGCGAGATTCTCCTGCAGGTGGCAGAACCTGTCTCCGACGCGCCCGTAGTACCAACACCCGTCAAAGGCGTGCCCCGGTACCGATTCAGGCGATGCGACGACCGGGGATGCTACCCGGTGACGGTCGATGGCGCGTTTGTCGGCCACGTCTACCGAATTCGCTGCACATGGTTGGCCATCGGCCTTTCCGAAGAGCATGCGACCAGTCACACCAGCCGCGCGGCAGCAGCGGCCCGACTCGTAGCGCTGATTGACATGCGGGTCGCTGCTGAAGCCGACATGGCGCGCAACATGCGGCGGCGCACTGAGCCACCCCAGGGATGGCGCTTCACCATGTGGGACGCGGTCGGTCCGGGCGACATCGTCCGAACCCCGGCCCGGTGCCAGCCCGTACAGGGAGCCTCGGACGGCGGTCCGTTGTATCCGGAAGTGTGGAGCGCCCCGGTGACCTTGACCGGTGTCGACTATCTGTCCAGCGGGGCCATTGTGGCGCGTGGACAGGAGGAGGGCGCGCCTGCATGGTCCGGAATGGGTGTCCTCCTGTCCACGCCAAAGTTCGCTGAGGTCGGCGTCCTGGTGCCGGAGACGACCCCGGCGCGGACGACCCCGGCACAGTGGGTCGGCGCCCAGGCCGAGGGAAAGGGAAAGGTGCTCTTCCCCTTCGGGGGAAGAGGTGTCGGCGGCTGCGTCACGCTGACCCATGCCGCTGACCTGCGAGGACAGCGGGCAAGCGAATCCACCGTTGGCAACCTGTTGAGCAACCCGTTGCGCAACCTGTTAGGCAACCCGTTACGCAACCTGTTGAGCAACCGGTGGGCCTGCGGGCTTTACGTCGACATGGTGGCGACGGTTCCGTCGTGTGGTGGGAGATCGAGCAGCATGGCGTGGAAGAGCGGGGCGGCCGGGAGGGTCGGGCGTAGGCCGCCCAGTGTCTGCCAGCCCCATGATTCGTACAGTGCCCGGACCTTGGGGTGCTCCTGGAGGACCAGGAGCGTGGCGCGTTGTTCGGGCCGGGGTATGAGCAGTGCGTCGTGGAGTCGGCGGGCGGTGCCGGTCTTGCGCCAGGGGGCGCGGACCATGAGCTCGCTGAGTGCGTAGGTGCGAGTGCCGGTCTCGGTGATGGTGTCGGCGGGTGTGTCGGTGAGCAGTCCGCTCCACCACCGGCTGGCGGGAGGCAGCGGGGCTCCGTAGGCGTAGCCGACGGGCTGGTCGTGGTCGTAGGCGACGGTGCAGGTCCAGCCGGGGCGGGTCATCCAGCTGTCGAGTCCTTCGGCGAACCGGTCGAGGGCGCAGAACGGGTCGCTCTGTGCCTCCTTCGCGTAGACCTCGGCGTAGATGTCCAGCAGGAGCGGGCGCAGGCGGGGGGTGTGGCGGGTGGTGTAGTGGCGGATTTCTATGCCGGTGGTCACTTCGGGTGGTTCTCCTATGCGGTGGCGAGGGCGCGGTGGAGGGTGGCAAGCCGGTCGGTGATGGCGCGGCTGCCGATGTGTGTGGTGTCGATGGCGGCTGTGGTGGTGTGGGCGTCGGTGGTGTTTCCCTGGGCGAGCTGGAGTTCGGCGAGCTGGACGGTGTAGTACGCGTGGCTGCGGCGCAGGCCGGGTTCGAGGAGGGTGAGGGCCTGGGCGGTGGCGGTCTCGGCGTCGGCGAGATGCCCCATCGCCTGGTGGGTGATGGCGGCGAGTCCGCTGATCTCGGCCGTGGTGAGGAAGTTCAGCCACCGGGGTGCGGGCTGGGTGGGGTCGATGCGGTCGTGTGCGGTCTGGGCGGCGAGCAGGGCGCGGGCTGCGGCGGGGCGGTTGCCGGTGTGGGCGTGGCTGATGGCCAGGCGGGATTGGAGCAGGGCGGTGTAGCGGGGGTTCTGGCGGGCTGCGCGGCTGGTGAGGGCGGTCTGGCTGATGCGCAGAGCTTCGCGGTGGTGGCCGCCGCGGCGGGCGTGGATGGCGAGGTCGGACCAGGCTCGGGCCTGGGCCTGCGGGTTGGATCCGAGGATGGCTCTTTGCAGGGCGGTGGTGCGCCACCGGTGTGCTGCGTCCAGGTTGCCGGCGTCGTCGGCGGCCCATCCGGCAGAGCTGCACAGCGATGCGATCGTGGTGTGGAGTGCCTGTTCGACGCGGGGGCCGTAGGTGCAGTGGTCGGCTGCGGTGGTCAGGCGGTCGAGGTAGGTGGTGGCGACGGTCAGGAGGGGTTCGCCGCCGATCGCTGCGAAGTGGGCGTCGAGGCGGTTGATCCTCTCCCGGGCGCGGGTGATGTCGCTCATCGCGAGGCGGCCGCCGGTGGGGGTTTCGTCGATGCTGAGGGCGAGGGCGACTGTGGTGGCGGCGGTGGCGATGATGAAACGGCGGCGGCGCACGGCACCTCCTTCGTCGGTGCGGGAGGCCTTGGGGGGGTGGGCAGGTTCGCGCTGTTTTTGCCTCGGGGGATGAAGCCGAGTGCCTGCGCCGGGCGGTCGAAGAGCTGTTCCAGGGCGTGAAGGTAGCGGGTCCAGGGCCATCGGACCTCGCCGCTGATCCAGCGCCGTACGTGGCGGTCGGTGCACTTGCGGGGGTGGTTCTCCCCGAAGATCCGGGCGGTGACCTGGTTGATCTCGTCGGCTAGGCCCTGGTGTGTGAAGCCGTACTCGGCCATCACCGCCTCGAGCCGGGTGTTCCGCTGCCTGTCCATCAGGTCCCCCCGTAAGTACCGGTCGCGGCGCGGACGGTAGTCCTGCCGGTTTTCTCCTGTTGGTAAAACTGTCCGGTCCCTGGCCGGTACTTGCCCGGAATCCGGCCTGAGCCCACCCGAACGTGTCGCGGTTGTCTGGGAGTACGCCGACAACCGTCCCGGGGAGGCCCTCATGCCGAACTCGTCCGGCCACCACCGCACCGCCCGGCCCTTACCGGCCCGGGTGCGCAGGAAGATCGCAGCGCTCCGCGCCCCGGCATCAGACGGGCCCCTCGTCGTCCCGGTGACCGCGGTGGCGCTGTATGCCGTGGTACCGGTGCCGGGCACCGAACACCTGGTGCTGCCTCCTCTGGCCGCGCACGCAGAGGCACGGGACTGGAGGGTTCCGGCCGGGTGTGCGGTGACCGACACCGGGCCACTCGACCAGGAGACGGAGCTGCGGCCGGGCTGGGCACGCATCCGCGCAGCGGTGGACGGCGGCCGGATTTCCGGGATCGTCGTCCCTTCGTTCGCGCACATCGCCTACCGCTGGCACGACTGGAACGCGCAACGGTCCTGGCTGCTGGGCCGCAATCTGTTCGTCACCGCCACCGACACGGTCACGGGTCTGGAACCGGAGGAATCACGGGCATGAGCTACGGCGTGCTGCACGACCCCGAGGCGCTCCTGGCCGAGGAGCTGCCGCTCGACCGTACCCCCGTCACGGCGCTGGCCGACGCGATTCTGGCCCGGAAGAACGTGAAGGGTCTACGGGCGGGCGACTGCGCGCAGATCGCGCTGCTCCTCACAGGGCACGCCCGCGTCGTCGCCGCCGAAGTGGGCCGGCGCTTCGAAAACCTGCCCAAGGACAGTGACCTGCGGCCGCTGATCGACCAGGTCCTCCAGGAAGCGGAGCGCCGCCTGTCGGTCACTTCCCGGACCACCCTTGCGTACGCCCAGCAACGGGCCCGGCTGGTGAAAGCGCTGTACCGGGCGCTGGACCGGCTCCCCAACCCCGGCCCGCGCCCGAGGACTCCTGACCTCTGCGGCTCCCCCGGTGGCACGGGATGAAGGAACCCTCGGGTCGGAGAAGGTTTCCATCCCCGGGGGTTCCTTCGTCTCGTGAGGACGGCCGGATGCTCGGGCCTCGGTCAGCCCGCCCACCCGATGTCACGGACCTCCAGACCGTCGCGGTAGGCCACGTACGAGACCCAGCACCGGCTCCCGAACACGTCGACAACGTCCTCGCCGCCGGGCGTCGGCCACCGGTCGGGTCGCTTCGCGACGTCGACGATCAGGTCCTGCACAGTGCTCCGCGCCGCGGCGGACGGCAGCCCGTCCATCACCTCCGCGGCCAGCCACTCCAGCCGTACGTACCGCATTCTGCGCACCCCCGGTGATCGGCAGGAGAGCACGCTACGACGGAACGTCTGGGCTTGCCGGGGCCTGTGGATATCCCGGTGATGGGCCTGTGGCGGCCAACGGCAGTAGTGGCATCTGGTGGTTACCCGGGTCAGCGCGAGCGCTCAGTGCGACGTGGGTCTGCTTTTGGGCAACCTTCTGACCTGCGCATTTGATGGTTTGGGTCAGCGGTCGGGTCAGGGGTGCTGAGAAGAGTTCACGGCATCACCTGAACGGGAGCTGTCGTGACTGGAACGCGGGTTTTTGAGTCGCTGGATGCCGAATGGGCGCTGGTCTGCGCCGAGGCCGGGAGCGCCGAGATGGTGCTGGGCTGGTTGCAGGAGGGCGGGGTGGTCCTCAGCTGCGGGCGAGCAGCAGGTCTCGAGGATGTGCTGGCCGAACTGGGGGGTCGGGACCGGGGGCAGGGGCGTGTGCACAGTGACCGGTGGATGCGGGTGCTGCTGGAGCGGGCGGCCGGTGAGGGTGTTGGTGCGCAGTTGGCTGCGCGGGTGGTGGTGCAGGCGATGGTGCCGGGTGCGGTGCGGCTGACGCAGCGGCTGTTGCGGGCCGGCCGGGATTTCGACGAGGTGGGGCAGGTCGTCGTCGCGTGCCTGTACCAGGTCGTACGCCGGTACCCGTTGCAGAGGGCGGGCGGGGTCGCGGCGAACCTCCTTTTGGAGACGCTGCATCTGGCGAGCCGTGAGCTGAGGGCGGATGCGGAGACGGACGCGCTGCCGTGGCACCCGGCCCTCGAATCGGCGGTGGTGTTTGACGGGCCGGTGGCCGATCCGGCGGAAGAGGTCTGGCAGACGGTCGTCGGACGGCAGGCTGTTGAGGCCGGGCTCCTCGCAGCTGGTGAGGTCCCGGACGGTGCGCGGGGCGAGCTGGTCGAGCTGCTGGTGTGGGCTGTGGCTGCCGGACTGCTCGAGGTGGTACGGGCTCGGGTGATCGCGGAAGAGTCCCGGGCTGGGGCGCGGGAGAGCGCGGAGCGGGCTGGTGTGTCCGCGATTGCGTGGCGGCAGCGTCGGAGCCGGACCGTGCGGCAGCTGCGGTCGGTCGCGGACCGGTGGGTGCAGGCGGCGTGATGACGATTTCTCAGATTTCTCGGCTGTGGCTGTCACGTCTGGGGGGCGGGCGCTCCTTGGTCTGGGTGTGCGGCGGAACGGCTGCCGTACTCGGGCTTGGAAGGGGTGAGCGGGACATGGCGGATCCGGTGCTCGCGGCGGAGGACGGCGGGGACATCGAGCTGCTGGTGCGGGCGCGTCGACGGTTGCGTGATCTGGTGGTGCAGCTGGAGGTGGCGCCGTTCGCTGACCGAACGGCGCGGTCCATGCGCGCCTACCTCGATGAGGATGCGGCACCGGCCCAGGCCGCGTTCGCCCGCTGGGCCGCGTTGCCGAAAGCGGCTCGGGACACGCTGGCCGCCCGGATGCGGCAGGAGCAGCCGTGAAGCGCCGCAAGGAGCAGCCGCAGGATGTGCTGCCTGCCGAGGCGGGTGGTTGGGCGCTGGGTTCCCTGGGCGGTGCGGCGAACGCGGTAACGGTGATCCGCCGTACGGCCTGGGTGCTGTTGGTGGCCGGGCCGGTTCTGGCGGGGTGGGCGCTCGTGTCCCGGCCTGCGGTCACGGCGCCTGCGGCCCCGGTGCGCCAGGAGCAGCCGGCGGCCGGGCAGCCTGCGGGGCCGGGTGGGTTCGCCGAGTTGTTCGTGAGCGCGTATTTGACGGCTGGGGAGGGCACCGAGGAGTTCTTGGCGCCGTTCTTGCCGAATGCCCGCGAGGTGAGTCTGACGGCTGATCCGGGCGTGCAGCGGGCGCAGGAGGTCGCGGCGGTAAGGGTGCGGGCCGTGTCTGCCGGGTACTGGTCGGTGACCGTGGCTGCCCGGGTGGTCTCGGCCGGTGCCGCGGGCGGGAAGAAGACAGGGCTGGAACCGGGTGGGGCCGGGCCGGTGCTGCGGTATTTCCAGGTTCCGGTCAGGGCCGGTGCGGGCGGGGTTTGGCGGCTGTGGCGCTCCCGGCCGAGGTGGGTGCGCCGTTGTCGGGTGAGGCTCCGTCGCTGGCGTATGGGCAGTCGGTCCCGGTCCGCAGTACCGATCCTGCTGCGCAGACGCTCACGGGGTTCTTTGCCGCCTATCTGGCCGGCCGCGGCGAGCTCGACCGCTACTTGTCCCCCGGGACGGCCCTGGCCGCGGTGTCGCCTGCCCCGTACGGGCGGGTCGAGGTGGCCCGGTTCGCCGAGGTCGGCACGAACGACCCGTTTGGCACCGACGAGCGGGGCGTTCCCGTGTCCGACGGGGAGCGCAGGCAGCTCCTCGTCGATGTCACCGCATCCGATGCCGGCGGGCAGGAACGGCCGCTGACGTACGCCGTCACGATCACCGCGCGGGACGGGCGCTGGGAGATCGCATCCGTGGAAGGGGCCCCGTGCTGAGCAAGGAGCCGGTCGGGGCCGGGACGAAGGAGAGCGCGCAGTGATGGACGTGACGGTACTGGCTGGGGCGATCGACGACGTCGACCAGCTCACCCAGAGGATCACCGGTTTGCTGGTCGGCTCGGTGATGTCGTTCATGGTGGTTGCGGCAGTGGTGACTGCCTGGGCCAAGTCGAAATCGATTCTGGCTGCCGGTGTGGCGCTCGCCGGTGGCGTGGCGTTGTGGTTCGCGGTGATGAATGCTGCGGTGTTCCGCGACAGTGTGGGCGAGGACATCGCTCCGAACAGCGGCTCCGTGAAGAACGCGGGCGCTGTTCATGCGGTGGTCCGAGTCGTCGAACCGGTGGACGGTGCGCGGCGATGACCAGCGTTCTCGCCGTCTTCCTGACGGCAGTTGTGGTGCTCTTCTCGGTGTCGCATGTATGGGCCAAGGTCCGCTCACTGTTTTCTTCGGTCGCAGTACTCGTCGGCACGGCGCTCTTCTTGTACGTGCTCCTGGCGGCCGTGTTCCACGACAGCGCCGGTGTCGAGATCGTCTTCGACGGTTCCGTGAAGAGCGCGGGCGCCGGTCACACGGTGGTCCGGGGCATCGAACCTGCGGCCGGTGAGCAGCGGTGAGCGGCGTTGCGGCGCCGGAAGTGCTGGTTGGCCGGTGCTACACCCGGGCGCGCCGTCACCCTTTGATGATCGGGAAGTGGCCGGGTGGGCGGGGCCGGATCTGGGGTGGTCCGTACACGGTGCCGCAGATCGTGGTCCTGGCCGCCTCGCTCGCGGGCCTGGTGCTGACGCGGGGGGTGTGGGCTCATTTCGGGCTGTTCAACTATGCGATCGCGATCGGTGGGCCCTATGGGTTGTCGCTGCTGGTGCGCCATATCCGGGTCGACGGCCGTAATCCGCTGGCGGTGGCCGCGAGTTCCGCCTCGCTGGTGGCGCGGCCGCGGGGAGGGCGGCTGGGCGGTCGTCCGCTCAGGTCGCGGGGTGGTCACCAGCCGCTGATCGGGGTGTGCAGCGTGACCTGGGCCGCACCGCAGCCCGGGGCAGGTGCCAGGGGCGCGGGCCGCCCCGTGCTCCGCCCGGTCCGGTCTCAGGCTGCGGCCTCCCGTGTGATGGGCGCCGGCCGCACCACCACAAGCGCTTCTGTGTCCGAGAGCCCTGTGCCCGTCGGCCGGAAGGACGTCGGCGCAGCCCGTGGAGCGGTTGGCCGTCGGCCGGCGCCGGTCGCGGCTTCGTTGCTCGCCGCCCGGCGCCGCGGCCGCCAGTTCAGCACGAGTGATGCGCCTGTGGCGCAGCGAGGGGAGTGACCTGTGATGCGGATGCCGATCCGGCATGTGGCCGGGAATGTGATGTGGACGGTGCACGGTCAGGTCTGGGCGGTCTACCGGGTGGCGGGGGCGGATGCCGCTCATGCCTCGCGGCGGGCGAAGGAGCAGCGGCTGGGGCAGCTGGAGGCGCTGGTCAAGGCGCTCAAGGGTGAGTCGATGCTGCTGAGTCTGTGCCCGGCCGTCGACCCGGCGAGTGTGGTCGCGAAGATGACCGAGGGGATCGATCTGGCGGGCTGTGGCCGGTACCGGCAGGCCATCGGTGTGCTGCGGGGGCAGTTGGAGCAGTTGGAGCTGACGGGGCGTACGGACTGGCTCGCAGTTCCGCTTGCGATGACGCGCGGGGAGTCGGTACGGGAGGTTTTCGCGGCGGCGCGTGCGGATGTTGCTCTGCAGCTGGGGCTGCTTCCGCGGCCGGTGTCGGCGCGCGAGGAGGACGAGCGCCTGGCCCAGGCGCAGCGGATGGCGTCGGTGTGGCCGCCGGGTATTGCTCTGCGTCCGGCGACGACGGCGGAGGTTTTGTGGATCTACGGGCACAGTGCCCGTCGTGGGGTGTTCGAGCCGGTGCTGCCGGAGGGTGCGGGGCCGGGGATGCGGGGCCGGGGGCGGGGTGCGGCGGCGCTCGGCCAGGTGGTGCTCGCCGAGGGCGGCAACCTGTTCGACGAACTCGACGGGCAGGGCCTGGGCGGTGGCGGGGCCGGTTCTGTCCGGGCGGGGAGGCAGAAGGCAGGGCGAGCGAATCCGTTCGCGCGGCGCTGGCTGGAGGTGACCACGGAGTGGGGGCCCTCGTATCAGGTGATGCTCGCGCTCTCCGAGATGCCCGAGGCGTTCGCGTTTCCCGGGTCGGAGTATCTGTCCTCCCTGGATGCGTTCTCGTTCCCGGTGGACTGGGTGGTGCGCCTGAGCGTCTCCTCCGGTACCGAGGCGGAGGCGAAGACGCGGCGTCAGGCGCGTGAGCTCGCCAACCAGTACAGCGAATACGACGGTGAGACCGCGGGTGTCCCGGCCAGCGTCGACAAGGCAGTGGGCGGGCTGGACGAGTACCGCGAGCGGCTGACCGCCTCGCAGACGGAGGTCGAGGTCCGTGCCATGACCGCCCTGTGCGTGTGGGGCGGCACCCCGGAGGAGGCCGAGCGGCGGGCCGGGGAGCTCGCCGGGCACTTCACCGGCAACGAGTACACCTTCACCCGGCCGCACGGTGAGCAGGAGAACCTCTGGTACGGGATGCTGCCTGGTACCCGCACTCCGCGGGTCATGGCCCAGTACGCGCAGTACCTGGTGGCGCGGGACTTCGCGATGGCCGGCCCTTTCACGGGCAGCGGGCTGGGGGATGCCTCGGGGCCGTTGTTCGGGCTGCAGCTGGCCGGCGGCGGGGTCAGGCCGGTGCTGACGGACTGGGCGCGCGGCCCGCGGGAGAACACCTCGGCGACCGCGGCGTTCATCGGGGAGCTCGGTGCGGGCAAGACGACCGCGATGAAGTCGGCCGTGTATTCCGTGCTCGCCGCGGGCCGGCGGCTGCGGGGCGGTACCCGGCGGGGCCGGGCCGTGATCGTGGACCGGACCCCGCGCCAGGAATGGCTCCGCTACGCGCAGGCGTGCCCCGGCGAGACCGAGTGCATCACCATCGACGACCAGGCGGCCGTTTCTCTCGATCCTTTGCGGCTGTTCGCCGGGCGGGAAGCGCAGCGGTTCACCGAGTCGTTCTTGACACTGCTGCTGGGGCTGGCTCCCATGAGCGATGAGGGCATCGCCCTGTCGGAGGCGGTCGAGGCGGTGCTGGCCGAGCCGCATCCCTCGATGCGGGTCCTGGTCGAGGAGCTCACCAACCGCGGCGCCTCGGGTGATACGCATTCGGCGATGGCTGCCCGCCGCCTGTCGGCGGTGAGGCGCAAGGACCTGGCTCGCGCGGTGTTCGACGAGTCGCTGCCCGTGGTCCGCGGCTCGTCGGCCGACACCCTGGTCTTCTCGGTGTCCTCGCTGGCGTTGCCCACCAAGAGCGAACTGCGCGGCGGGGAGCGGCTGGAGAAGATGGAGTTCGAGAAGATCTTCGGGCGTGCGGTGATGTACCTGATCGCCGCCCTGTCCCGGAAGGTCGCCTATGCGGACCTGGACGAGTTCGCGCTGGTGGTGTGGGACGAGTGCTGGTGGCTGACGTCCAGCCCGGAGGGCCTGGCGCTGGCGCTGGAGCTGGTCAAGGACGGGCGTAAGCACAATGCCGGTGCTCTCTTCGGCGGGCACGACGATGACGACATCGGCCCTGACGACGAGGGCGGGCAGATCCTGCGCGGGCTGATCCCCCGCAAGTTCGTCTTCCGGCAGACGGACCGCAATCTCGCCCGCCGTACCCTGCTCTTCCTCGGCTGCAACCCGGACGACGAGGACCTCCTCGCCCTGGTCATGACCGGGCTGTCGCCCAACAGCGCCGAGTTCGGTGACGAGGAACGGGCGGCGCGGGCCGGTGAATGTCTGCACCGCGACCTGACCGGCCGAATCGGTGCCATGCAGGTCACACTGCCCGCCGACGAGCAGGCTGTGGCCCACATCCATTCCCAGCCCATGCAGAGCGCAGCAGCATGACCAGGCGGGCTGCCGCATCGGCGGGGACACCGAGGGCGCGCGCCCGGGCCCGGGGCGTGGGGGTGCTGCAGGGGGTGAAGCGGTGGGCGCGCCCCGGGCGGTCCATGGCTGCGGGGCTGATGCTGCTGGTGCTGTCGTTCCTGGTGTCGCTGGTGCTGGCGGGCGTGTCGGCGAGCGCGGCCCCCACACCGACGCCGGCGCCTTCGCCTTCGGTGGGTCCGACGCTGCCCGGCCCGCAGAACCCGCTCGAGCCGAGCCCGCTCGTCCCCCAGCCGGGTACGTCGGGCCGGCCGGATGACTCCCCGCTGATCCGGGACGGGATCAAGGAGGCCGAGAAGGAGGAGAAGGCCGCCCGCGCCGAGTTCGACAAGCTGGTGGAGAAGTACAAGAAGGACCGGGCCGCGCAGGGCGGGGTGCTGTCCGCGTTCGAGGTGACCGACCGGGACGGGAATCCGGTCAGCTCGTACCGCATCTACTCCGACACCGGGGACTGGAACGACTGGGACCTGAGTGTGCAGGGGTTCCTCGTCGAGATGATGTTCATGGGGAACAAGTGGATCGTCAGCTTCGCCTGCTTCCTCTTGACCTGGAGCCTGGCGTTCTCCCTGGCCGGGCTGATGCTCAAGCCGGCGCTGCAGGTGTCGACGTCGCTGTACGGGAGCGTTGTCGTGCAGATGGGTCTGCCGGTGCTGTTCCTCACCTTCACGATGGTCGTCGCGTCGTGGCATCTGCTGTTCGGAAACCGGGTGCGCGGCTGGGGCGAGATGGCGGCTGCCCTGGTCATCTCCGCACTCGCGCTCGGTGCTCTCGCCTCTCCCCGCAGCTCCTGCTCAGCAAGGACACCGGGGTGGTGGGCGTGGTGCGGGACCTGGCGGTCGAGACCGCCGCCCTGGTCCTGGACAAGGAAGCCATCGACACGGCCCGGCCGACCACTGAGAGCGGATGGGAGAAGAAGCCGTCCGGGTCGACCGTGGGTGCGCAGGTCCGGTCCTCGCCGAGCGCGCTGGCCCGCCCCATCACCGACGCCCTCGTGGACGCGTTCGTGGCCCGGCCGGCCATGCTCCTGTCCTACGGGCGGACCTTCGAGGGCAGGTGCGGGAAGAAGTTCCGCGATTCACGGGTCCAGCAGGCCGTGTTCGACCAGCTGGTCGACACCAAGATGGAGAAAGGCAAGTCCTTCCTCAAGGACCTGCCGGGCTTCGGGATCGCGCTGCCCGACAGCGTCAAGAACTGGATGGTCGACACCACCGTCGACGCCGCCACCTCCCAGATGCTGGAACAGGTCCACGCGTCCGGCCCCATCAAGGCGTTCGAGAAGGCCTGCGTCCAAAACGCCGGCACACTGAAGAAGGCGTCGATGGACAAGGTCGGCGGCGCGCTCTTCATGCTCCTGGCCGCGTTCCTCACCTGCATGTTCGTCATCGTCCTGGACGGTGCATTCCTCTTCGCCCAGCTACAGATCGCCATCGAGGCGATGATCGCAAAGGTGGCCCTCGCGGCGGGGATCCTGCCCGGCCCCGGCCGGGCCTGGCTGTGGGGCCGGGCCGCGGCCATCGCCCGCGGCCTCGCCCTGATGCTCGCCTCCATCGCCTCCATGTCCGTCTTCATCGTCGTCGTCAACGCCGTGCTGAACACACCGGAAAGCGACCTGCCGGGCGGTCTCACCGTCCGGTTCGTCCTTTTGGACTGCGTCTGCGTCGCCGCGTTCATCTACCGCAAGAAGCTCGCCCGCTCCACCCGCGGAGCGGTGGCACGCGCCCGTCACCGCCTCGGCAACTCGCCCCTGGGCGGATCCGTCTCCCCCGCCCCCGTCGACATGCCGAGGCGCGGCGGGCTCGGCAAGGGCCTGCTGCTCGGCGGGCTCATGCTCGGCGCGGCCGCCGCCACCGGGGAACCGGTGCTGTGCTCGGCGGCGCCGGACGCATCGGCTCCACCCGGCTCGCCGGACGCATCGGCGGCTGGCTCGCTCACGGCGGGGGCCGTGCCGTGGCGGGGCTGACCCGGCTCACCGGCCGCACCATCGAGGCCGGGGCGAAAGGCACCGTGAAGGCCGGGGTGTTCGGCCTCAAAGCCACTGTCGGACTGCCGGTGTACGGGCCGCGCGCGGCCCGCAGGGTCGGCGCGGCTGCGACCGCTCTGCCCGCCCAGGCCGCAGGCCGGGTCAGCAGCGCCGTCCAGAACCTCCAGCAGAGCGCGCAGAGTTTCCACCGGAGCTACGTCCAGCCCGCCCAGCAGTTCGCCGGGGAGTACCGGCACAACGTGCGCTCCCTCGGCCGGATCGTCCGGGGCCGGCCCGGGCTCGGCCCCTACACCCCGCCCCGGGCCGCTGTTCCCGGTCCCCGGCGGGCACCGGCGCCCCGCCCCGCCCGGCCGGCTCCTGCACCCCAGCCGGCCCCCGCACCGCCCGTCCGGCGGCGCCCTGCGCCGCCGCGCGTCGCCCAACCGCCCTCCAGCGCGGCCCAGGCCATGCTCCAGCAGCGCCTGCACCGCATGCGCCAGCCGCGGAACACCGGGAGCAGCACCCCGCCTGCGCCCGTCCCCTCCGCCCCTGCGCGTCGTTCGCAGGCCGCGCCGCGCCTGGGAGGGCGCTCATGAGCGGCGCACGGAAAGTGGCCTTGGCCGTTTCCCTGTACTGGTTTCGGCTGTGGGTGTCGTCGGCGTCCTGGTGCTGTTCATTGCCGCTGTCGCAAACGGGGCGGCCGGACACGAGAAGGAGGCCGCCGCCCCGCCGTCCGTGTCCGGGGCGGCCCCGGGGCGGTGGCCGGCATCAGTCCGGTGATGCTGTCCGCCTACACCCGCGCCGCCGCGAACGTGCGCGCCCTGCGGCCGAAGTGCACGGGCATGCGGTGGTCCGTCATCGCTGGGATCGGCAAGGTCGAGTCCAACCACGCCTCCGGGCGCACCATCACAGTCGGCGGGGATGTCCGCCCGCGTATTCTCGGGGTCCGGCTCAACGGATCCGGGGCCGGGGGGAACACGAGCGTCTTCTCCGACACCGACCACGGCCGGCTCGACGGCGACACCGCGTACGACCGGGCAGTCGGCCCCATGCAGTTCCTGCCCTCCACCTGGAACGGCCCCAGCGGCCAGGACGGAAACGGTGACGGGGTGAAGGACCCGCACAACGCGTTCGACGCCGCGCTCGGAACCGCCGTCTACCTGTGCGGAACCGGGACCACCGACCTGTCCCGGACCGACCAGCTGCGCAAGGCGGTCTACCGCTACAACCGTTCCGAGGCGTACGTGGGCGACGTCACCGGCTACGTCGACGAGTACGACCACCTCCCCGCCGCCCAAGACAGCACGGCGGGGTCGGCGACCGGCCGGGCCGGCGCCGTCGTCGACGCCGCGCTGGCACAGCGCGGCACTCCCTACGTGTGGGGCGGCGGCAGTACCACGGGCCCCACCAAGGGCGGCTACGACTGCTCGGGCCTGATGCTCTACGCCTTCTACCAGGGCGCCCGGGTCACGCTTCCCCGCACCTCCCAGCAGATGCGGCACTCCGGTACCCGGGTCCCCCGCTCGCAGATCCGGCCCGGCGACCTCATCGTCATCAACAACGACGGAAACTGGGGACACGTCGGCCTCTACACCGGCAACAACACCATGGTCCACGCGCCCCGGCCCGGAAAGACCGTCGAGACCACCTCAACGTCCGGGTACTGGGAGCGGTACGACTGGGACGTACGCCGAGTGCTATGAAGTCGTGTAGATTCTCATTGGAGATGTCGTTGTCTCAGTGTTCTGTCATCAACTTGTCGTCCAGCAGCCCGAGTTACAGGACGGGCTCGACGTAAACGACGAACGTCATCTCGGTTCGAGAACCAGCCTTTCGCTTGGTTTTCCATGCCTTCCGTGCAGATTCCCGCTGGCCACGCGCCATCGTCCCGGTGTCGGTTCCGCCTACACAAGGGGTCGCTGTGGCACGCGCTTCGAGCCAGAAGAGCACGACAGAAGGTGAGACGGTCTCGGTCCGCTACCGGCAAGCGGATGGCCAGTTCGTTGAAGCGGTCCTGGACCGCCTCATCGTTCCCGAGGTGACCGGCGGCCTGCCGGTACGGGATTTCCGCTGGTACAAGGGCCGTCGTCATTACTCGGGCTGGTACCACGCCGCCACAGTGGGGCGGCTGGTGGCCTACGAGAGCCGGTTGGAGCTGGCTCGGATTCTGCTGGCCGATTTCGACCGCGGTGTCGTGGAGATCGCCTCCCAGCCCTTCCAGCTGGCCGGTCGTGACGGTGACCGGCTTCGGCGGCACATCCCTGACCTGCTGCTTGTCCACTCTGACGGTCTGGTGACCGTCGTCGATGTCAAAGCCCCTCACGCATGAAGGACCCGAAAGTGACTGCACAGTTCGCCTGGACGAAGCGCATCTGCGCTCGTCGCGGCTGGTCCTACGAGACCTGGTCGGGCGGCGATCGGGCCGTGGTGGAGAACGTACGGTTCCTCGCGGGCTACCGGCGCCCTCAGCTGCTGGAGATGGACCGGGCGCCGGCAGTGCTCGCGGCGGCCCGGGGCCAGTCGACCATCGGCGGCATCGAGGCGGCCCTGGCCGCTCGGTTTCCGGCACATGCGGTCCGTCCGCTGGTGCTGCACCTGATCTGGTCGGGAGCCCTGGTCGCGGACCTGCGGCGCCCCCTGGCGGCGGCCACCTCGATCGAGGTGGCGTCATGACCGGCCGGGCAGTGACCGTCTTCCCGGGGGTGCGGCTGCTCTACTGCGGCGACGTGGCCGAGGTTGTCGAGCTGGAAGGACTCACGGCCACGCTGCGCAACGAGCGGACGGGTGAGTTCAGCACACTGCCGCTCGGGCGGTTGGCGGCCGACGCCCGGTCCCTGGGGGCGGGGAGTGAGCCGGAGACGCAGGATGGGTCTGTCCTGCTGGCGAACCTGTCCCCGGCCCGGCGGGCGAGGCTGCATGAGAGGGCTCGGCATGTCCGGGAGGTGCTGACCGGCTTCCGAGCCGGGCACCCGGACGGCGCCGCGGCCGACGAGCCGCGCCCGCAGTTCCAGCCGGATCTGCCGCTCGGGGACCGCACCGCGGCCAAGGCGACGGAGCTGAAGGTCTCACCTCGGACGATCGACCGGTGGGTGGCTGCCTACCGTGAAGCAGGCGAGGCCGGGCTGGTGGACGCCCGAGCCGTCAAGGGCCGGGGTTCGCGGGTGGATCCGCGCTGGGAGGAGGCCCTGCGCTGGGTGCTGGCCGAGTTGGTGAACGCCTCTACCCCCACCCGGTCCGCGGTGCTGCGCCGCACCGAAGATCGACTGGAAGAGGAGTTCGGGGCCGGGACGGTGCCTCTTCCCTCGCGCGCTACGGCCTACCGGCGCCTGGCGGAGCTGACGAAGGGCACGAGCGCGGTGTCCGGCAGTGCCAAGTCCCGCCGCTCGATCGCGGACCGGCCCCGCGGCGCCTACGGTCGGCTGCGGGCGACGCGGCCGGGTGAGTACGTGGTGCTCGACACGCAGGACCTGGACATCTACGCGATGGAGCCGGTCACCTGCCGCTGGGTTCCCGTCCAGCTCACTGTCGCCCAGGACCTGTTCTCCCGCTGCATCGTGGGCCTGCGGGTGACAGCGTGCTCCACCAAGGCGGTCGACGTCGCCGGGGTGCTGTTCGAAGCCGTCTGCCCGCCCATGGACACTGCGGACCGCCCCGAGCTCGCTCCCTATCACGGGCTGTGGGACCACGTGGTGTTCACCGAGGAGGACGCGGTTCCCGGGCGGGGGCTGTGTCCGCCGGAGACGCTGGTCGTCGACCACGGCAAGGCATTCATGTCGGCCCACGTGATCAGTGTCTGCACCCGGCTGGGCATGTCGATCCAGCCTGCCCAGCCGAAGAAGCCCACCGACAAGCCAACCGTCGAGCGCTTCTTCCGAACGCTGCGGGAGGGGCTGATCCAGCATCTGCCCGCCTACAAGGGCCCGGACATCCACAGCCGCGGGGAGAGGATCGAGGACCAGGCGTTCTTCTACCTCCACGAGGTCGAGGAGATCGTCCGCGAGTGGATCAGCGAGGTGTTCCACCGCCGCGCCCATGAGGGACTCACCGTCCCGCACTGGCCCCACCTGCAGTTGTCCCCGCTGGAGATGCTCCGCGTCGGAGTGCACCGGGCCGGACGGCTGCGGATGCCCGCCACCGCCGAGCTGGCCTTCGAGTTCCTGCAGGTCAGGCCGCGCACCATTCAGCACTACGGCGTCGATGTCGACGGGCTGCGTTACAACGGGCCCGCGCTGGACGGGCTGCGCGGGACGACGAGCCCCTACGGCGGGCGTCTGGCCGGGCGGTGGCCGATCCGCGTCAACCCCGACGACGTGCGGTTCGTCTACTTCCAGGACCCCGACGACGGCTCCTGGCATGCCCTGGAATGGGAACACGCTCCCGCGCTGAACATGGCCTTCAGCACCGAGGCCGCCGCCTACGCCCGGCGGCTGGCCGCCCGCACCGGACGGCACATCGATGCCTCGAAGGCTCTGGGAGATCTGCTGGCCCGCTGGGACCAGGGGCTGGTCACCGACCGCCGCGAGCGTCGCATGGCGGTGCGGCTGTCGGCCGAGCGGGCCGCGCTGTCCCTGCCCACCCTGCCGGACCAGGCCACGGCCACGAGCCGGCCGGAGCTGACGGTGGTGCCAGATCCTCCCCTCGGCGACAGCGACGACGAGGACGAGCTCTTCGATGCCCCGCAGGGCGAGGACTACTACGCCGATGCCTTCGAGGTGATCGAATGAGGCAGCCGCATCTGTTCAGCCTCTCCCGCAAGGAGGGCTGGCGCCGCTTCGTCGACGAGCCGGCCCGGCAGCGCCCCGCGACCCTCACCCGGCGCCAGCTGGCGGCCCTGGGCGAGGAGGCGGCCGAGGACTACAACGACGCCCGGCACGACTGGCATGCCAACTTCGGCATCGTGCAGACACCCCAGCTGGCCTCCGTCCACGATGCGTTGGACGAGATCGTCGCGTCCAACCGGCAAGACGGCGACCGCATCCGTTCCGCGGCCGTCATCGACGCCCTGCCGGGTCTGGGCAAGACCACCATCGCCAACCTCTTCGGCCGCACCTTCGACCGCCAGCAGATGCGCCGCCTGGGCCAGGTCACCGACGCCGGGCACGAGCGCATCCCCGTCTTCCGTGTCGGGCTGACCTCCAACACCACACTGCGGACCCTGAACCGGATGATCTGCGAGTTCTACGGCCACCCGGCCGCCGACCGCGCCAATGCCGCCACCTTGGCCAGTCACGCGCTCGACTGCGTTCTATCCTGCGAGTCCCAGCTGGGGATCATCGACTTTACCGACCGCCCGTAGTCCTGCCCGTGATGTCCGTCTGGGACTGTGACCAGCACGTCCTGGGCTTGTTTACCGACCGGGTCCGGGACGTCTGTCATGTTCTGGAGTCGGTACGGAGGACAAGTGGTACGGCACGTTGTGGTGGGGGACCTGAGGGTCCAGCGGATCGAGCGGAAGGACGGGCAGCGGTCATGGACGATCGTCTGGCCCGAGGGAACACTGCACGCGGAGGCGGACCGGTTCCTGCGTGAGCACGAGGGCTCGGGCACGCAGAGGACGTACGCGTACTACCTGGTGGACCACCTGCGGTGGCTGGAGCGCGAGTGCCTGGCCTTCGACACGGTCCAACTGCGTGACCTGGAACGGTATATGGGGATCGTCGGCGCCGAGGTCCGCATACCGCTCGGGGAACCGTGGCGGGTGGGCAAGCGCCCCTACGGCCGCTCGGCGCTGTCGACCGCGGCGGCCTGCTTGAAGGGCTTCTACCTGCAGCAGGCTTCTCGCGGCATCAACGGCGAACTCGGCAAGAAGCTCGACAAGTCCCGTCTGCCGACGCGGGCCGACAAGCGCCGCTCGTTCCTCGGGCACGTGAAGAACAAGCTGCCGACCAACCCACTGGCACCGAAGGGGCCGCACCGCCGGCACCCGAAGATGCTGCCGGAAAAGGCCAGGGAGAGGCTGCTGGGGACAGTGAACGCCGCCCGGGACCGGCTGGTTATCGACTGGCTCGCCGACGGCGGACTTCGGATCGGCGAACTCTGCGGGCTGCACCTGGTCGACCTGCACCTGCGCGAGAACGCGGCCTGCGGCGAGTGCCGCACCCCGCACCTGCACGTCTGCCACCGGCCCGGCAACCCGAACCGGGCCGAGGCCAAGACCAAACATCCCTGGCGGGTCGAGCGCGGGACGGTGACCGGCGGGCTGATCAAGCGGGTCAGCCCGGCGATGGTGCACTCCTACTTCGAGTACATGACGACCGAGTACCCGCGGGGCGCCGGGCACGGCATGCTCCTGGTCCAGCTGCACGGCGCCGATAGCGGCCAGCCGTGGGCTCCGGTCGGCGCCCGCCGGATGCTCGGCCGGGCCGGGAAACGCGCCGGGTTGGGGCTGGTGAAACCCCATGCCTTCCGGCACACCTTCACCTCGGCGGTTCTCGATGCCGCGGACGGCAACACCCTGATCGCCCGGGACGCCGGCGGCTGGGCGTCGGCCGCGATGGTCGATGAGGTCTACGGGCACGTCGATGTCCACGACCCGGTCTTCGATGCCGCGCTTCGCACGGTCTGGGGTGAGACGAAGTGACCGCGAACTCGCTGCTGCCCCTCTACACCGAACGTTCCGACCGCGAGGGCCGTGACAGGCTGGAGATCCTCACCGCGCTGATCAGTGCCCCCTTTTTCGACCCGATCTTCCGTGGAGTACTCGTCCGGGTTCCCCAAGACCACTCCGTCTACCAGTGGGGATGCGTCGTCGGCGCCTGCGAACGCGTCCGCTCCGGAGGGACGGACCTGTGCTCCAACCATCTCCGGCAGTGGGGAAAGGCGCGGGAATCGGGCACGACCCGGGCGGAGTTCCTCACTGCGGCACAGCCGCTGTCCCGGGCCGAGTTCGAGCGCGAGGGCCCGTGCTCGATCTGCCCCGATCGGCCGGCGGAGCCGCGAACCGACCTGCGGTTGTGCCGCGCCCACTACAGCTCCTGGAAGTACTACGTCGCCCCGCGCGATTCCGGGGCGGACTTTGAGCAGTGGGCTGCTGAACAGGAGCCCCGCGGGGGTTACGGCAACTGCAAGGTCACGGTCTGCCCCGGGCTGGCGGAGTCGCCGCTGGGTTTGTGCAGCTGGCACTGGCACCGTTACAAGCGCGACCGCCGCCCCGGCGGGGCGGCCCTTCCGGCCAGCTGGTGGCAGCGATACGAGAGCCAGGGACGCTCCGTCCCCGTCTCCTGCACGGACGAGAACGCCTTCCGCACCTGGTGCGCGAGGGTCGATCCGGCCCCGAGGCCGGGACTGGTCAACCTGCGCGGTCTGCGGCCGCTGCTGCGAGCCGAGATCCAGTACACCCTGTTCGCCCACACCCAGCAGGACCGGCACAGCATCTGGCGCCTGGACTGGATCCAGAAGCTCGTCAACCTCGCGCGAGAGCGCGACGCCGGCTCGCTGACCGACCTGGACTTGGACGACTTCCCGCGGTTTCACACCTCGATTGTGAAGAAGATGCTCCACTACCTGCGGCTGGTCTACTTCACCCCGAGCAGACGCGGGACGCCGGGTTCCTCGAGACCGACCACTTCGGCATCCGCTTCCCTCACCGGGCCAGCCACATCGACCTGACCCGCATCACCCAGCGCTGGCTGCGTGACCTGCTCTGGGACTACACCGCCGAGCTCATCCGCTCGCCCCACCGCCCACGCACCGCAGTGCCCATCGACGGCATCCGCCGGGCCTGCACCGAGCTGAGCGCGTTCATAGAGGTCGACGCCCCCGGCGGCGGCCACGACCCGAGCGCCTTGCGGGTGGAGCACATGCACCGGTTCATCGCCGATCAGCGCCATCGTGAACGCCACGGGCTGCCCTCGCTGGTGATGAAGGGGCTCTACGGAAAGCCGTCGACGGTCACCTCCGTCACCCGCACCGACGTGTTCAACGGCGTCCGCAAGCTGCTGCGGAACGCGATGGAGAACGGCGCCGCCGAACGGCTCGGCCTGGACCGCGAGTTCATCATCGCCATGCCATTCGCCGGCGGCGAGCCGCTGCGAGCCCGGCGTCCGTTTCCCGACGAGGTCGCCCGAGCCCTGGCCGACGAGGCCAACCTCGCCCAGCTCACAGAGCAGTACGACCCCGATGACCAGGGGATGCGGGACGTCTGGGAGACCATCGTGCTGACCGGCCGCCGCGTGAACGAGGTCCTCAAGCTGCGCTGGAACTGCATCGGCCGCTACGGCGGCCTGCCGATGTTCTGGCACGACCAGACCAAGGTCGGCAACTACGACACCGCAATCCGTATCCCCGACCGGCTCTACGACCTCCTCGCCGAACGGCAGCGCAAGACACTGGACCGGTTCGTCGCCCGGCACGGACGCCGCCCGACCGGCACCGAACGCGCTCAGCTTGCCCTGTTCACCAGCAAGGTCCGCAACCCCGACGGCGCTACCGCTCTGTCCTACCAGTGGTTCCACCGAAGGTTCCGGGAGTGGGCCACCGAGCTCGACCTCGGCCAGCTCGTCCCCCATCAGGCTCGCCACACTCTGGCCACCAGCCTGCTTCGGGCCGGGGCGAGCCTCACCCACATCCGCCGCTATCTCGGCCAGGTCTCGGACCGGATGGCCGAGCACTACGTCCACCTGACCAGCGAAGACCTGGAGAACGTCCTCCAGCACGTCTGGGTCACCGGCCCCGGCACCGCCCAACCCGGCGAACTCCTCGCCGGAGAGACCACCCCACTCACCCGAGAGCAGGCCCAGGCCCTCGCCATCGACCTCTCACGCCGCAGCACCCCCTCCGAGGGCGGGTTCTGCACCTTCCAGCCCGTCGTCGACGGCGGCGCCTGCCCCTGGAACCTCGACTGCCACAACTGCGACAAGTTCGTCCTCTCCGGCGCCGACCTCCTCTACTGGCGGCGCAAACGCGAACAGTGGCGGCTGCTGGCCGAAGGCGCCCCGGACGACGCGATCGCCGACTATCTCCACCGCTACTTCGAGCCCACAGCCCGCGCCATCGACGGCCTGGAGAAGGCCCTGGTCGGCCTCGGCCTCCTCGGCGACGCCCTCGCCCTTGACCTGCGCAAACCCCAGGACTACTTCCACCGCGTGTGGTCCACGGCCTTCCGCGCCGCCGACCTCGCCGACGCGGGCGACGACGAGCAGAGCGAGTACAGCGATACGTGCACAACCGACAACGACCCCGAGCAGGACATCGCATGAAGACCTCTGCCGTTCCAGAACCCCGCACGGCCGCCGCCCTGGCCGCCCGCCGCCACAAGACCGAGACCGCCCTGAAGCGGGTCCGTGAAGCCATCATCCGGCTCCGGCGTGAGAAGGCCCAGGTCAGCGTGACCGCCGTCGCCCGTCGAGCGGACGTCTCCCGCACCTTCCTCTACGACAATCCCGAGGCCAGAGCCGTCATCGCCTCCGCGATGGCCGAGGCTGGAGAGCGCCGGACCCAGTTGCTCGCCGACCAGGGCGAGGAACGTGAGGCGACCTGGCGTGAACGCGCTCTGAATGCCGAAGACGCCCTCAAGACCGCTCACAGCGAGATCCTCGCCCAGCGGAATCGCATCGGTGAACTCATCGGCCAGGTGCGGGACTTGGAGGCCGAATGGGCCGAGGAGGCCGTCCAGCGGATCACTACCGAGAACACCACCCTCAAACAGCGAGTCCGTCAGCTCACGGCCGACAACCGCAGCCTTGACGAGCGGCTCAAGGCGGCCCGCTCCAACCTCCGCTTCCAGGACCGCCGCGTCGCTGACCTCGAAGCCCGGATCGTTGACCCAGCGTCAGGCATCTGACCTCGCCTTCGCTCTTCCGGCCTCATGGCCCGTTCTCCGTCCGGTGGACGGGCCATGTCGGCGTACACGTGAAAGTGGCCTGCAGTCACTCCAGGAATCCTCCGTTACAGAAGGCACCATCCGCTGCGAGGGTCCGGTAGGTCACGCCTTCCCACCCGTTGGGTTGGACAGCGAGTCGAGTGGCGGCTTCGGCCGCGAGGTATTCGTGCACGAGCTCCTTGCCGCCAGCCTTGAACTGTCCTTCGAGGGTGTGTTGGATGTTCCTCAGGGTCCGGTTGGCCTGCACTGCGTAGGTCTTCGCCAACCCGAACATAGTGAAGTGGTGCGTGGCCCGGGCTATGAGGCCCTGCCCCCATGTTGGTGGCGGGGTCACGAAGAACTCCAGCCGCACGGGGGCGTCGTGAATGACTTTGGCCTGCAGCCAGGTCACGTCGTCGATACGGTCGAGATACGGGTGTAAAGGTGTGGTCTCAACCGTGGTCGGCTTTTGATCGCCTTTGATGTGGTTGCAGTCGCTGCAGGCTGGCACCAGATTGAGTGGGGCCACGCAAAGAGCGGGGAAGGACATCTTAGGCAGGACGTGGTCGAGCTGACGGACGGTTCCGTGCCCGCACAGGGGGCACCTCTCGTCGACGGGGGCGCCCATGAGCTTGTCATAGATTAGGCGGCCCTTTTGGTTCCCCGCATCCCGTTCTCGTACGCCCAGGTCACGGCGGCCTTGTCGTCGATGCCTGGAACCTTGAACTCGGCGGCTTCCAGGGCGTGCAACGTCTGGCTGTGGGCTGCTTCCCGGAAGCGCTCTCCTGCAGCTTCGACGGCTTCGGCCGCGGCTGTCAACTTCTCTTGCCGACTGGTGTCCCGGGTGCTGCTCACACATGCGTCGTAGCTCTCGCGGGCTGTCTCGGCGGGGGGCTCCAGCGGCCACATCAGCGGCTCTCTCCTGCGGCCTTGTCTGCGAGGAGGATCCGCACCAGCCCTTGGCCTCGCCGCCCAGCTGGCCGCCGAAGTGGGCAAGGACTTCTTCGTAGGTGCCATGGGCCCTGACCGCCCTTTTGACTTCCGCGTAGAAGCCGGACTCCTTCACCTCCAAGCCGAAGATCTCGTGTGTGAGGACACCGACGTTCTCACCGAAAGTCTCGATGGTGGGCCGCTCGGCCTGACGGTTGCCCCAACGGCTCAGTTTCCAGATGCAGGAGCGGGGGACCTCTTGGAGGACGACAGGGGAGTGGGTGGCGATGACCGCGACTGCGTTGCGGTCATCCATCAGGTACGACAACGTCCTGATGAAGGAAGATAGGAGCGGTGGGTGCAGGTGGGCCTCGGGTTCGTCTAGGAGCACCAGGGACTGCTCGGCCACGAGCGTGGCCAGCTTCGTGATGGTCAGCAGCACGATCGAGTGGCCTGAACTGAGTTGGCCAAAGATCCTTCGGGCTGCCTCTTGATCGCTCTCCGTGAATGTCTGTGGCGACTGCTCACGGAGGCGTCGAGCGAAGTCATGGACGGGGGAGGCGGCGAAATGCGGGTCACTGCTCAGAATGCGCAGGGCATGGACCCACCGTCCGAGCCGTCCGGCCGCCCAAACCTCTTTGAGGCAACTGGCGAACTCCGAGCCCAGTTGTTCATGTGATTTGGGCTCGCCGAGGTTGTTCCCAGCGCTAGCGAGCCCCACGTACGCGTACGTGGTCGCTGCGTGGTCGGGGTCGCCAACCACACTGACGAAGGGGTCGAAGGCACTGAAGGTGACGGAGACGACGTTGACGAAGGGTTCACCGTCCTCCGCGGTGGGGGTGGGGAGGTGTTCGATTCGGCCGGCATTGACGTCGGCGCGGTCAGGGTGGACGGCCGCTTGGGCCATGTTGCGCAGCAGGGTGGTTTTGCCGACTCCGTTGCGTCCGATCAGGACGTGAATGTTGCTGGACGGGGTGGTGCGGGGGGTGACCACGAAGCTGAGTGGCGGGGGCGGCGGGACGTCGCTGTCTGGCGCGGGAACGAGGTAGTTGAAGCGGTACTCGGTGAGCCGGGAACCACCGCTGGCGATGCGCTTGAACTGGGCCATGACCGTACGCTTCTCGACGCTGCGCAGCAGCGAGAGGGCCGTCACGTCGTATTGGAGGGCGAAGTCCAGACGCTTTGATGAGAGAGCGATATCACCCAGTCCGATGAGGATCTCCAAGCGTACCTGGGTGCCGAGTTTCCTGATGCTGTCGTAGTACAGGTCGTCTTGGCCCAGGGAGAACAACTCGGGCCTGCGGAGGGAGTCAAGGTGCTCGAACTGCCCTACGGGGAGGGGACTGGGCCCCGGTTCCTGGGCGCCGAGGGCGATCTTGACGCGGCCCAGGCGCTGGATCTGTCTGTTTTCGTCCCGAAACCAGAGGTCGTAGCTGGTCTGGTAGCCGTGGTCGTCCCCGGCAACTGGGACGAGGATGGCTTCTTGGGGGCCTTCGTCCGACGGGGACTGTCGATCGGCTTGGACCACGAATCGCACAGGGTCTCCTGGGAGCCACTCAGGGGCGCCGAGCCTTGACGAAGCGGATGCGGCGCCGGGACTCGTGAACGGTATCTGGTCCTGGGGCCTGGTAGCGGCGTGTATTCAACTGCCGTGAGTTGAGCCCGTTCATCAATACTCGGCTGAACTTCGGGGAGTACGCGGACAGCCGTCTCACGAGACCACACAGACGAACGACAGCAACTCTCCATCACGGACATGTAGTCTATGAATCGTCGCAGTTCAGAGCCGGTTTCCGAGCTCCTGCGGTCGGTAAACTGGACGACATCCACCTCCTGGACACCCGCACCCGCGTGGGCGCCGAGACGTCCGACCAGATGAAGTACCTGTCCGAACGTGTCGGCGCCACCTTCGTCTACGCCGGAGTCGCCGTCGAGGACTCGCCCCTGCTGAGCGGAATCCGCGGGGCGCAGCTGGCGGGGCGGTTCAAGCTCCTGTCCAACCCTCCCCTGGCATACGGGAGTCGGGAGCAGCAGGCAGCGTGGCGCGGGCTGCTGGACGGCATGGAGAACGCGCTGCGTCTTGAGCGGCACCGTCCCGGATCGCTGGGGCGCATGGCCCGCTATCTGCACGAGCGCACCGGCGGGCGGCTCGGGAGTCTGTCCGCGCTGATCCGCGAAGGAGCGATCACCGCGATTCTGGACGGCACCGAGAAGATCACCAAGAAACAACTCGATGCCGTCCGTCTCGACCATCTCGCTGAGCAGGATGCACGGCCCCCAGCCGAGCAGGCCCCGTCCGGCCACTCCCGGACGGCCGCCTGAACAGCACGTACTCGCCCCTGCCTCTTGTTCTGCTTGTTTGGTGGACGTCCCCATCTGCGGGCGTCCACCGGCCAGTCGAAAGCTGACCTCACCACGCTATGCCCCTGTCCCCACCTGTCCAAAGCCGCCTGGCCGCGGGCGCGATACGCACCGCGCCCCTCGAAGGCGAGACGACCGCTTCATGGATCACCCGGTGCGCAGCCCGCTACCACCTGCCCGCAAGTCCTTACCTCCGAGCCGTCCTTCAGCAAGAGGGCCGCGCCACTGTGAGCGGCCGGAGCGCGCTGGGCGCCGAGCTCTACCTCAATGCCGCGGCCCGCGAACGCGTGGCCGCCTACAGCCGCATCGAGGAGCAGGTCCTGGCACGCGTACTGCCCGCCTGGCCGCTCGACCTGGATGTTCTACGGCACCACACCGGGCCGGCCGCGCACTGGCAGTCCCCCACCACGCACACGGCCGCGTCGGTCATGGCCGGGTGCCTCAAATGCACCGCACCACGCAGCCGCGGACAGCAGGTATGGCAGTACCGGGGCCGGCACCAGCGCGTCTGCCACACGCATCGCATCTGGCTCGTCGGCGGCGAGGCGGGCTACACCGGACCGACCCAGATACCGCTCGATCACCTGGGCCAACACGAAGCCGCCCGCATCCTGGCCGCACACCGACGCCACCAGGACCTCACCGACCCAGGCGGCATAGCCGCCGAGGCGTGGCTGTGGGCCCGCGGCACCATCCAACACCTCTACACCGACCAGAAATTGATGTCGGGCACTGTGCCGGTTTCGTGGAACAAGCGCCTTGACGCCCTGGCCGCACAGGCCGGTCGTATGGGCAAGGTGTGGCCGTGGTGGATCATCGCCCGCGACCTGGTCACCTATCCCGAGACCTTCGCTCTGGCCGAAGCCCTCACCGCGATGACCGCGGACGCGGACGCGTACCAACACGCCGCAGCCGAAGAGCACTTGGCTGGCCTTCTGTCCGACGCACTCCGGACGAACACCGGCCCAGACCCCGCCGACGAGGCGGGAACCCTCGCTCGATGGCTCGCCCGACACGCACGCAGCGAACTACAGCGCTGGCTGAACAGCCGCCACGGCGACGCGAGCGCGGCACCCCTGCACGTGGCGCCCCTGACCTGGGCCCTCAAACGACACGCCGACCGTCAGGGCTGCGAGGCGGACGGGGTGTCCGGCCCGGTGTAAGAGAACCGGTACCCGGCGAAGTCGCCGACGTGGATGTATCCGAGGCGCTGATAGAGAGCGTTACTGGTGGGGTTGTCCGGGTCCGTGAACAGGACAACGTCCGTCGCGCCCGCGGCCAACGCGGCGCGGCTCGCCTCGGCGGTCACGGCGCCCGCGAATCCGCGGCCCCTCAGGTGGGATGGGGTGTAGACGGGGTCCAGCCGGATCATGCCGCCGACAAGCGAGGTCGTGGCTGCCATGGAGACGGGAGTGCCGTCCGAGGTATGCCAGAACGTGAAGTGCCGGTCACCGAAACGCGAGTCGACCCAACGACCGGCATCGATCAAATCGATGGAGGACTGCTCTTTGACATCCACGCAGAACTCGCGGCACCAGCGCACAACTTGCTCATGGTCTGTCCCGTCCGCGATACGCCCCTGTCCCTCGGGGCGGGGCTGCGGTGGGGTGAGCGTACCGAGACGGTAGAGGTGAGTCCGCCAGAAGATCTCCGATACTGCTCCTGTGCGCTGCTGCCATGCCCGTGCGAAAACGGTGGCGGTGTCGTGGTCCGCAATGACGTTCACCGGCAAGTGGCCCTGCCGGGTCAGACGGGCAGCGAGGCCATCGGCCTGCGAGGCAGAGAGCGGGGTAAGGCCCAAACGGCCACGCGGAGTGCGGTAGAAGATGGCGCGGACCTCGCCTTGTGACGCAAACCAGCCGAAGACGGCCGCCTCGGCCTGTGCGCCTGTACCGCTGACACGCAGCTTCTCGATGTCCGTCAACGGCGTGTTGTGGAGAGCAGGCCGCGAGCGCAGAAAGTCCCCGGTGTGAGCGAGGAAGACATCGATGTCTTCAGTGAGTTGCCAGTCATCCGTGAGCATGCTGCATGGTCCACCAAGGCAGTAGCCCCACGCACCCCTCCGTGTGGGTTCCAGCACACGCTTCATACCCACACTCGGTAGAGCTGACCAGCCGCCCAACCAACCTGCACACCCGCCACACCACACAAGCCACAGGCCTACGCGGCGCCCGCAGTGCACCACCAGGACGTCATCCCGCTGATCAGGAAAACTGACTCAGCTCCCATGGGCTATCACTCAGCCCATCTGAAAAACACCAGGCCACACCACCACCCAAAGATCAACTAAACCAAGCCCCGACAGCTACGCGGCGGTTCCGGCTCCGCCGGAAACCTCACGACTCCGTCGTGAGTAGGCGTCACTCCGTGACGCCTTGCCGGTCCACTCCGTGGCCCAGCGGCTCGGATCGCTCCGCGATCCGGCCTGAACGGCCTGCGCTCCGCGCTGGCCTGAAAACGCAGCAGCAAGGGGTGGGTGGTGTTTGACGCCTGGTCAAGCACACGGTCTTGCATGGCCTGCTTGTGTTCGCTTCACGAACTCCTGTGCTAGCTGTGAAGCTCTGGGGTCTGCTGACGAGGTTCTGGGCCGGCCGCTCTCGTGTCGGAGGTGCGGGCCTTCCGGGTCCGGAGGGCCTTCCTGTCGGTCTCTATCGTAGTGCTTCCGGGGTGCTTCCTTAGTCGAGTTGTGGGCAAAAAATTTACGGGATCTCTGAGTTTTCGGGGCGCTCCTCTTCGGCGGGGGCGGTGTCGGCTTCGCGGAGGATGCTTTGGATCAACTTGCTTCTGCTGTCGGAGAGTTGGTCGTTCTTCTGGCTGGTGCGGATCTTGCAGAGCCAGGGGCCGATCATGACGCGTTCCCCGTCGACCTCGATCCCCTCCCGGGCTCCGGGAAGACGGCCGTGCCGCTCGATGAAGGCGCGCAGCAGTGTGGCTGTCTGTTCGAAGGAGCGGCGTTTTCTGGTCTTGAGGGTGCTGGGTGTGGCGGGGGCGGGGGTGGTGGTTTTCTTCGTTGTCAGGGTGACGTGGTCCGGGGTGAGGCCAAGGCGGGCCAGGAGGTGGCGTTGACCGTCGTCAAGGGTGTTCCAGGTGGTGAGCTGACGGTGTAGCCAGGTGCCGGCTTTCATTCCGTCAATCACTGTGTCGCGGCGCAGTTTTGCTGGGTCGTGTCCGTCCTGGATGTGGCGGGCCAGGAGGTGGTACTTGCGGTGCCAGTCGGGTCCGTACGGGAGAAGCCAGTTGGGGTCGAGGGCGGTGAGGCGTGTGTGACGGGTTGTGGGGAGTTGGTCTTTGCGGGCCAGGCCGCGTTGGTCGACGAGGAACTGGCCGCCGGGATCGTGGGCAGGGATGGCGAGATGGCCGTGCTCGGCGTGGAAGGCCTCGACGAGGGTCATGTTGCCTTCGAAGGCGGCTTCGTGCTCGTCCCAGATCATGCCGAGCTCGTCGAGTTCGGCGGTCCAGTGGGCAGTCAGGGTGCCGCGGCGGTGGGCGGTGCGCTGGCCGGCGATGAAGGGGCCGAGGCGGTAGCCGTAGGCGTCGGTGTAGTCGACCGGGACCTTCAGGTGACCGTGTTCTGTGTGGTAGCGGGTGGCGGCGGCCAGGCCGGCACGGCGGGGTGCGGAAAGGACTGCGCCGGCCGACGGCCAGGCCAGCAGGTCCATCGCGCGGGCGATCGTGCCCGGGTCGAGGGTGAAGTCGAAGCGGAACCGGCGTGTGAGGAGGCGGTGGGTGTCGGCGTCCAGGCGGTGCGCGGTGGCCTTGCGCGGGGCGCGGGCAGCAATCGTCTGGTCGTGGTGGCGCAGTGCTGCGGTGATCAGCCAGAGGGCTTCGTAGGGGGTGTCGAGGAGGTCGGTGGGGTCGGAGTCGGGTGGGATGTAGGCGGGGATGATCAGGCTCGCGGTCTTCACATCGGTGGTGGGAGGTTTGCGCAGGGCGCGGCCCAGGGCCTGGACGATGCGGCGCACGCTTTCGGTGCGGGAGGCGAACACGATTGCGTCCACAGCTGGCAAGTCGATGCCCTCGGACAGTACTTGGGCGTTGGTGATCACGGCGCGGTCGGCGTTCGCGAACCGGTCGAGGAGTTTCGCGCGCTGGTCGGGGGTGTGGTTGCCGTTGATCGAGGAGACGGACAGGGTGCCGGCCCAGGAGGGGCGTTGGTCGGGTGGGAGGGTGCGCAGGGTGTGGGGGAACTGGCGGGCGAAGTCTTCTGCGTCGGCGACCTGTTGGAAGTAGACGATCACATGTTTGAGGTCGTGTTCGGTCATCGCTTTGAGGATCGCCAGGTGCAGGGCGGTCGTCCGGCGTGCGGTCGGGGCGAAACCGGTGTGCGCGTGGTCGGGGTCGGTCAGGACCGTGCGCAGGTCGGTGTCGGTGATGGTGGGGACCAGGAGCTGGTAGTCGGCCAGGACGCCGTCCTCGATCGCAGCCGCGTGGGTGTAGGTGTGCAGGCGGGGGCCGAATACCTTGGTGTCGTCCATGGAGGCGATCAGGGACGGGGACTCCCATGCCGGTGCGGTCGATGCGGTCCGCTTGGGGCGCGGGCGGGTGTCCGGGGCCTCGGCCAGGCGCGGCGCCTCCCACTCATAGGGCGTGGCGGTCAGGTACAGACGGCGGTCGGTGCGGATCCGGGAGGAATCGTGGACCATCGTCCATTCCTTGTCCCAGGAGCCCGCGGTGCGATGCGCCTCGTCGATGACTGCGAGGTCGAAGGCGGGTGCGGTGAAGACGGAGTGCTGGATTTCCTCGATCCGCGGGAGGGAGTCGAGGGTCACGAGCACGATCGCCTTCTCGTTCTTCCTGGCGCGCTGGACCAGCCAGTACGCCAGGTACTCCCCCGAACCCGTACTGCTCGCGCCCGCCTTGGCCAGCACGGGGTGCTTGTCCGCGTTCAGCGACGACACCGCCATCAACGCCTCGGTACGGCCGTCAGCGCGGGCCGCGGCCGCCCACTGGCCGATCAAATCCCTCGACGGCACCACCACCAGCAGAAACCGGACGTCCAGGGCCTCGGCCGTGCGCAGCGCGATCAGCGTCTTGCCCGTACCGCACGCCGACACCATGTGCCCGCGACTCCCGGGTTTCCTCAGACCTCTTACCCCGCTGTCCACCGCCGCCTGCTGATCCGTGCGCAGCGTCCGGCGGGCAGGCGCGAAAGCGTCGGTCAGGGGCGGGTGGCTGCCCGGGACAGCGGGGCTGGGGTTGGTGGCCATCGGGTGGTTCCTTGGGAGGCTCGGCTGAAGGTTCGCAGGGGGCGCGGGGCGAGGGGTCACTGGTAGAGGAAGTCTGTCCACCACACCTGAAGCCCGTCGACCAGGGCGACAGCATTGTCTGCCACCTGACGGCGCTGGACGGTTTCATACGTGGCGTATACGGCGTCAAAGGCCGGCCCGGGATTGTGGTAGTCGGCGGCAAGCCGACAGAAAAGGGGTGAAGGACTGAAGACGGTTGTCGCCGCCTCGTCTTCGTCCACCAGCTCCGCGGGAAGCCCGCCGTACACCTCGGAGGCGATCCAGCATGCCCAGTCCACCAGCCTGCGTGTCGCCCCCACGTCGGCCGCGACGCGGTCGAGCAGCAGCGGGCGGCAGTGGGGATCAGGGCATTCGTCCACCGTCGCGTAGAACAACCGGTCCGGCAAGGCGTCACCCGACCGGGCCTGAGGGTCTGACAGGTACGCCCCGGACGGCGGCACGAACGTGCGTTGCCGACGGCGGACCGTGGCCGCAGTGTGCACATGGTCCACGCCGCTCACGATTCTTTCCACGGGCCCCTCCAGCAAAGTTCGTTCCGGTATCACGGTTCGTCTGTCGGCGTCGCGCAAAGTCCGGGTTCAAACGGCGCTCGCGCTTATCCTCGCGTGTCCCCACGCACGACAGTGGAGGAGCGACGAACATGCCTCATGGCAGCGGATTTTCCGGTAGGGAGACAGACCCTCGAAAGCGCGGAATCCGCCCGCGTAGCTCTGTTGCCTGCCCTTGTCCTGCCGAAGCAGCCGCGAGAGCGCCAGGCTCGTGCATGGTCGTCAGGATGCCCACCGGGCCTGGAACCGCCCTTCTCCTCGCCGGCTGACAGCCAGGACGCCCGGCAGATCCTCACTCCGGCGACGAAAAGTGAGCTGTACTGAGATTCGTGGAGTCCCTGATGCCAGGGTTACGATCCTGGCGAAGGAGATCCACGAGCAACATGCCTGCACCACGTAAGTAGCCGGATGAACTCCGGGAGCGCGCGGTCCGCGAGGTCCGCATCACCGGCCGCCCCATCGCGCACGTCGCGAAGGACCTGGGCATCCACAAGGAAGCCCTGCGTGGCTGGGTCCGCCAGGCCGAGGTTGATCACGGCGAACGCGACGACCGGCTGACCAGCGCCGAGCGCGATGAACTGAAGCAACTCCGCAGAGAGAATGCCGAGTTGAAGCGGGCGAACGAGATCCTGAAAGCCGCGTCCGTGTTTTTTGCCCAGGAGATCGACCGTCCCCGGACGAGGCCGAGCAGGTGATAGACCGCCTGCGGGACAGAGGTCTCGGGGTTGATCCCGTCTGCCGGGTGCTCCAGCTGTCGCCGTCGACGTACTTCGCCCGCAAGAAGGCGGCCGAAGTCGGCCCGCCGGACCTGGTCGACCGCGACTTCACCGCCTCCCGGCCCGACCAGCTCCGGGTGGCAGACATGACCTACGTCCGTACCTGGTCCGGCTGGGCCTACGTGGCATTCGTCCTGGACGTGTACTCACGGATGATCGTCGGCTGACAGGCCGCGGACCACATGCGGACCGAACTTCCGCTGGAAGCCCTCGAGATGGCGCTGTGGAGACGGAGGACCAAGAAGGACTCCGGCCTCATTCATCACAACGACCGCGGGCCGCAATACGTATCAATTCGGTATACCGGCCGGCTGTCCGACATCGGCGCCTCCGCATCGGCCGGCTCGGTCGCGGACTCGTACGACAACGCGATGGCCGAGGCCCTGAACGGCACCTTCAAGGCCGAGCTCATCGAGACGCAGGGCCTCTGGAAGGACATCGACCAGGTCGAACGGGCGATCTTCCAGTGGATCACCTGGTACAACGAAGAACGCCTCCACTCCGCACTCCACTACGTACCGCCCGCCGAGCACGAGCAAGCCTTCTGGCGGAGCCAGAAGCAAACCCCGCAGTCCGCCTGAACCATCAAGATCGGACTCTACGAAACTTGGGGCGGTTCACCAATAAACCCCCCTCCCAGCGTCAATCTCGCGGACGCCTCCGGCGACGAGTGCGTCGGCCACAGGGCGGTAGCGGTCCGCCGGCGGGCGCGGAGGACCGCGACGACCTTCGACAGGGGTGTGGTCGGCATGCTCACGCCTCCGGGTCCGCGAACGCGGGCCGGGTGCCGTACTCCTCGACCGCTCCGGGGTCGAGGGACACGCCGAGTCCGGGGCCGGAGGGGATGTCGAGGCATCCGTCGGCACCAAGTCGCCAGCCCCCCGCGACCAGGTCGTCCACATAGGCCGAGCCGGTCTTGTACTCGACGAGGTCGGTGGACGCGAGCGCCGACGAGAGCTGCAGATCGGCGGCGAGACCGATGGCCGTGTTCCATCCGTGCGGGATCAGGCGGATGCCGAGGTCCTGGGCCTCCCAGCCGATCCGTCGCGACTCGCTCAGACCGCCTCCCTTGGTGGTGTCGGGCTGGACGATGTCGAAGGCGCGGCGCCGCAGGTAGGGGGAGAAGCTCTGCCTGCGGGTGAGGACCTCGCCGCCGCTGATGGGGACGGGTGAACCCGCGCGGAGTTCGGCGAAGCCTTCCAGGTCGTCCGGCGCGAGGGCCTCCTCGAACCAGGCGACGTCATAGTCGGCGAGCATCCGCGCGGTTCGCTTCGCCCATGCCAGGCCGCCGGGGAAGAACCCTTCGGAGCCGCCGGCGTCGACAGCGAGCAACCGGTCGCCTATCGCGGCGCGGGCGGCGGCGACGGTGCGCTCGTCGGTGGCGGCGTCCACCCGTCCGAACTTCCACCAGCCGATCTTGAACGCGGTGAATCCCTGCTCCACGAGTTCGGTGAGGTGGTCCGTCATCGGTCCGGCCTCGTCCATGAGCACCGACGCGTAGGGGCGCACCCGGGTACGGTGGCGCCCGCCGAGCAGCCGGCCGACCGGCTGACCGAGCGCCTGACCGGCGATGTCCCACAGGGCGATGTCGATGGCGCTCGTCGCGTGCGTGAGCGCCCCGCCCCGGCCCATCCAGAACGCGGTCTGGTGCAGCGTCTCGGTGATCCGCTCGACCTCCACCGGGTCCTGTCCGACGAGGTGCGGGAGCAGAAGGTCGATCGCTCCCCGGACGAGATTCTCGGTGGTGAACGCGCTTCCGATGCCCGTGACGCCTTCGTCGGTGTGGACGGCGACAAGCGTGTGCACGACATCGTCCGGGCGCAGTTCGTTCGACCAGCCACCCTCGGGAGTCGCCCCGCGAAGACCGCATGTCTCGACCCTGGTGATTCTCATGAGTGCCTCTCGTGACGGGTACTATCGCCGCGGGCGCCGACGAGGCGGGCGGCTGTGTTCGGGACCGTACCCGACCGAGAGGGTCATTGTCGACAATCGACTATTTGGCTACAGTCTGCCGGACCGCCTGCCGCACCCGCCCCGGGAGGCGCCACCGGAAGGCCCCGCGCGACAAAGCCCCGCTCCCCCGCCCTCCGACCCCCCGACCCACCTCCCCTCCGCACCCCCGGGAGCCGCCGAACTTGATTGTCGACAAAGTGCGATCCTGCTACGCTCCGGCCATGTCTGGTCTTTCCGCGCTTCCCGCGCTCCCCTCCGCCGCCCTCGCCTCCCGCCGCGAAACCGTGGCGGACGTCCTCCGCGAGGCCATCACCTCGGGCCGTCTCCAAGCGGGCCAGAAGCTCACGGAGTCGGGGGTCGCCGAACAGCTGGGAACCAGCAGGGCGCCGGTCCGCGAGGCGCTGCGCCAGCTGGAGCAGGAGGGCCTGGTGGTCTCCTACCCGTACCGCGGTACGGAGGTGCTCGGCGTCTCCCAGGAGGAGATCGAGAACGTTCTCGTACCGGTCCGCGTCTCCCTGGAGAAGTTCGCCTTCCGCAAGGCGATGCCCCGTCTGACCGACGCGGATTACGCCCATCTCCAGTCGCTCGTCCACAACATGGAGGAAGCGGCCGACGCGTCCGACGCGGCGCTGCTCGCCGACGAGGACATCCGCTTCCACGAGGCGGTCGTGACCTTGTCGGGGCAGCAGCACTGCCTGCAGATCTGGCGGTCGATCCAGCCCCGCGTGCGCGCCTACTTCCGGCGCGACGCGAACCACTACCCGGACGCGACCGTGGTCGCCGGGCAGCACCTCGAGCTCATCGACGCACTTCGCGCGGGCGACGAGCACGCACTGGACCGCGCCGTCACCGCCCACATCCAGACCCATTTCAAAACCACCGAGGACTCCTCCGAATGACTAGAACGATCTTGATCACCGGCGGCGGAAGCGGCATCGGCCGCGCCACCGCGTTCGAAGCCGCACGCCGGGGCTGGGCCGTCGGCGTCCTCGACCGTGACGGCGAGAGCGCCGAACGGGCGGCGGCCGAGGCCCGGCGCGTGGGCGCCCACAGAGTCTGGTCGGCCGCGGCGGACGTCACCGGCGAACGGGAGCTCGTCGACGCGTTCGGCGCGGCGAGCACCGCACTGGGCCCGGTGGACGGGGTGATCGCGAGCGCCGGCATCGAGGTCAACGCGCCCCTGCCACAGATGCCTCTCGACACATGGCGCCGCGTTCTCGACGTGAATCTCACCGGCGCCTTCCTGACCGTACGCACGGCCGCGCAGGCTCTGCGGGACGCCGGGAGGCCGGGCTCCCTCGTGTGCGTGTCCTCCCCTTCCGCCTTCGTCGGCTTCGCGGGCGGCTCGAACAGCGCGTACGGAGCGTCCAAGGGCGGAGTCTCCGCGTTCGTGCGGGCGGCCGCCATCGACCTCGCCCCTCACGGCATCCGCGTCAACGCGGTCGTCCCCGGCGCCACCGACACTCCGATGCTCTACTTCGGTCTCGACGGTGACGCGCTCGAAGCGGAGCGCGCGCGCCTGAGGGACGCCGCGGCACGGCAGATCCCGCTCGGGCGGATGGCCGACCCCGCCGAGATCGCGCGTGCCGCCGCCTGGCTGCTCTCCGAGGACGCCTCGTATGTCACGGGCAGTCACCTGGTCTGCGACGGCGGCCTCATGGCCAAGAGCGCGAACGATTTCTGACCGGACTTCCGACCAAACCCGAGAACCCACCGCAGAAAGGCCGAACTCACATGACAACTCAGGCGATCGGCGCCACGACATGGGTGGTCGCGGACGGCTACATCCCCCCGAGCAGCACCGGACCGGCACCCGCGATGACCAGCCATGACAGCATCTGCATGCTCAACGCCGGCGACGACCCCGCACACGTCGCCGTCGAGGTCTTCTACACCGACCGCGAGCCGGTCGGACCCTATGAACTCACCGTTCCCGCACGCCGCGCACACCACCAGCGGATCAATGATCTCCGCGGCCCCGAGCCGATCCTTCCGGGCGTCGACTACTGCCTCGTGATCCGGAGCGACCACCCCATCGTCGTCCAGCACACCCGCCTCGACTCCCGACAGGCGGAGAACGCCCTGATGTCCACCATCGCCTACCCCTCCTCCCGGTGATCTTCCCTGTGAGCAATTTGGTCGACAATCTACAATCGATAAGGATCGGTTCATCATGTCCCACGCACGCCCCGGAGAGAGCGGCCGCCTGACCCGTCGGGTGGCCGCGATGGCGGTGGCCGCCGCCATCGGCGGCTTCCTCTTCGGATTCGACACCGCCGTGATCAACGGCGCCGTGAACGCCATCGAGACCAACTTCGCGCTGGACTCCATCGGACTCGGCACCATCGTCGCCGTCACCCTGCTGGGCGCCACACTCGGCTCCTTGAGCGCCGGCTGGCTCGCCGACCGCATCGGGCGACCCCGCACCATGGCGGTCGCCGGCGCCGTCTTCCTCGTCGCCGCGATCGGCTGCGGCCTCGCCCAGGGCCTCTGGGACCTGGCGATCTGGCGCCTGCTCACCGGCTACGGCGTCGGATTCGCGACAGTGATCGGACCGCTCTACATCTCGGAGATCGCTCCGGCGAACGTGCGCGGCCGCCTCGCGTCGCTCCAGCAGATGGCCATCGTCCTCGGCATCTTCGCCGCTCTCCTCTCCGACAGCTCGATCGCGCTCGCGCTCGAAGGCGCGGACGCGCGGGCGTTCCTCGGGCTCCCCGCGTGGCGGTGGATGTTCCTCGTGGGCATCGTGCCGGCCCTCGTCTACCTGGTCATCGCGCTCGCGGTCCCCGAGTCGCCGCGGTTCCTCGTCGCGCGCGGGCGGGCCGCCGAAGCGCGCGACGTGCTGCAGAGGCTCCAGGACATCACGGCCGAAGAAGCCGCCGCGCTGACCGACCGCATGGCCGCGACGCTGCGGACCGACCGCTCCGCCCGCTTCCAGGACCTCCTCGACCGGCGGCACGTCCTCCTCCCCGTCGTCTGGGTGGGGATCGGGCTCGCGGCCCTTCAGGCCCTGGTCGGCGTCGACGTCATCTTCTACTACTCCACGTCGCTGTGGCAGTCGGTCGGCTTCGGCGAGTCGGCGGCGTTCGCGCTGTCGGTGCTGAGTTCCTTCGTGAACGTGGCCGCGACGGTGGTCGCGATTCTGCTCATCGACAAGGTGGGCCGCCGCCGGCTGCTGCTCGCCGGATCGACGGGCATGTTCCTGAGTCTCGTCACGGTGGCGGTGGGCTTTTCCACCGCCACCATCGCCGCGGACGGTGAGCCCGCGCTGTCCGGGATCTGGGGGCCGGTCACTCTTGTCGGCGCGAACCTGTTCGTCGTGGCCTTCGCCGTCTCCTGGGGTCCGGCCGTCTGGGTCCTTCTCGGCGAGATGTTCCCCAACCGCATACGCGGCCTTGCGCTGTCGGCGTGCGCCGCCGCCAACTGGCTCGCCGGCGTCCTGCTCAACTTCACGTTCCCGAGCCTGCGCGACCTCTCCTTGGCGGGAAGCTACGGGGTCTACGCGTTCATGGCCCTGCTCTCGTGGCTGCTCGTGTTCTTCTTCGTCGGTGAGACGAAGGGGCGTTCACTGGAGGACGTGCAGGAAGACGCCACACCCGTGACCAGCCCGCTGAAGTGAAACGCGCCGACGAGGCGCCGGACGCCGCGGCACTCATGCCCGGCCCCCCGCCCCGGATCCGGAACGTGCTCCGGGGCGCCTGCGGGGCTGCCCACCCTGTTGTCCGACGCCGAGACGCAGGCACGCGACCCGACCGAACAGCTCCAGACGCAGGTATCGAGCGCGACGACGAGGACCCTGGCCGTCCAACCTGGAACGCGCGGCCAGGAGCCTGCGCCACGTGCTGCAGGAAGCACCTGGCGCCCCGCCCGGTACGCGGCGCCCGGCTTCACGGCCGCCATGCCGGCCTTCCGGGACTCGTGCACCGCGTCGTAGACATCGCGCTGGAGCGGGGCGAAGGAACCGCTGATCGGCAGGGTGCGCGTCACGTCGGCGGTGCAGAGGGGGTGGGTCTCCGCTCCGGCGTCGAGCAGGAGCAGTTCGCCAGGGCGCACCGGTCCGTCGTTGTCCGTCCAGTGCGTGATCGTGGCGTGCTCGCCGACGGCGCAGATCGTGCCGTGGCCGACGGCGTTGCCCTCCAGACGCGCGCGGCGGAAGAAGGTGCCCTCGATCCACCGCTCGGCACGAGGCGACCGCCCCGGAGAGTTCGCCGACCACATCGGTGAAGCCGGGCACCGTGGACTCCACGGCCTTGCGGAGTCCGGCAATCTCCCAGTCGTCCTTGACGAGGCGGAGATCGCTCAGCGCCTTCCCCGCTCCAGCGGCGCGCTTCCCCTCGGTGGTGACGCCGGCCTCCAGGGAGGGGGCGACGCCCCGGACGATCCGGGTCGGCACGCCGGGGGCGGCGGCCAGGACACCGGCCGCCGTGCGGACGGCCCGGCAGGGCAGGCCGAGCACCCGCTCCGACTCGGCGAGGGAACGCCGCCAGCCCATCCACAGCTCGGCCGTGGCCACGGTCCAGAACTCGTCGTCGTCCCCGCTGTCCCGCGGCAGCTGATAGCAGTGGGCGTCGTGGCCGCCGTCCGCGCGGGGTTCGAGGACGAGGGCGCCGTCCCGGGCCTGATCTCCCGTCATGTGGACGTAGCCCGAGGACGGACGGAACGGGTAACTGTTGTTGTGTAAGCGGACTTTGAGGCGTCCGGAGACTCTGTTGCCGAATTCGTCAGCCGGCGAGCTGGTAGCTGAGGCGTTCGAGTCGGCTGGTGCGTGGTTTGCGCAGTGGGTCTGTGGTCCACCGGGCGTCGAGGCGGACGAGGTTGCGGGCGGTGGCGGAGAAGGCGTGCTGGAGGGTGACTTTCGGCGGGCCGCGGTAGCGGGCCCGGCGGATGCCGGTGACGTCGCGGGCCTGGCTGATGATTCCCTCGATGCCCCCGCGGAGGGCGTACTTGGCTCTCCAGGACTCGGTGTGCTGCCCGGCGCGGGCCGTGGTGGTGTGTTCGTGGAGTTCACAGGGCCGCAGGGTGAGCAGGCGGGTGCCGCGGACGGAGGCGGTGCATGCGGTGCGGGAGGGGCAGGGGCGGCAGTCGGGGCGGGCGAAGTCGATCACGATGGCGTCGCGGCCGTGCTGGGTGACCGGGTACCAGCCGGCGCTGGTGGCGCCCTGGGGGCAGTGGACCTGACGGGCCTTCCAGTCGATGCGGAACGCGCTCTTGTCGAAGCCTTCGGCGGCCTTGGCCTGGGGCGAGTGGTCGGCCAGGAGCGGGGTGATCATGCTGATGCCCCGGCCTGCCGCTTCCACGACCAGGTCGGCAAAGGGGTATCCGGAGTCGAGGTAGTGCTCGCCGGGTGCGACCTGCCGCTCGGCCAGGTTCTGCTGGATGGGCGCGGTGGCCCTGACGTCGAAAACCGTCGCCGTGGTGGTGTGCACATCGGTGATCAGCCGCAGCACGCTCGTACCGGTTTCGGTTTCGGCTTCGGCTTCGGCTTCGGCTTCGGCTTCGGCTTCGGCTTCGGCTTCGGCTTCGGCTTCGGCTTCGGCTTCGGCTTCGGCTTCGGCAGGAGTGTCGCAGGTCTCGGTGAGGTGGACCTTGTAACCCATCCAGAACACCTTGTCGCCCTTGGCCGACCAGCGGGCGTCGGGGTCGTACGGGGAGGCCAGGCGGATATGGCCGGGCGGGACGCCCTCGTCGTCGGCGTCCCGCTTCCTGATCACCTCCCATCCCCGGGTATCGGTACGGATGGTGCAGGTCTGTATCAGGACCTGCCGCAGCAGGGCCGCCGCCTCGATCTCGCGGACCCACACCGGGGCGGTGTCGGACCAGGCGGCCCGGCACACAGCCGGCGCGTCCTGGCCGAAGACCTGGCCGAAGACCTGGGCGAGCCGGTCCCGTTCGGTCTTCGAGCGCGGCATCGTCCAGCCATCGACACGCGGCCCGTAGCGTTCGGCGAACTCGGCGACGTCGATCACTCCGGCCGGCCAGGACGGCGCCGCGACGGCCAGGGCCTCCAGGGCGGCCCGCACGCTCTCCCCCGCCAGTTCGGTGCGGTTCAGTCCGGCGTGGGTTCGCTTGCGTGTGTGGGCGAGATTCTTCCGCCAGCCGCAGGGTCGATCTGATGTGCGAAGACATAGAGGCGGCGCGGGACGGCTGAGGATCCTCGGGCTGGACCCGAGTGAGCCGTAGAAATTGCCTTCAACGACAGACCCGCCTCAGCTGCCGCGACCGAGTCGGCGGTGGGTTCTCGTCGGACCGTTCCAAGATGGTGTGGCCGACGCGCCGCAGCGTACGCCAAGCCCGCAACGCTTTGGAAGGCCGATTCCGTCGGCCGGAAAACCCGTACGAGATCTTCGGCCAGTGGATCGAAGCGACCCCCGGACTAGGTTCTGTCTCGTAATCGATCTTGCAGGTGGAAATTGTCGTTGAGCTCGCGGTCAGCGGCCGGAAGACTGCGGCCATGAGTTCTCGACGTTTCGTCTCCCTCGGTCCTGACGGCATGAGTGCCGGTGGTTGGCTGCATGTGGTGGTCGAGGCGAAGACGGGGGTCTTCTATCAGAAGCAGTACGGCGGAACCGCCTGTCGGCAGGGGCAGGTCGAGGGCTTCCTGGTGCCGCTGTTCGGCCCTGATGAGCTGGACGCATTGCGCGAGTTGTTCGAGAAGGACTTCCGCGGTGTCGGCACCTGGAACTACGCGTGGCCGGATGACGAGCGGGATGGGCTCCGCGAGATCATCGGAGCCATCCGCTACTGGGCGTACGACGGGACCACCGAGGAGCCGCGCCCTTTTCGCCTGGACGAGAGCCGGATGAGTGAGGCCGATGAGGCCTGGTCACGCCGGACGGGCCGGCAGTGCTGGTGTGGTTCGACTCGGACTGAACCCGGCGATCAGTCGTCCGCCCTGAAGCGGATCAGCGCTGCGATGATCACCCCGGCCCGGTAGCGGGCCGCCAGTTTGTCGAACCGGGTTCCCACGGCACGGAACTGCTTCAACCGGGAGAAACACCACCCGACAACGTTCCGCCCCCGGTAGACACCTCAGGCGCGTAAGAAGTCAAGTTCGTTGCGCTGCGTCCGTGTGTAGCCTGTCGATCTGTTCGAACGGATGAGGGGGCTGAGGGTGGACGCGGAGTGCGGGCACGTGGGCATGCAGCTCCCTGAGGGGTCCTGGTGGGACTGGGACGTCATCGCCTGGGATGCTGCTGAGCTCCGGCTGGCGGCCGCGCATGACCTCACCTATTACCACGGCTTGGAGTTGGTCTTCGGCGATCCGACCCTCGTCAGCTGCCCGGCGAAGTTCCTCGATCCGGTGTTCCGCGCGCCGACGAGCGAGGAGCTCGCGAGAGTCACCCGTCAGATCGGCGAAGAACCGCTTGTTCTCGTCGCCTTCGAAGCGGATGCGGGCGGGCTGGAGCCCGTCTCCTGTCTCGTCGCTGCGGAACGGGTCGAAGTCGTGCAGGAAACCGTTCTGCGGTACTGGCGCGACGACGTAGCTCCTGGTCAGCGTTTCGCTCCGTGGGTGCGGCCTCCGGCCCCGCAGGCGAGCTAAGCGGCCGCCGCCACGGCAGACGGAGGCGGAAAGGCAACAGCCTCGTCGAAGCGGCTGCCGTGCTGAAGGCAGTGGTAGAGCTGTCCGATCATGCGGTTGAAGAGGTTGCGCTGGGCGGCGGCGTGCCAGTCTCCGTGGTCGTCTCGGCGCCGACGGTAGTGGGCCTTTGCGCCGGGCGAGGCGGTGATGGAGGCGAAGGCCCAGAGGTAACCGGCGTGGTTGAGACGGTCGTTCTTCACCCACCTGCGGGTGATGCTCGACTTCTTGCCGGAGGCCCGAGTGATGGGCGAGGCGCCGGCGTATGCCTTCAGGCCGCGGGCGTCCGCGAAGCGGGTCCGGTCGTCTCCGATCTCAGCGAGCACCCGGGCGCCGAGCTGGACGCCGAGGCCGGGGAAGCTGAGGATGATCTCAGCGTCCGGGTGCTGAGGGAAAGCCTCTTCGACCGCCGCGGCGAGGTCGTCGGCGGCGGTGCAGGCTGCCTCCAACTGGACCAGGAGCGCGAGCATTTGCTTGCCCAGCGCGTCTTCGACCAACGCTGGCTGGTGGGCCCATTCGGAGCGGAAGACGTCACGGAGCCGTTCGGCCTCGGCCGCGATGCCTCGCTTGCGGCCGGCCCGTTTGAGCGCTGTTTCCAGCTGTGTGCGGGTCAGCCGCGCGGCCCGGGTCGGGGTCGGGGCCGCCTTGATGTTCCGGCCCAGCGGCTCGTCGATGGTCCCGCTGATATGCAGTCGGCAGCAAGTGGTCGTTGCCCCGGTCGATCCGTCGAAGTTGGAGGTCGGCGACATCGTTCTCGCTCGTGTCGCCGGGACGGTTCATTTGCACTTGGTGTCGTCCGTGGACCGCGTCAGGAAGCGGGTGCAGATCAGCGACAACCGTGGCCGTATCAACGGTTGGACCGGTCACGATCGTGTCTTTGGTATATGTGTGGCAGTTGGTGGCGTCCCCCGGTCAGGAATCGCGGGCAAGACGCTCGCGGTGGGATCCGATGATTCCTCCTGAACCTGACGCTCCAGCGGCATCGGTCCGCCAAGCCATGAGGGTGGCAGAACGAGTGCGTGTCAGCGAGATCGATGGGCGGGACCGGTGCCCCTGCGGATCATCCGCAGGGGCACCGGGTCGGTGGTGACCTGGCGGCGCGTGGATGGTGCGTGCCCGCCCTCACACGAGGGGCTGCGAACAGCTCAGCGGAAGGGACCGTGGGGCGCGAAGGCGTGGGCAGCGAAGCGCTTGCCCATGCGGCGGTACGCGGTGGCGGTGGGGTGGAGGCCGTCGGGCAAGTCGTCTGTCTCTTCCGGGCCGAGCAGTGCTCGTCCGTCGAGACAGTGGAGGTGGGGATCGGACGTCTGTCGTGCTGCGGCGATCCGGGCCAGTTCGGCGCGGACCACTGTCAGCGTCAGTGCGCCGTCGGCCACATCGGCCGGGTCGCCCAGGGCGGTGATCCTCCCGTCCGGTCCGGTCCTGGTCGGGCCGGGAACCTGTTCCAGGGCCGGGCAGCTCACCGGGGAGATCAGCAGCAGCGGGGTGTCCGGGTGACCGTCCCGGATCGTGTCCAGAAATCCGTGTACCGCCGGGCCGAAGGTCCGCAGCCGGAAGGCGGACAGGCTCACGATGTTGATGCCCACCTTCAGGCTGATCAGGTCGGCGGGCGTGTTGCGGATCGTCCGGGCGACGTAGGGGTCCAGCAGGGCGTTGCCCGCCTGGCTGAGGTTGATCACCTCCACCCCGCCGAGCGCGGCTGCCACCACCGGCCAGGTCCCGGTCGGGCCGTCGGCCTCGATGCAGTGGCTGATGGAACTGCCGTGGTGCACCCAGCGGCGGCGCCCGTCCGGCAGCGGTGCCAGCACGTCGCCGTCGGCACGCAGTGCCACCAGTTCTGTGGGGGTCTGCTGCGGAAGCCACAGTTCGACGTTCTTCATGCCGGCCGCCAGTCCGGCGAACCGTACGGTTTTGGGTTTGCCCGGGATGAGTCGCTGGGCGGCTCCGGGGCCCGCCATTCTCAGCACGTTGCCCACCGGCGCCTGCCGGCGCCGGGCCAGGGCACCGTCCACCAGCAACTCCAGCATTCCGGTCGGGCGGGGGTGGGGGTCGGTGGCGAGTTGGCCGGTGGAGGTGAGTACCTCCAACTCCAGTGCGCGTGCATCGGTGCGGAACACCAGCCGCACCCCTGAAGGCATCACGGTCACCCCGTGGACCGACGGGTTCTGGTACTGGTCCTTGGTCCACGCCGGCAACCGGCGCGGCATCACCCCTGCCGCTGTGGTCTCCAGGTCCAGCGCACCCCGTAACTCCACCGGTCCGCCCACCAACGGGACCGTCCGCATCGTCACCGCTCCTGTTCCAGGTCGAGGTGTTCCGGAGATGGCATCGGCCCGGTGTCTTCGTGGTTCATCGGCGCCCGCCGGGCTCCCAGTTGTGGACCTCGATGTCCGCGTACCGGTCCGGGGTCAGGACGGCGCGTGCCGTATCCGGGTTCGGGGCCCGGAGCAGTGCGGCCGTGCCGAGCCAGGTGTCGCCGTCGTCGGACAGCAGCGGCCCGTACGCGATCAGCTCGTCCTGGTCCGGTGGGGTGAGGTCTGCGGCCGGGCCTTCGCCGAGGCCGAGCAACAGGTACTGGTTGCCGCCGCTTCGGCCGCCGGGGAAATCCCACATGGTGCGTCCCAGCACGTTGCGCCACCGGCGCAGCAGCACGTCCCGGTACGCACCGGCCTGGTAGTTGGGTTCGTCGAAGGCGAACGCGCGGGCAGCGGCGGGATCGGGCAGGTCGATGATGTGCACGCTTCCGGTGGGTGTTTCACCGTCTTCGGCGAAGGTCGGGCCGCGGGCGATCAGTTCCTTCGCGTACCGGTCCATGTAGGACCAGTGTTTCTCCAGCAACTCTTCGCGCAGCGCGAGGGAGGCCGGCCGGTCTCGGTGGTAGCAGAAGTACTCCATGGCCACCAACCTTTCCTCACCAAGGGCGCCGTCTCAACCGGCTTTGCCGTCGAAGGCCCTCGTGTTCCCTCAGGCCATGGCGAGTCGGTCCACCAGCAGTTGCACTCTCGGTCCGGTGTGTTCCGGTGGCAGTCGTCCCGTTCGGGTCAGGGTGGCCAGCCCGTGGAGGGATGCCCAGAACACCTCGGTGAACAGTCCTGGGGCGATGCCGTTGCCGGCGACTTCTTCGAGGCATTCCAGCAGTGCGGCGAAGGCGTCCTTGAGGGGTTCGGGGGTTTCTTCCCGGGCGTATGCGAGGCCGCCGTCGAGTTGGAAGAGGGCGTCGTAGACCGCCGGGTTGCGGGCGGCGAAGTCGAGGTAGGTGCGGGCGAGGGCGTACACCCGGGCGCGGGGGGTGTCCGCGGCGGCGGTCGCGGCCCGTACCTCTGCGGCCATTTCGGTGGCGCCCTGGAGGGCGACGGCGCCGATGATCTCGCGTTTGCCGCGGAAGTGGCTGTAGAGGACGGGCTGGCTGTATTCGATGCGTTCGGCGAGCCGGCGGGTGGTGACCGCGTCCCAGCCCTGCTGCTCGGCGAGTTCGCGGGCCGTCGCCACGATGAGGCGTTCGCGCTCCGCCCGTTCGCGCTGCTTGCGTTCCTGTACCGACATGACTCGATCCTAGCACCGCTAGACATACGAGCGTCAGCAGAACTAGCGTTGCCTCATCAGCTAGCAACGCTAGATTCTCAGGGGGATCGTCATGCTCAACGCGCTCGAGATCGTCACCACCGTGGTCGTCGGCGTGATGGTGGGGGTGGAGTTCTCCGTCGCCTTCGTCATCGGCCCGATCCTCAATGCCCTCCCGGAGGACAGCGGCCAGCTCGGCCACGCCCACGGGGGCCGGATGCTCGGCGCCGTGATGCCGTTCTGGTACATCGGCTCGCTCGTCCTCGTCGGCATCCGGGCCGCCGCCGGGTGGCCCCACCACGGCACCGGCCTCCTCGTCACCGCCGGTGCGCTCCTGGCCCTCAGCGTGGTCATGTCGGTCCTGCTGCTCGTTCCGATCAACAACCGGAACAAGAACTGGACCCCCGAGAACCGGCCCGAGGACTGGAAGGAGCAGAGGAACCGCTGGGACCGCCGGCACTACGTCCGCGTCGCCGTCATCGTCGCCGCCTTCGCCCTGCTGGCCGCCGCCCCCGCCTGAGCCCACGGGCTCCCCCGCCCCCGGCCGCCCCGGCCACGCCCGCCGCTGGACCCCGCCCGCCCCAGCCCCTCGGTTCCAAGGGGCACGGCGGGTTCCCGGCCGGTGACGGGCGCGGTCGGGCCTGCCGGTTCGGCGGCCGGTGTCGAAACCGGCTCAAGGACGGCCGGCCGGCGGGCACGGCCGGGGATCGCCGCCCGTGCCGCCGGGCGGGCTGACAAGGACCGTGGACGTCAGCACACTGAACCCATGCGGCATGAGGAAAGGGCGAAGACCGCCGTCGTGAGAGCCCTCGTCCCGGCGGGCATCCTCGTCTTCTCACCGGTGCTGCTGATCGCCGGAGCACCGATCCGCCGCCGGTATCTCCGTCACGTCCACCGGGACGGGGCCCCGCCGCTCATCGACAAGGAGCGGGGCCAGGTCGGCGTTCACTGGTTCGTGGTCACCAGCCCTCTTCTCGGCCTGCTCTGCCGGCCCACGGAGTGGCTCGCCCGTCTCGTCCCCCGCCGCAGCCGAAGGACGGGGCGAGGACGTGGTCCGAAGTCCCCGGGCCCCGCTGTGCGGTGATGTGCTCCGCCCGCGCTCTCCACCTGCCCGGGTGCGGGGGGCTGTGGCAGGGTGGGGCGGCATGGACTGCGTCTTTTGCCGGCTCATTCGTGAAGACACCGCCCGCTGGGTGGCCCGGGGGGACGAGGCCTGCGCCTTCGCCCCGTTGGACCCGCTCGCGCCGGGGCACACCCTGGTGGTTCCCACCCGTCATCACGCGGATGTGTTCGACACCCCGCCCGATGTCCTGGCCGCCTCGACGCTGCTGGTCCAGCGCGTGGCGGGGGCCATGCGGACGGCTCTGGGCGCCTCGGGTGTCAACGTCCTGCACGCGAGCGGGCCCGGCTCGGAACAGTCCGTCGCCCATCTGCATTTCCATGTCGTCCCGCGGTGGGCGGACGACGGGATCTCCACATGGCCGGCCGGCCGCTCCCGTCACCGCCCTGCCGGTGACCCGGTCGCACGGCTGGCCGGGGAACTCGACCGGGACCAGCCGCCCCGCCCCGGGGACTGACCCCGCGGTTGTCCGGCCCGGCGCGCCGGCGCGGGCCGCCCGTGCACGCCGCGCCGGGCCGGGTGCTCAGTTGGCCGGCGCGGGGGATGCGGAAGTCTCGGCGCGTTCGGCCGCGCTGCGCAGGACGCAGAACTCATTGCCCTCGGGGTCGGCGAGGACGGCCCAGCCCGTGCCGTCGGGTTCCCGGCGGTCGGCGACGAGGGTGGCACCGAGGCCGAGCAGCCGCTCGACCTCCTCCTCGCGCGAGGTCTCCGGGCGCAGGCACAGGTGGATTCTGTTCTTGGTGGTTTTGGGTTCGGGTACCTGGTTGAAGTGCAGCAGCGGGCCCTGGGGCAGCATCACTTCCGTTTCCGTGGTGCCGGGTTCGGCTTCCGGGTGCAGGGGGCTGCCCAGGGCCCGGCTCCAGAACCGGGCCAGTTCGTAGGCGTCGGCGCAGTCGATCGCCACGTTCTGTATCACTGATGAAGTCATGGGGGTGAGCCTGCCCGGCCGGCGCCCGGTCCGCCACCGGCCGAAGGGGGCTGTTGCTGTTCGTGTCCGGGGGCCGGGCGGGGGCGAGTTCGCGCCATTCTCGTCGGGGCAGCCTGGACGGGCCGGCGGTCAGTGCCTGGAGACAGCCGTGGGCGGCTCCGGCCCGCAGGTGCTGCCAGGCATCCGGCGCGGGTGGGGCGTCCATGGCTTCCAGGCAGGAGCGCGGGGTGGTCACGGCTCTGGGGCGGTCCGGTACGGGATGGCCGTCCCCGGGGTGGACGGTGTCGTCGACGCGGTGTTTGCCCCGGCCCTGGGCGTAGCGGCCGGGGAATGCCTCGCCCGGGATGCCGGCCGCGGCGGCGGTCGGGCGGCGGTGCGGGGTGGTTGGTCGACGGCCTTTGCCCCGGGCCCGGACAGCAGCACGACGAGCGGCACGACGGCACGACGGCGGCGGCATGGAGCGGTGAGACGGGAGTCGGCGGCGGCATGGAGCGGTGAGGCGGGAGTCGGGGGCGGCACGGCAGGAGCCGGAGGCCGGTCATGGGACAGGGGAAGCAGCGACGGGGCTGCCGGGCCCCGGCAGCCGCGGGACAGGGCCGGTACGGCGGCCTCATCCCGCGAACGGGCCGGGAGCGGTTGGCGGTCGGGGGCGGGGCAGCCGTCGCTCACACCTGCCGGGGTCGTGCCGTGCCCGGTTGCCCCCCGCACCACCGTCGCAAAGCGGCTCCTCCGCATCAGGGTTGTGGGGGTGCTCTGCCGGGGGACGGTCGTCGCGCAGACTCGGGTCCGCCCGGGTGGGAATTGCGCACGGGCCGAGGGGGTGGGGCGGCGGGTCGTGTGCCCTAGAGTGGCCGTACCCCTGAACGGGCGTGGGAGCGATGATGAGGCGGGCGAGCGCGTACGGACCGGTGCACACCGGTTTTCGTGCTGCCCTGTCCCTGCTTGTGGCCGTCGTGGCCCTGCTGTGCGTGTTCGGCCACGTGCCGCGTGACGGTTCGCTCCCCCGGGCATCTGCCGCGGAGTTCGCCCACCCCTCCTCCTTTCTCGAAGCGTCGTCCGGAACGGCTGCGCCGTGCGGCAAGAAGGCCGTCGCCGATCAGACCCCGCAGCGGGCCGAGAACGCTTCGCAGGTGTCCGGCTGCTCCGGCTGCCCGACGCCCCGGGCCGGAGCGGTGACGTTCCATGAGCCGTGCTCCGGCACGTACTCGGCAGGCCCCGCCCCGCCGCCTCCTCCCCCACTTCACTCCGTTCTGCGGATTTAGAGCGGCCCGTTGGTCGCGTCCCTGAATCCTCCAGAACGGAGTCATCTCACATGTCCTCTTCCCCGCGCTCATGGAGCCGGGCCGGTGCGGCACTGCGTGGTTGGCGGACCCGGCAGTGGACGGTGGCGGGCCTCGGTGCCCTGGCCACCGCGGTCCTGGTCGGCGCGCCCACCGACGTGGTGCCCAACCCCCTGTTCGGCCGGTCCGTCCCCGTCCAGTGGTGGAACTATCCCGCTCTCGTCGTCACGGCGGCACTGGCGGGCATTGTCCTGAGCACCTATGTGCGGCAGCCTTCCCCGGCCGGGACGGCACCGGCCCGCGACGGCGGTCGTCTGGGTGCGGCCGGCGGTGTGCTGTCCTTCTTCGCCGTCGGCTGCCCGGTGTGCAACAAGCTCGTTCTCGTGCTTCTCGGGGCCTCCGGCGCCATGAGCTACTGGGCTCCCCTGCAGCCCCTGCTGGCGGTCCTTTCCGTGGGCCTGCTGGCGGAGGCCGCGCTGCGCCGCCTGTCCCTCCAGGCCGTGTGCCCGGTGACGGCTTCCGCCTGACCGGCGTTCCTGATCAACGGAGTTCGCCCGGGAGGAGCGCCTGTCGGTCGTCGGATCCGCCGTGTCCGAGCGGATCGTGCTTCTGTTCCTGGCGGTTCTGTTCGCATCGGCAGGGCTGCCGGCGTTGTTCCGTCCGGCGGCGGGGCCGGACGGCGCGGTCCTCGCCCCGGGAGCCGTCGAGGCACGGTGACGCGCCCCGCCCCGTGTCGGTCGAGACGAATGCGGGGATCCGTTGGAGAGTTCGTGCGGTGGTCTTCGAGGCGAGTCTCTTGCCGTCCCGGGTGGCAGGGGTGGGGTGTGCCGCCTTCCGGGGTCCGGGCTCCCGGGGTGTGGGGTTGCGGGGGCGGGGTGGGGCGGGGTGCGAGGGGGTATTTGTTCCGGCTGCGGGGTGGTGGTTTTCCGGAACGGGGCGGGACCGGCACGGTATGCTGATGCAGATTGTGCAAGCGATTTGCAAAATGAGGAGGGTCATGGCTACTCGGGCGGCTGACGCCGGTACGAACCAGAGTGTCGAACGGGCGGTCGCGGTGCTGCGTGCACTCGACTCCGGCCGTGCTGAACTGCGTGTTTCCGATGTCGCCGAGCTCACCGGGCTGGGTTCCTCCACCACGTCCCGGCTGCTGTCCACCCTCGAGCGCCTCGACATGGTCGAGCGCGATCCGGTCAGCAATCTCTACCGGCTCAGTCTCGGGATGCTTCCGCTCGCCGCCACCGCCCTGAACCGCCATCCCGTGCACCGGGCCGCCCGCATGGTGCTCCAGGACCTCGCCGGCCGCACCGGGCTGGGGGCCAACGTCGCCATCCGCCGCGGCACCGAGCTGATGTTCCTGTGCAACTTCGAGGGGACGCGGGCCCCGAAGTCCTACACGCAGGCCGGGCACGGCGCCCCGCTGCACGCCACCAGCATCGGCAAGTGCCTGCTGACCGGGCTGACGCCCAAGGAGCGCCGCAGGCTGCTTCCCGAGCCGCTGGCGGCGCACACCGAGTACACGACCACCAGCCATGACCTGCTGGACGGGGAGATCGACACCGTGCGGCGCACCGGGTACGCCGTGGAGGCCGAGGAGCGTGCCCTGGGGCGGGCTTCGCTGGCCGCGCCGGTCCGGGACGCGTCGGGCGAGGTCGTGGCCGCGATCTCGCTGTGGGGGCCCACCTCCCTGCTGGGCAGCCGGACCGAGGCCGAGGGGCAGCGGCTGGCCCTGACCCGGGAGGTCATCGAGGCCGCCGACGTCATCAGCCAGGCGCTCGGCGCCCTCTGACCCACCGCACGCCCCGCGCGTTCCGCGCCCCGCAGGCGCCCCGGACGGGAATGCCCCCGGCGGGGGGCTCCGGGCGGGAAAGGAAAGGAGGGTGGTGCAGGCCCGCGGGCCTGCACCACCCCTCCTTTCGTCTGCCGGTCAGGCGCCGTATGCCTTGAACGCGATCACATGGGCGTGCCGTGCCCCGTGCGTGGCGTCCACGACGAGGCGCAGCGCGTCGGTGCGCACGGGGCCGCCGTCGGGGTTTTCGAGCCGGTGCACGCGGTGGCGGCGGCGGTTGTCCGTCACCGTGAGCAGGGTGTGCCAGGTGCCGTCGGGTTCGCGGCTCTGGACGCGGTAGTCGCGGACCAGTTCCGGCATGATCTCGAACGGGGTGCGGTGGCGGTGCAGGTTGTTGAGGTACTCGTCGACGTCGTCGTCGAACACCACGCGTGTTTCGGTGAGCTGCTGTTGTTCGTCCCAGTCCAGGAGCAGCCACTGGGCGGCCTGTTCGGGGTCGGGCAGGGGTGCGGAGGACCACATCTGGGGGCCCTTGTAGGGCCGCTGGTATCCGCCGACGGCGCGCTGGGGCAGGAAGGCGGTGGTGTCGGGGGTGGCGCGGAAGGCGAAGGTGTGGCGGCGCAGGCCGCGGGCCTGCCATTCCAGGACGAGCTGGCCGTCCTCTTCGGGGATGTCGTGGTCGACGGCTGCGTCTCCTTCGGCCCTGCTGCGCAGGGCGAGGACGCCGTCGGTGCGTTCGGGGAGCAGGACCAGGGCGGTGTCCGGGCAGGCGCGGACGATCAGGACGGCGTTGTGCGGGGTGTCGGGGCGGTGGTCGAGGCGGGCGGTGACCCAGTGGGGGCCGTCGGCCGGGGCGGTGACGGTGGTGGTGAGGAGGTGGTCGGTGGGGACGGCGTTCTCGGGGCGGCCGGTGTTCCACAGTTCCACGGTCAGTTCGCGGGCCTGGCCGGGGGCGCCGTGGACGAGCAGGTCGACCGTGTCGAGTGCGGGGTCCACGGGGAGGAGCAGGGCGAGGTCGCGGGTGAGGGGGTAGGGCTCGCCGGGGGTGGCGGGTGCGGGTTCGGCGGCCAGGCGGGTCTGGTGCGAGGAGGCGGTGACGCGGGCGGTGCGGGCGAGGTTGTCGGGGTCGTCGTCGGCGAGGCCGATGACGGAGGCGTCCTGGCGCAGGAGGGTGCGGCGGACCAGGTCGGGGTGCTGGGTGGCCAGTTCGCGGGGGGTGAGGTTCTTGGTGGTGCACAGGGCGGCGGCGGTGCCGGCGGCTTCGCCGAGGGTGGCGCAGGTGGCCATGACGCGGGTGGCGCCGAAGGCGATGTGGGTGGCGGAGATGTTGCGTCCGGCGAACAGGAGGTTGGTGACGTTGGCGGAGTAGAGGCAGCGCAGGGGTATGTGGAAGATGCCGTCGGCGTAGCGCTGGCGGGCGCCGGGTTCATCGGCGTACATGCCTTGTGCGGGGTGGAGGTCGACGGACCAGCCGCCGAAGGCGACGCGGTCGGTGAACTGGCGTTGTTCGAGGATGTCCTGCTGGGTGAGGATGTGGTCGCCGAGGAAGCGGCGGTATTCGCGTTTGCCGGGGAGGCTGCCGACCCATTCGAGGGTGAGGTTCTCGGCGTCGGGGAACTGGCCGGAGTTCTTGATGTGGTCCCAGATGCCCATGATCACGGCCTGGAGTTCGTCGCGGATGCGTTCGTTGTCGTGGACGGTGTCGAGTTCGCCGCCCCATTCGATCCACCAGTAGTCGCAGCCGTTGTCGCCGGTGCGCAGGACGCGGTTGCGCAGGATGGGGGTGGTGGTGAGGTCGCGGGCGTAGGTGGGGGGGACGAATTTGACGGGGCGGCCGGTGTCCTTGGTGTGGAAGAGGATGGTGGAGCCGAGGAGGGCTCCGTCGGCTTCCTGGGGGGCCCAGGGTTCGCCGAATTCGGCTTGTGCTTCGCGGCCGATGCGGTGGTGGGCGCCGGCGAGGTGGCCGAGCAGGCCGTCGCCGGTGCAGTCGAGGAACTGCTGGGCGTGGAAGGTGATGCGGCGTTCGGAGCCCATCATCCAGCCGGTGCAGGAGTGGATCTGGCGTGCGTCGTCGGGGCCGGTGGTGTGGGCTTCCCGGACGTCGGTGTTGAGGTAGAGGTCGATGTTGGGTTCGGCGCGTACGGCGTCGAGGACGACCTGGTCCCAGTAGTAGGGGTTGCCTTCGGGGTTGCGGTACTGGTTCTCGGTGTACAGCTCGCCCATGATGCCGGTTTCGCGGGCCCAGCGGTGGACGCCGTGTGCGGTGGCGCCGCAGACCCAGACGCGGATCTCGCTGCTGGCGTTGCCGCCCAGGACGGGGCGGTTGTTGACCAGGGCGACGCGCCGGCCGAGGCGGGCGGCCGCGATGGCCGCGCAGGTCCCGGCCAGGCCGCCGCCGATGACGGCGATGTCGTAGTGGGCGTCTTCTTCCCGCACGGTGCGGCCTCCTTGGTGTGAAGCTCGGATACGCTCCGGTGTAACGGAGCGGCCTTGAACGTACATCACATGCATATAGTGCAACCACTATTCAGCTAGTGGGATGTGCTGTAGATTTCCGGCGCAGTCGACGATGCCGTCGCCGTGGGCCGACGGCTGGATTCGGCCTGTTCGGCGATGCCGCCGTCCTGCTATGGAACCGGCGTTTCGCCAGCCAGAAGGGTTGACGCCGTCGCGCGATATGGAGAACGATCCCGCATGCTGCAACTTGCGTTCAATGGAGCATGCATGGCATTCACACAGGGGCCCGGCCGGGACTGGGGACGGGGCGCGTCGGCGCCCGCGCCCGGCCGTGCCGCGCCCGCCCTCCGGCGCGCGGCCCGTCGTGCCATGCCCCGTACCACCGCTCCCGCACCGTTCGAGAGGACACACCCATGAGTACGGCCGCACCTCCTCACAAGGCCGCACCCCCCCGCACAGCCCCCGCGCGCCGCGGGCGCCTCGGCGGGCGGCTCTCCAACGGCGCGTTCGCACTGCTGCTGACCGCACCGGGGCTCGCCCTGTTCGCGACGATCATCATCTATCCGCTGGTGTCGGCGCTCTTCACGGGTTTCTTCAAGCAGGACCTGCGGCTGCCGGGCCGTGAGTTCGTCGGTCTGGAGAACTTCGCGCACTGGCTGGACGGCGACTTCCTCACGATCCTCGAGCAGACGATGGTCTTCACCGTCGGCGCGACGATCGTGCCCTTCGTGATCGGCTTCGCGCTCGCGCTCGCGCTGAACTCGGGCCTGAAGGGCAGCGGCTTCCTGCGCGGCCTGTTCCTGTTCCCGTGGGTGATCCCGGGCGTGGTGATCTCCTTCCTGTGGATGTGGATCTTCAACGCGAACTACGGCGTGCTCAACGGCATCCTGATGAAGGCCGGGATCATCGAGGAGTCCGTCTCCTGGCTCGGCCAGCCCGGCACCGCCATGCTCGCCGTCATCATCACCAAGACCTGGGCGAGCTTCCCCTGGATGATGGTGATGCTGCTGGCCGGCCTGCAGACCGTGCCCAAGGAGCTGCACGAGGCGGCCGCGATGGACGGGGCGGGAGCGGTGCGGCGCTTCTTCGCCGTGACCTGGCCGCAGGTGCGCGGGGTCGCCTCGATCGTGCTGCTGCTGGAGTTCATCTGGAACTTCCAGCACTTCGACACCATCTACGTGCTCACCGGCGGCGGCCCGGCCGGCGCCACCGAGACCTTCGCGACCGCCGTGTACCAGACCGCCTTCAAGGGCTTCGACATCGGCCGGGCGACCGCGCTGGGCGGCCTGTGGATGCTGCTCCTGCTGCTCCTGGTCGTCGTCTACATCCGGATCACCGAGCGGAAGGGCGACGCCCGATGACCTCCACGACCTCCACGACCCCGCTGTCGGGCACCGGACGGCACCGCACGCGCACCGCACCCGCCGGGCGCACCTCGCGGCGCCGGATCCGCAAGGACCTGCTGCGTTCGCGGATCGCCGCCTGGAGCGCGGTCCTGGTGATCGGCGCGTTCGGCATGCTGCCGGTGTACTGGCTGCTGGCCACCGCCCTCAGCAGCCCCGAGCAGACCTTCCAGTTCCCGCCGAAGCTGGTCCCCACCGACATCACCTTCGACAACTTCACGGCCCTGGCCGAGAACGAGCAGCTGATCTCGTACCTGGTCAATTCCCTGATCGTGGCCTCGATCACCGCCGTGCTGAGCGTGGTGGTCGCCACGTACATGGGCTACTCGTTCTCCAAGTTCCGCTACCGGGGGCGGCGCTCGCTGATGCACCTGGTGCTGGCCTCCCAGATGTTCCCCCAGGCGCTGCTGCTGGTGACGCTGTACGCGGTGTTCTCCAGTTTCGGGCTGCTGAACACGTACACCGCCCTGGTGCTGTCCTTCACCACGTTCACGATGCCGCTGTGCGTGTGGATGCTGAAGGGCATCTTCGACACCATCCCCGACGCCCTGCTGGAGGCCGCCTCCATCGACGGCGCGTCGCGGTGGCGGACGCTGCACTCCGTGGTGGCGCCGCTGGCCGCGCCCGGGATGATCGCGGCAGGCCTGTTCGCCTTCGTCCGCGGCTGGAACGACTTCATCTTCGCCGTCACGCTGGCCGACAAGGAGAAGCAGACCCTGCCCCCCGGCCTGGTCTCCACCTACATCGGCGAGTTCCAGACCGCGTGGCCCGAGCTGATGGCCGCCTCGCTCGTCGTGTCGGTCCCGGTGGTCATCGCCTTCATGTTCCTCCAGCGCTACCTCGTCGGCGGCATGACCGCCGGCTCGGTCAAGAGCTGAAGCCGGCGGGCCCCGTCCCCCGCCCCCCCTCCCCCCACCTGCCCCTTTTCCGCCCACTCCCCCATCCATGGAGACACCATGACCACCTCTGGCATCAGCCGGCGCGGCGCGCTGCGCATGTTCGGCATCGGCGCGCTCGGCGTGGCCGGCGCCGGCGTGCTGGGCGCCTGCGCGCCGTCCGGCGCGAGCTCCTCCTCCAACGGAGGCGACACGAAGTCCAAGGACTTCGACTTCACCTCCTGGTCGCTCAACGAGGAGGCCGCCAAGCCGGCGATCGAGAAGATCATCAAGGCGTGGGAGAAGGCCGAGGGCTCCAGGATCCGCGCGGTCTCGTACCCCTACAACGAGTACCTGAGCCAGCTCACCCTCAAGCTCGGCGGCGGGGAGACCACCGGCGCGGTGCACCTGGACATCGCCTGGCTGGCCGCGGTGGCGCAGATGGGCAAGCTCGCCGACCTGAGCGCGGTGGCCCTCAAGGGCGGCTACACGAACGTGGCGCTGGACAGCGGCATGTACGACGGCAAGCAGTACGGCCTGCCGTGGAACACCGGCTCGATCGGTGTGATCGCCAACTCCAAGCTCCTGGCGAAGGCCGGAATCAAGAAGCACCCCACCACCATCGAGGAGTTCGAGGACGCGCTGCGGGAGCTGAAGGGGCTGGGCGGCGGCATCGTGCCCTACGCCGCGGCCACCAAGGTCGCGCAGCTCAAGGACATCTTCCCGTGGATGCAGACCTTCGGGTGCACGCTGCTGGAGGGCAACAAGGTCACCATCGGCGACGACGCCTCCGTCGACGCGGTCACCTGGTACAAGAAGCTGCACGACGAGAAGCTGATCGCCGCGGACGTGGACCGCTTCGACGCGCGTGCCCTGTTCGGGCAGGGCAAGGCCGCCTTCTACGACGACGCCATCATCGGCAAGGGCGTGACCGCGGCCCAGTCCAAGGACAAGACGCTGGCCGACGCGATGCAGCCGATGAAGCGCCCGGTGCTGCGCGCCGGTGACAAGCCCCAGGCGCTGCTGTGGGGCGGTGTGATCGCCATCGTCAAGGGCAAGGGGCAGGACGCGGCGACGCAGTTCGCGCTGCACGCCACCTCCGACCGGGCCACCACCACCCAGTACTTCACCGAGCGCGCCCTGCCGCCGTCGACCACCGCGGGCCTGTCCGACCCGAAGGTCGCCGAGGACACCTTCACCACCCAGTGGACCGAGAAGATCACCGACACGGCCACCGGCAGCCCCTTCTGGCAGTACGCGCAGAACGCCCAGATCGAGGAGGCCGTGGCCAAGCAGGTCCAGGCCGTCCTGGTGGGCAAGGAGAAGCCGAAGGACGCGATGAGGAAGGCCGCCGAGGAGGTCACCGACCTCATCAAGCGCTGAACCGGCACCCGGCGCCCCAGGGGCCCGGCACGGACCGCGACGGTCCGTGCCGGGCCTCTGGCCTTTCCGCACACGTATTCCTCAGGGCGTATTTCAGATCCGTATTGTGCAACTTCTGTTCATGATCCGGGATCCGCTGTAGGCTCCCGGCGCGGCGGAGGGGCGGGCCGGCCTGCGGGGCCGCTTCCCGCCCCGCCCGCACCGTCTCCACCCCACGCCCGCGAAGGAGTTCACCTTGCGACGTCCCACGGCACGCGCGTACGCCGCCTCGGCCGCGGCCCTGGCCGCCCTGCTCACGGCCCTGCCGGCCGCCCACGCCGACAGCACCGACAGCGCCGGGGGCACGGCGGCCGCGGCGACGGTGATCGAGAAGGTCCCGTACGCGATGGACTCGTCGAACCAGGCCGCCTGGTGGACGCCGGTCGCCACGTACAAGGGCCGCGGCCAGTACACGTACTTCGCCTTCAACGAGCCCGGCTCGACGGCCGCCACGCACCGCCCGGCCATCGCCCGGCGCGACCCCGACGGGGTCTGGAGCCGGCTTCCGCTGCTGAACAGCAACGGGCAGCAGGCCGAGTTCCCCGACGACAACGGGCACAACCAGCCCTCCGTGGCGCGCGACGGCAGCGGCCGCCTGCACGTGTTCGCCTCCATGCACGCCAGCTCCTGGCGCTACTTCCGCACCGAGGCCCCCGGCACCGACGTCACCGACCACGCGGCCGAACTGCCCGACCAGGGCGTGGGCATCACCTACCCCGTCGTGACCACCGCGCCCAACGGCGACCTGTACCTGGCCGCCCGGGTCGGCTCCGGCGCCGACCAGCGGCCCGGCAAGCTGTACCGCTGGGACAACGCCGCCGCGCGCTGGAGCACGGTCGCCACCTTCGCCGGGGCGCTGAACCGCTCCGTGTACCCCGACGACCTGACGGTGGACGCCGCCGGGCGCGTGCACCTGCTGTACGAGTGGGCCAAGGCCCCGGCGACCGCGTTCCGCCACCAGCTGTCCTACCTGCGCTACGACCCGGCGACCGGCGCCTTCGCCGACAGCACGGGCGCGGCCGTCACCACCCCGGTCACCCCCGCCACCTCCGACGTGATCCAGGACCTCACCGCGGGCGAGGAGTGGAGCATCGACAACGCCTACACCGGCCCGGCGGTGCAGAGCGCCAAGCTCACCCTGGACGGCTCCGCCCCGAAGGTCGCCTACCGCTACCGCTCGGCCGACAGCGGCGGCAACTTCCGCGTGCACTACGCCTACCCGAGCGGCAGCAGCTGGGTCAGCAAGACCGTGTACGCGGGCGGCCAGACCGCGGCGGCCCTGGGCATCACCTGGAACGCGACGGACACCAAGCGGGTGTACTACATCACCGGCACCGGCACCGACCGGGTCTTCGCCGCGACCCAGGCCGCGGACGGGACCTGGACCTCGCAGTCCGCCGCGCCGGGCGTGAGCGCGGACCGGCTCGCGGTGCAGCGGGACTCCGACGGCAGGGACGTGCTGTACCTGCCGGACGTCGCGCACAACTCGCTCTACTACGGGCTGCGCTGAGGCCCCCTCCGGCAGCAGCCGGACACGGACGGACAGGTGGGCGGGCGGGCCGGGGTGCGGCCCGCCCGCCCGTCGTCGTCCGGGGGCGGAAGGCCGCGGTCCGGGGGCGGTATCGGTGTGCGGGCCCGGGCGATAACCCATGGATAAGGGTGCCGCCTACCTTCGGGTTCCATGCAGGAGGCTCAGACCTGAAAGGGGTTTGCCGCATGGACTTCCGGATTCTCGGGCCGGTGGAGGCCCGGCGTGAGGGGGACTGGATCGCGCTGTCCGGTTCCAAGGTGCACACGGTCCTCGCCACGCTGCTGCTCGCGCACGGGCGGGTCGTCTCGGACTCCCGGCTCAGCGCGATGCTGTGGGGGTGGGACCCGCCGGTCACCGCGAACGCGCAGATCTACACGTACATGTCGCGGCTGCGCAAGCTGCTCGGCGACGGGGTCGAGATCGTGCGGCGCCAGCCGGGGTACATCCTGCGCGCGCCCGGGGCCCGTATCGACGTCGTCGAGTTCGAGCGGCTGGACCGGCTCGGCCGTGAGGCGCTGCGGGAGCGGCGGCACGCCGATGCGCGGGCGCTGCTGGGCGAGGCGCTGGGGTGGTGGCGCGGTCCGGCGCTGTCGAACGTGACCGAGTTCCTCCTGGAGGCCGAGCTGCCGCGGCTGGAGGAGGCGCGGATGCTGGCGCTGGAGAACCGGATCGAGGCGGATCTCGCGCTGGGCATGCACGAGCAGGTGACCGCCGAACTGACGGGGCTGGTCGCCGAGCATCCCGTGCGGGAACGGCTGCGGGCGCAGCTGATGACCGCGCTGTACCGGTGCGGGCGGCAGGCCGATGCGCTGCAGACGTACTACGAGGGGCGCAAGGTGCTCGTCGATCAGCTGGGGGTGGATCCGGGTGAGGTGCTCGGGGCCACGTACCAGGCCGTGCTGGGCGGGGAGTTGCGGCTGCGGGGTGCAGGGGCGGCGCGGGGGCGGTCCGATGTGCCCGCCATGCTTCCCGCGGCGGAGGGTGATTTCGTGGGCCGGGCCGCGGAGCGGTCGCTGCTGGCGGCGCGGCTGGCGGAGGGGGCTGGGCGGCCCCGGCGTCTGCTGGTGACGGGGATGGCGGGGGTGGGCAAGACGGCGCTCGTGGTGCGGGCCGCGCAGGACTGTGCGGGCCGTTTTCCCGACGGGCAGCTCTTCGCCGAGCTGTGTCACCGTGACGGCAGGCCCAAGGACGCCGGCGAGGTGCTGGTGCGGCTGCTGCGTGCGCTGGGCGAGCCGGGGCTGGAGGAGGGTTCCTCGCGGGCCCTGGACCGGGACGAGCTGGTCCGGCTCTACCGGGCGCGGACCTCGGGCAAGCGGCTCCTGGTCGTTCTGGACGATGCGGCGGGTGATCTGCAGGTGGCGCCGTTGCTGCCGGCGAGCCCGCAGGCGGCCGTGCTGATCACGAGCCGGTCCCGGCTGGCCCGGGTGGCGGGGGCGGACACGGTGGCCCTGGCTCCGCTGGACGAGGAGGAGTCGCTGGCGATGCTGGTGGCGGCGGCCGGTGCGGAGCGGCCGGCGAAGGACCCGGATGCCGCCGAGGACCTGGTGGCCTATTGCGGGGGGCTGCCGCTGGCGCTGGCCGTGGTGGGGGCGCGGATGGCGGCGCGGCCGTCGTGGCCGGCGGGGCGGTTCGCGAACCGGCTCGCGGATCCGGCGCGGCGGCTGGCGGAGCTGTCGTTCGGTGATCTGGATGTGCGCGGGGCGTTGCTGCCGTCGGTGCGGCGTCTGGCGGCTGCCGGTCCGCAGGCGCTCGCGATGCTGTCGGGTGCCGGTACGGAGCCGTTCTCGGCGCGGGACGTGTCGGTGCGTCTGGGGGTGTTGGAGGAGGAGGCGGAGCGGGTGCTGGAGCTGCTGGTGGACAGCGCGCTGCTGGATCTGTCGGGGCTCGATGCGCAGGGGCTTCCGCTGTACCGGTGTCATGAGCTGGTGCTGTTGTACGCGGCGGCGCCGGACCCGGCCGCTTTCGCTCCCCCGTCCTCCGTGGGGGGTGCGGGGGTGGTGCGCGGCGGTGCCACCGCGGTCGGGTGACCGCGGTGGCCGGGGCGGGGGTGGCGGTGCCGTTCACGGGAGGGCCGGCGTGCGGGGTGTCACCATGTTCCGCGGGTCCAGGAGTAGGTGGGGATCTCGGGGACGAGGGCGGGGGCGATGGTCTCGCGGACCACGGTCCAGGCGTCGGCGACGAGGCGTTCGCGGGGCGGGCGGGGTGTGGCGGGGGTGAGGGCGGTGGCGGTGACCGCCCACATCGCGGCGACGGCGGCGACGGCCCGGACCTCGGCGGAGGGCTTGGCCGGGAGGGTGCGGCTCCGGCCGACGTCGATGCGGAAGCCGAGTTCGGTGGCCTGGGCGGTGCGCACCTGGTGGGCGACCGTGCTGTCGGGGTGGGCGAACACGGTGGTGGACAGGGGGTGTTCGTAGGCGGTGCGGACCCAGGCGCAGACCCGGACGCGTTCGCGTTCCTCCCAGCCGCCGGGTGCGGCGGGGCCGGGGTCGGCCTGTTCGACGGCGGTGGCGAGGTCGGCGAAGTACCGGGTCAGTGCGGTGTCGTCGAGCGGGCCGGGGCTTTCGGCGGGGGTGGTGGCCGGGGCGGGGCCGGGGTGGCGGGGTGGTGCGGTTTGGAGGTGCGGTGTGGTCATGAGGGCGGGTTTCCTTCGGTGCGGGGCGGTGTGCCGGGCCGGCCGGGCGGTGCGGGGAGGGGGTGGATGTGGACGGGTCCGGGGGGGTTGTCGCCGGGCGGGCGGGCGAGGGCGGCGGCGACGTGGTCGTCGAGTTGCAGGTCCTGTACCGACCAGACGGTGGTGCGGCCGGAGTGGGTGTGCAGGACGCGGACCGGTCCGTGCCGGGCCGGCCAGGTCTCCAGCCGGTTCAGTGCGGTGCCCACCAGGCCGAGTCCGGCTGCTTTCACGACGGCTTCCTTGCGGGTCCAGATGCGGTGGAAGCCGGTGTCGCGCCGGGGTCCGGGCGGCAGTGAGAGCAGGTGGGCGCGTTCGTTGTCGGTCAGTACCGAGTCGTACAGCGAGGTGCGGCGCAGGGGGCGCACCTCTTCGACATCGATGCCGATGGCGTGTCCTTCGGTGAGGGCGAAGACGCCGTATCCCGCGGTGCGGGAGAGGCTGATGGCCCAGGGCACTTGGGGGTGTTCGATGATGGGCGGGCCGTGTCCGGGGTCTTTGCAGCCGGGGCAGCGGCGGCGGCCCAGTTCGATGGTTTGCGGTGGTACGAGCAGCAGTTCGGACAGGGCGCGGCGTGCTCCGGCCCTGGTGTGCACGAAGGCGGCGACGTCCCGTTCGGCCAGCAGGCTCAGGGCGCGGTGGAATTCGTCGGTGCCGAGCAGGGCGAGGTCGTCGGGGAGGACTTGCTGCGGTGGCTGCCACCACCAGATGTGGGCGGCGCCGGCGAGGTCCGGTGGGGTGGGGGCGGCCCGGGGTGGCTGCCCGGGGCCGGTGTTGTTCGGTGTGTCGTGCGTGAATGCCATGGGGTGACCCTCGTTTCTTCGTGTCCGTGCCGGCCTCGGCCGGTTTTTCCGGCTTTTCGGGTCTCTTTTTTTGTTGTTCTGTGGTTTCTGGCCGGTCCGTGGGGCCGGGCCGTGCGGGCAGAAATGCCACGGGGCGATCGTCCGCCGGGCGGCTACGGGCCGTCTATATGTGTCCGTGTGCATTCCCCGTAGGGTTGCGATAGCGGTTCCCCGGAGACTGGTGCGGTCATTTCCGACCGATCCGAGGGATATTCGTATGTCCAAGACCCATACGCTTTTTGTGCCGCGTTCCGCGGCTGCGGCCGGTACTGTCGTGGAGCTGACCGCGGCCGAGCGAAGTGCGGTGGCCGCGGTCGCCGGGCAGTTGGTGGCGCAGGATCCGGGGGGCGGCAGGATCGATGATCCTTGCTGGCTGGAGGCTGCTCGTGAGGTGTCCGTGCGGCTTCCGCACCGGATTCTCGCGGCGTTGCGGGCGTTCCGGCACGATGCGGGCCCCGACGGGGTGCTCCTGCTGCGCGGTCTGCCGGTGGTGGCGGGCGATCCGCTGCCGGCGACTCCGGCGGTGAAGGGGTCGGTGGAGCGTGTGCCCACCGTCGCCGCTTCCGTGATCACCACCGCGATGCTTCATCTCGGGGAGGTGGTGGCGTTCCGCAACGAGAAGGGCGGTGCCCTGGTGCAGAATGTTGTTCCGGTGCCGGGGAGTGAGACTTCGCAGAGCAATGCGGGTTCTGTTCTTCTCGAACTCCACATCGAGAACGCTTTCCATGACAACCGCCCGGATTTTGTGGGTCTGCTGTGTGTGCGGGAGGATCCGACGGGGGATGCGAGGCTGTGCACGTCGTCGGTCCGCCGGGCGCTTCCGCTGCTTTCCGCGAAGGCGCGGGCGGTGCTGGGTGAGCCGCGGTTCCTGACGGAGCCGCCGCCGTCCTTCGGTGTGCTGGACCGGGTGGCGGCCGCCCATGCGGTGCTGAACGGGGATGCGGCGGATCCCAATGTGCTGGTGGACTTCTCCGCCACGCATCCGCTGGACGACGAGGCCCGGGGGGCCATGGCGGAGCTGCGGGAGGCGTTCGTGGAGACGATGTCGGCGCTGTCGCTGCGGGTGGGTGACCTGGCCGTGGTGGACAACCGTCTGGCGGTGCACGGCCGTACGTCGTTCACTCCGTCCTATGACGGTGCGGACCGCTGGCTGCACCGGGTGTACGCGCATCTGGACCACCGGCGCAGCCGGGTGGACCGGGCGGGCAATGGTGCGGTGCTGGGCTGAGCGGGGTTGAGCGTCCGGTGTCCGTTGTCGGCCGAGGGGCCGGCCCCCGGTGGTGGGGGCCGGCCCCTCGGCCGTGGTGTCGTGCGGTGTGGTGGGGGTGCGGCCGGGTCCGGCCGCACCCCGGGGTGGTGTCATTGGCGGGCGCTGATGACGTCGGCGGGGCGGCCGCCGAGGGCGACGCGGCCGGGGACCAGGGTGGCCGTTGCGGTGAGGAGTGCGGCCAGGCCGAGGACGCCCAGGAACATCGGCAGGTCGAGGGAGGGCTGGGCGGCGCCGGTCATCCCGATGCTGAAGGCGGTGAGGACCGCGAGGGAGATGGCGGTGCCCAGGACCGCGGCGACCAGGACGATCAGGGCGGACTCGATCCTGAGCATCGACATCACCTGGCGGCGGGTGGTGCCGACCAGGCGCAGGAGGGCGAACTCGCGGGTGCGGTCGGAGACCGACATGGCCAGGGTGTTGACCACGGCGATCGCGGTGAACGCGATGATCAGGCCCATGGCGAGGTAGTTGACCTCGGCGTTGGACTGCTGGACCTCGGCCTGGAGGTCGTCGACCTGGGTGCGGTCCATGACGCCGAGGCCGGGGAACTGTTTGAGGGCGGCGGCCAGTTGTTCGCGGCCGGCCTTGCCGTCGCCGATGGTCTTGACCAGGACGGAGGAGGCCAGCGGGTTGTCGACGTGCCGGGACACCAGGGCGTGGGACATGGTCAGGTCGCCGAATCCCAGGCCGCGTTCGTAGACGGCGGCGACCTTCAGTTCGACCACGGTGGCGTCGCCGAGGGTCACTTTGAGCGTGTCGCCGGGTTTCTTGCCGAGGTGGTCGGCGGAGACGTCGCTCATCGCGATGCTCCTGTCCCCGAAGCCCTTGAGGCTTCCCCGGGAGACGTCGGGGTCCCAGTTGGTGGTGAGGCCGGGGGCGGAGATGCCCTGGGCGGGGTACTTGTCGAGGCCGACGCGGACCTGGGTGCGGACAATCTCGGTGACCTGAGTGACGCCGGGCACGGTGCGCAGGGCGTCGGTGGCCTGGGCGGGGACGCCGGGGCCGTCGGAGGCGACCACCCAGTCGGCCCGGTTGCCGGCCTTGGCCTGGGCCGTGGCGGCGTCGCCCATGGTGGTCTGCACGAACAGGACGGTGCAGGCCATGCCGATGAGCAGGACCAGGGGGGTGACGGCGGCGGCCATCCGTTTGGCGTTGGCGCGGGCGTTGGCGGTGGCGAGGTGGCCGCCGACGCGGGAGAGTTTCAGCGGGATGCCCAGGACGGCGACGGCGATGCGGGCGATGACCGGGCCGAGCAGTGAGACCGCGACGGCCAGGACGACGACGGACAGGAACGTGACGGGCTGCGAGGCCGGTTCGGTGCGCAGGAAGCCCAGCAGGACGACGACGCCGATGCCGAGGGCCAGGACGAGGATGCCCGCGCCGAGCCGTCCCCAGGCGAAGTGGCGCTGTTCCATGGATGCTTCGGACAGGGCTTCGGCGGGGCGGATGCGGGCGGTGCGGCGGGCGGAGATGCGGGCCGCGACCCAGGCGCCGAGCAGGGCCGCGCCGACGGCGGCGGCGAACGGCACGAAGCTGAAGGTGAGTTCGAGGGTGTCGGGGATGGCCTTGAAGTCGATGAACTTGCTGTGCAGCCAGTACGCGATGGGCAGGCCGGCCACCGAGCCGAGGCCGCCGGCGAGGCCGCCGATGATCAGGGCTTCGCGGCCGATCAGCTGGCGGACCTGCTTGGGGGTGGCGGCGATGGCGCGCAGCAGGGCGAGTTCGCGGTAGCGCTGCTGGATGGACAGGGCGAAGGTGCCGACGACGACGAGGACCGCGACGAGCAGGGAGGTGCCGCCCATGGCGCCGCCCATGGAGACGAGTTTGACGCGGGCCTTGCCCGCGTCGAGGAATTCGATGGGGCCGCGTTCGCCGCCGGTGGCGACGGCGTACCTGCGGCCGTCGCCGTCCAGGGCCTTCTTCGCCTGGTCGGCGAGGTCGGAGGGGGAGACGCCGGGTTTGGGCAGCAGGCCGACGGCGGTGATCCGGCCGGGGCGGCCGGACAGGGTGCGGGCGGTCTCGTCGGAGAAGAACAGGGAGGTCTGCTGGTGCAGGTCGCCGTCCTGGGGTGCGGCGATGCCGCTGACCTTGTAGGTGGTGGGGGCGCCGGTGGACTGGATGACGAGACTGCTGCCGGTCTTCAGGCCGGTGCGGGTGGCCAGTTCCCGGTCCAGGACGACGTCGCCCGGGTGGGTGGGTGCTTTGCCCTCGGTCAGCCGGAAGGGGGTCAGTTCGGCGGAGGACCAGGCGTGTCCGTAGGAGGGTTTGTTGTCGATGCCGGGCACGATGCGGCCCTGGGGGCCGACGGCGTGGGCGGGGAAGTTCGTCTCGGGCACCGCCTTGCGCACGCCGGGCAGGGCGGCGAGGGTCTGGAGGGTTTTCTCGGGCAGCCAGACCCGTTCGGCCAGGGGCTTGGCCTTGTGCTTCTGTTTGACCTTGCCCTTCTTCTTCTTGATGGTGGTCTGGTGGACGTTCTGGTCGGCGCCGACGATGACCGGGGCGGCGGCGTAGCGTTCGGTGGCGATGGTGCCGCGCAGGCCGGTTTCCAGGAGGATGCCGCAGGCGGTGACCAGGGCGGCGGCGCAGAACAGGGCGAGGAAGGCGCCGATGAAGCCGCCTTTCCTGGCCTTGAGGGTCTGCAGTGCGTAGCGCAGCATCAGGCCCACGCTCCCAGGTGCGTCATGCGCTCGGCGACGAGGTCGGCGGTGGGGGCTTCCATCTGGCCGGCGATCTTGCCGTCGGCCAGGAATAAGACGGTGTCGGCGTAGGAGGCGGCGACCGGGTCGTGGGTGACCATGACGACGGTCTGGCCGGTCTCGTTCACGCAGGTGCGCAGCAGGGAGAGGATTTCCTTGGCGGTGACGGTGTCGAGGGCGCCGGTGGGTTCGTCGCCGAAGATGACGTCGGGGCGGGTGATGAGGGCGCGGGCGATGGCGACGCGCTGCTGCTGGCCGCCGGAGAGTTCGGCGGGGCGGTGGGAGGCGCGGCCGCCCAGGCCGACGCGGCCCAGGATCTCGTCGAGCCAGTTCCTGTCGAGGCTCTCGCCGGCCAGGCGCAGGGGCAGTTCGACGTTCTGGCGGACCGACAGGGAGGGGATGAGGTTGAAGGCCTGGAAGACGAAGCCGATGCGCTGGCGGCGCAGTTTCGTCAGCTGGGTCTCGTTCATGTCGTTGAGCTGGGTGTCGCCGATGTAGGACTGGCCGGTGGTGGGTTTGTCGAGGCCGGCGGCGCAGTGCAGGAAGGTCGATTTGCCGGAGCCGGAGGGGCCCATCACGGCGGTGAAGGAGCCGCGCTCGATCCCTACGGAGACCCCGTCCAGGGCCCGTACGCCTCTGCCGTTTTTGCCGTACACCTTTGTCACGTCGGCCAGTCGAAGGGCGTACCCCCGGTTGACCGTGTTGTAGCCGTTGTTTCGGGAAGGGCGGCTCGTCTCGGTCACCATGTTGCGACCTGTCCTCTCCATCATGTGGTTCCGGGTCTCAGAGGGATGGTTTTTGAGCGTATAAGGCATCGGGTCGAGCGTGTTCCGTACTTCTATATTCGATCTATTTATGGGCGGTTCGGGGCGGTTGGGTGGGTGTCCTGCGGCGGGAGAGGGTGCGCCGGCGGCGGTGGAGGAGGGCTGCCGCGGCGGCGGTGAGGCAGGCGGCGTAGGAGGCGGTGACCCAGGGGGCGGGGGTGCGGCCCGCGGTGAGGCCGTGGATCACGGCGGCGGTCCAGCCTGCGTAGGAGGCGGCGTGCAGGATGCGGAAGGGGCGGATCCAGCGGCGGGCCGCGAACAGGCCGCGCCAGATGCCGGTGGCGGCGGCCAGCAGGAAGAGGTGGCAGGCCAGGGTGCCCAGGGCGAGCCAGAGGTCGGCCCGGGTGGTGGGGGGCGGGCCGATGAGGAGGGCGTCGCGGGGGGTGATGCGGTGGGCTGCGGTCTTGACGGTGATGTGCAGGAGGAGGAAGGCGGTTCCGGCCAGGGCGGCGGTGCGGTGCAGGTGCTGGGCGTACTGGCGGTGGCGTGGGGTGAGCAGGTCGCGGAAGGTGCTGGTGAGGCCGAGGAGTACGGAGCCGGAGAGGCAGACCAGGGCGGCGACGCCGGCCATGGTGTCCAGCCAGGTGCGGACGGGGCCCGTGGCGAGGGCGGCGGCGGTGATGAGGGCGGCGGCGGTGAGGGCTGCGGCGAGGAGGGGTGCGGGGCCGGGGGCGGGGTGTGCGGGGGCCTTTGCGGGGTGCGGGGGCCGGGGCGGGGGCGGGTGCGGGGGTGGGTGCGGGGGCCGGTGCGGGAGTGGGTGCGGGGGCCGGTGCGGGAGTGGGTGCGGGGGCCGGTGCGGGAGTGGGTGCGGGGGCCGGGGCGGGGGTGGGGTGCTGGGTGAGGGCCATCGGGACTCCGGGTGGGGGGTGGGGTGCGCGGGGTTTCGGGCATGGCTTCGCGCCGCGGGAAGGGGGTTCTCGCGGCGCGAAGCTTGCTCTCACGCCGGGGCGTGGAGGTGGACCGGTCCGGCGGGGCCGTCGGCGGGGCGGGCCACGGAGGCCGCCCAGCGCTCGCCGATGTCGAGGTCCGTCACCTGCCAGCGTGTTTCCTCACCGCGGTAGCGGTGCACCACCTGGACGGGCCCGTCCTGGGCGGGGTGGACGTCCAGGGTGTTGAGCGGCATGCCCAGCAGGCCGAGGCCGACGGCCTTGACGACGGCTTCCTTGCGGGTCCAGGCCCGGTGGAAGGCGGCGTCCCTGGCCGGGCCGGCGGGCAGGCCCAGGACGTGTGCGCTCTCGGGCCCGGTGAGAACCATGTCGGCCAGGCCGGCCGGTTCGACCGGCCGCAGGGCCTCCACGTCCACGCCCACCCAGTCGCCCGCCCGTACCGCGAAGGCTCCGGCCCCCGCGGTGCGGGACAGGCTGACCGCGAGCGGGACCGGCGGGTCGGACACGGCCGGCGGGCCGTGTTCCCGGTCGCCGCAGCCGGGGCAGGTGCGGCGGCCGAAGCCGACCTGGTGCGGTTCGATGCCGAGCAGTGCGGCCACGGCCCGCCGGGCACCGGCCCGGGTGGCGGTGAACGCGGCCGCGTCCGCCTCGGCGTGGAAGCGCCGGGCCCGGCCCCGTTCCACCTCGTCGAGCACGGCGTGGTCGGCCGGGTCGGTCCTGGTGCCGAGCGGCCACCACCACACGTGGATCTCGCCCGATTCCCGCATCCGGGCGACCGCTTCGAGCGCCGGGCGGGGTATGCGCACCTCGCTGATCGCGGTGTTCCGCCGAGGTGTCATCTGGCCTCCTCTCGATCCTTGTCGATACGGCCGGTCTCAGGCCAGTCCGTTGAGGCGCAGGAGCAGTTCCTTGACCTCGGTGGCGTGGTAGCGGTCCCGTTCCTGGCCCGGGTCGGAGCACAGCAGCAGCGGCCCGTCCCGGTGGTCCTGGGGCAGCCGTCCGTGGCTGCCCCTGACGTGGGCCGGGTCGAGCGGCACCACGGTGAGCGGTGCGCGCATCCCGGCCTTCTTGCGCAGCAGGGTGAGTGCCGCCTTCGCCTTCACCGCCCTGTCGGCGGGGTCGAAGAAGAGTTCGGCCGGGTCGTAGCCCGGCTTGCGGTGGATCTCGACGCCGCGCGCGAAGTCGGGGGCGCGGGTGTCGTCGAGCCAGTAGTAGTAGGTGAACCAGGCGTCCGGTTCGGTGACGGCGACCAGTTCGCCCGCGTTGGGGTGGTCGATGCCGTAGGTGTGCTGCTGGGTGCGGTCCCAGATCTCGTCGATTCCCTCGGTGTGCTTGAGGACGTCGCGCACGCGCGGGATGTCGGCGGGGTCGGCGACGTACACGTGGGCGGCCTGGTGGTCGGCCACGGCGAACGCGCGGGAGGTGCAGGGGTCCAGGTATTCCATGCCGCGCTGGGTGGAGACGGACAGGAGTCCTTCGCGGCGCAGGGCGCGGTTGATGTCGACGGGGCGGGAGACGGGGCTGATGCCGTACTCGGCGAGGGCGACGACGGTGGTGCCGCGGTCGCGCAGGTCCGCCAGGAGGGGGGCGAGGGCGGTGTCGGCCTCGCGGGCGGCGCGCAGGGCCTGGGGGCTGTGGGGGCCGTGGCGCTGGAGGTCGTAGTCGAGGTGGGGCAGGTAGATGAAGGACAGGTCGGGGCGGCGGGTGGCGTCGATGTGGCGGGCGGCTTGGGCGATCCACCGGGTGGAGGCGATGGAGGCGGTGGGGCCCCAGTAGTGGAAGAGGGGGAACTCGCCCTGGAGGGCGGTGAGTTCGTCGCGCAGTGCGGCGGGTTTGGTGTAGCAGTCGGGGGATTTGCGGCCGTCGTAGTGGTAGACGGGGCGGGGGGTGAGGATGGTGTCGACGTCGGCGCCCATGGCCCACCACCAGCACAGGTAGGCGGTGGTGTGGGCGGGGTTCTTCCGGCGGGCGGCCTGCCAGACCTTCTCGCCGTGGACGAGGGCGTTGTGCTGGCGCCACATCATGACTTCGCCGTGGTCGCGGTGGTACCAGCCGTTGGCGACGGCGCCGTGGTCGCGGGGCAGCAGGCCGGTGGTGAGGGTGGCCTGGACGGTGGCGGTGACGGCGGGGAAGACGGTGTCGAGGCGGGCGGTGAAGCCTTCCTGGCCGATGGCGGCGAGGTGGGGCATCGCGCCCAGGAGGCGGGGGGTGAGGCCGACGGTGCACAGGACGGCGACCTGGCGGGTGGTCATGGGGTGGCTCCGGGGTGCTCGGTGAGGCCGAGGCGGGTCAGTTCGCCGTGGGTCCATTCGAGTTCGGTGGCGATGCCGGCGGCGATGCCCGGGGCGCCGGTGGGGCGCAGTCCGGGGGGCAGGACGTCCCAGGTGTAGGTCTCGACCTCGACGTGGTCGGTGAGGGCGTGCGGTCCGCCGAGGGTGGCGCGCAGGGTTTCCTGGAGGGCGTCGCTGGTGTTGCGCAGGGGTGGTTCGGGCTGGTCGTGCAGGGGGACGTGGTAGTGGATGCGCCAGGGGGCGTGGCCGGGCAGGGCGCCGGCCAGGGCGGGGGCGAGGTCGTCGCAGCCGCGCAGGGTGCCGTCGGGGAGCTGTTCGCGGACCTGGTGCAGGAAGCGGGGTTCGGTGAAGGAGTGCAGGGCCCGGCGGGACTCGGGGTCGGCGGGGGTGTCGGCGACCAGGGCGGAGGATGCCTGGAGTTTGACGACGGGTACGCCTGCGGCGGTCAGGGCGGCGACGGCGTCGTGCGGGTCCTCGTGCTGGACGGCGAGGTGGCAGGCGTCCAGGCACAGGCCGATCCAGTCGTGGTCGGCGCCGGCGATGGCGTGGGCGGCCTGGGCGGTGGTCTCGGCGACGCAGCCGGGTTCGGGTTCCAGGCCGACGCGTATGGTGCGGCCGGTCTCGGCCTCGATCTGTTTGAGTCCGGCGGCCAGGTCGTCGAGGTGGCGGGCGGCGGTGGAGCGCTGCACGCCGGTCCAGGGGGTGCGCCAGGCCAGGGGCAGGGTGGAGATGGAGCCGCGGGCCGCGTCCTGGGGCAGCAGGGCGGCCAGGACGCGGGCGAGGTTGAGGGTGTAGGTGAGGCGGGAGGGTTCGGACCAGTCGGGGAAGTAGACGCCGCGTTTGACGACGGGGGTGTGGAAGCCGCGGTAGGGGAAGCCGTTGAGGGTGACGGTTTCCAGGCCGCGGGCGGTCAGGGTGCGGCGCAGTTTCTCGGTGTCGTCCGGGTGGGCGGCGAGGTGGTGGGCGACGTCGGCGGGGAGCCACAGGCCCAGGCCGACGAGGTCGGTGTCCAGGTGGCGGCGGACCTGTTCGGCGTGGCCGGTGAGCTGGGCCGTGATCCCGTCGAGGGTTTCCGCCGGGTACACGTTGGTGCAGTAGGCGAGGTGGATGGTGGTGGAGTCGGGGTGGTGCAGACGCATGATGAATCGCCCTCAGCTGCCGCCGCGGGCGATCGAGTTGCCGGCGTACAGCCCCGCGGCCTGTACATCGTTGTAACCGTCCAGGTCGAGCCTGCCCGACTGTCCGTAGAACGTGATCGGGTTGCGCCACATGACGCGGTCGACATCATCCTCGTCGAAACCGGCGTCGAGCATGGCCTGGGCGGTGGTCCTGGTGAGGAGGGGGTCGCTGTGTCCCCAGTCGGCCGCCGAGTTCACGAGCATGTGTTCCGTTCCGTACTTTTTGAGGATGGCGACCATCCGCTGCGGGGTCATCTTGGTGTCGGGGTAGACGGAGAAGCCCATCCAGCAGCCGGTGTCGATCACTTCGGTGACGGTGACCTCGTTGAGGTGGTCCAGGACGACGTGTGCGGGGTCGATGCCGGATTCCTCGATGACGGCCAGGGAGCGGGCGGTGCCGCCGGCCTTGTCGCGGTGGGGGGTGTGGACGAGGGCGGGCAGGGCGAATTCGACGGCCAGGGCGAGCTGGGCCCGGAAGGCGTGGTCCTCGGCGTCGGTCATGGTGTCGTAGCCGATCTCCCCGACCGCTACGACGGAGTCCTTGGCGAGGTAGCGCGGCAGCAGGTCGAGCACGGGGGTGCAGCGCGGGTCGTTGGCCTCCTTGGGGTTGAGGCCGATGGTGCAGTGGTGGCGGATGCCGAACTGGGCGGCGCGGTAGGGCTCCCAGCCGAGCAGGGCGTCGAAGTAGTCGGCGAAGCTGGCCGGGTGGGTGCGTGGCTGGCCGAGCCAGAAGGCCGGTTCCACCAGGGCGCGTACACCTGCGTCGTACATGGCCCGGTAGTCGTCGGTGGTCCGGGACGTCATGTGGATGTGCGGGTCGAATATGCGCATGGCCGGTCTCCGTCGGGTGGGTGGGGCCCGGTCCTGGGTGCGGGGCCGGGCGGGGGTGGTTTCTCAGCCGTCGTGGGTGGCGATCAGCCACAGGTCTGCGGGTACGGTGCGGCCGGCGGCGCGGCGTTCGGCGGCGAAGCCGGCGGCCATCCGGGCGAGTTCGGCGTCGCGTCGTTCGTGCAGTCCGGCGACTTTGGCCAGGGGGATGTTGGTGAACAGGCATTTCAGGACGGCCTGGCGCCAGCGGTACTGGTCGAGGTGGGCCTGTGCGTAGGGGCCGAGTGCGGCGGCGATCAGGCGGGTGTCGTTGGTGCGCAGGGCGTCGTCGGTGAGGTGGACGGCGTGGGGGCCCAGGGGCAGGAAGGGCAGGGCGTGCAGGACGCCGCGGCGTTCGGCCGCGTCGCCGTCGTGGTAGCGGCGGGTGACTTCCTGGGCCAGGGGTGTGGCGGGGAGGCCGAGTTGGGCGAGCAGGCGGGTGCGTACGGCGTCCTCGATGTGCCAGCCCGCCCAGCCGGGCAGGCGGGTGCGGCCGTAGGTGCGGCCGGCGGCGGGGAAGCGGGTGTCGAGGGCGGGCGGGCCCTGTTCGGTGACGGCCTGGAGGTCCTGGGCCAGGCGGGTGCGGTGTTCGTGGCCGAGGGCGGCGCTAAGTCCTTCGGCCAGGGCGCGCAGGGTCAGGGGGTGGTGCACGGTGGCGGGGGGCGGGGTGATCGTGGGTGCGGTCATGCCGGTTCGGTCTCCTTCGGCCGGGCTGCGGTGCGCAGGAACTCGATGCTGTGGCGGGCGGTCGCGGTGGCGGCGTGGCTGTGCCGGGGCAGTTCGACGGAGACCAGTCCGCGGTATCCGGTGGTGGTCAGGGTGTGCAGGACCGGGGGGAAGTCGATCTCGCCCTGGCCGAAGGGGAGGTGTTCGTGGATGCCGCGCCGCATGTCCTCGATCTGGACGTGGGCGAGGCGGTCGGATGCCAGTTCGATGCAGCGGGAGACGGTGTGGGGTTCCAGGCACTGGCAGTGGCCGATGTCCAGGGTGAGGCGGAAGCGGTCGGGGTGGCCCAGGGTGCGGTGGAGTCTGCGGTAGCCGGCGAGGTCGGCGACGAGCATGCCGGGTTCGGGTTCGAAGGCGAGGTCGATGCCGGTGGCGTCGGCGTGCGCGACGGTTTCGGCGCAGCCCTCGACGAGGTGGTGCCAGGCCTGTTCGGGGGTGGTGTCCGGGTCGGGGGTGCCGCTCCAGAAGTGGACGGCCTCGGCGCCGAGTTCGGCGGCGATGCCGATGGCGCGGCGCAGCAGTCCGCGGCGCAGTTCGCGGCCTTCCGGTTCGGCGGACATCAGGGTGGGGCGGTGTTTGTGCCAGGGGTCCAGGAGGTAGCGGGCGCCGGTCTCGACGACGACGGCGAGGCCGGTGGCCTCCAGGGCGTGGCGGGTGCGGGTGATCTGCTGGGGCAGGTCGGGTGCGTAGGGGTCGAGGTGCTGGTGGTCCAGGGTGAGGGAGACGCCCTGGTAGCCGAGGTCGGCCAGGATGCGCAGGGCGTCGGGCAGGCGGTGGTCGGCGAAGCCGTTGGTGCCGTAGGCCAGGCGCAGGCCCTGGGGCGGGGCGGGGTGGCGGGGGCTCATGTCGGGGACACCTTCCGGGCGAGGCGGCCGGCCAGGGGCAGGGCGGCGACGAACGGCAGGGCGAGCAGGGGTGCTCCGGTGCGGGCGATCAGGGCGGCCTGGAGGGGGAGCAGGGCGTGGATGCCGGTGGTGACGGCGGTGCGGACGCGGGGGGCGCAGGGGGTGCGGGCGGCGGCGCTCTGGGCGCGGGTGCAGGTGGCGGCGTAGGCGGCCAGGGCGGTGGCGGTGACCAGGGCGGGGTGTTTGGCGGCGGGCGGGGTGGTGAGGAGGCGGGCGGTGTTGGCGGTGGTGATGGCCGTGGTGGTGGCCAGGGAGAGTTTCGGTTCGCCGGGCGGTGCGCCGTCGGTCTCGTGGCGGCTGAGGCGGGTGAGTGCGTAGGTGTGTGCGGCGATGGTGGCGGCGGCCGGGAGGGCGGCGGGCAGGCGGCCGGGGGCGGTGGCGTGCAGGACGTCCAGGGCGCGGGCGGCGGCCATGGTGGCGGGGCCGAGCGGGGTGTGTTTGAGGCCGAGGTCGTAGGCCCAGACGGCGGCGGCCAGCGGCAGGGTGCGGTGCAGCAGGGTGCGGCGGCCGCCGGCGAGGGCGGCCAGGCCCAGGCCCGTGCCGGTGAGGGCGGTGGCGGTGGCCAGGGCGGCGCGGGGGGTGAGGCGGCCCGAGGGGATGGGGCGGTGGGGGCGTTCGGTGGCGTCCTGGGTGCGGTCGGCCCAGTCGTTGAGGGCCATGCCCGCCCAGTACAGGGTGACGGAGGAGGCGGCCAGGGCCGTGGTGCGCAGGGCGTTGGGGCGGCCGGCGGCCAGGGCCCCGGCGACGACGTCGCCGGGGACCGTGAGGGCGGCCGGGGCGCGGACCAGTTCCGCGTAGGCGGCCAGGGCGGTGTTCACCGGGGGCTGCCCGCGGTGGCCGGGACGGGGGCGGTGGCCCAGGCGGTCAGGGCCTCGTACTGGAGGGTGAGGTTGTGCTCGCGGGAGCCGGCCGGGTCCTTGAAGAAGAAGCCCAGGGCGGTCAGTGCGCCGCTCTCGCCGCGGCGGCGGCCGTGGGCGGCCAGCCGGGCCAGGTCCAGGACGAGCGGGGCGGCCAGGGCGGAGTCGCAGCCCTGCCAGGTGAACTGCATGGACATCCGTACGCCGAGGAAGCCCTCGAAGGAGATGTGGTCCCAGGCGGTCTTCCACTCCCCCATCTCGGGGACGTTGTCGATGTGGACCTGGCCCTGGACGGGGTGGCCGACGGTCTCCTCCAGGCTGCGCTGCTTGGACTCGGTCTTGCTGCGGGCGGCGGCGGGGTCCTGGAGGGTGGCGCCGTCGCCGCCGCCCAGGAGGTTGGTGCCCGACCAGGAGCGCAGGCGCAGGGCGCGCTGGGTGAACATCGGGGCCAGGGCGCTCTTGACGAGGGTCTCGCCGGTCTTGCCGTCGCGGCCGGCGTGCGGGACACCGCGCAGGCGGGCGAGTTGTTCCAGGGCGGGCAGCGAGGCGCCCGCGGAGGGGGTGAAGTTGACGTAGGCGCAGCCGGCGCGGAAGGCGGCGTAGGCGTACAGGGAGCTGGGCGGGAGCAGGCCGGTGCTGGTGGCGAGGGCGTTCTCGAGGTGGGTGAGGTCGAGGTGGGCGGGGTCGGGGTCGGGCAGGGGTTCGGTGGAGGAGACGTTGAGGACGACGACCTGTTCCAGGGCGTGCCGTTCGCGGAAGGAGACGATGTCGGCGGCCAGGCGTGCGGCGGTGGCGGCCTGGGTCTCGCCGGGGCGGGGGGATCCGTCGCGGATCTCGCGGTCGGCGGCTTCCAGGGCGTCGTGCACGGTGGCGGGGAGTGCGGGGGGCAGGACGCCTGCCGCGGCGAGTTGCCCGGCCCTCGCCGTCAGGGGGACGGACACGATGTCGTGTCCGGCGAACACGAGGTCGGCGAGGGCCGGGAGGGATGCGTCGCGGAAGGGGGGGAGGTCCGTGACGCATCCGTCCGGGGAGGCGTGGCCCGCGGCGATCGCGGCGGCGCCGGCGGTCGCGGCCGTGGCGACCGAGCCTCGTGCGCCGATCATCCAGACGCCGATGCGGGGTGAAGTTGCGGTCGTGGCTGGCATGGTGGGCTGTGCCTCCTGAGTCGTACGGGGGGTGGGGCCGGCGGGGCCCGGGGGTCTAGAACTTGCCCAGGTCGGCCGGGTAGGGGTAGGTGTCGAAGGCCTGGTCGAGGCGGCGGGGGCTGCGGTGCAGCCACTTGCGGGTGATGCCGTGCACGGTGCGCCGGGGCAGGTGCTTGTTGTCGTTGGCGTCGGTGACCGGCTGTCCCAGGGACTGCAGTTCCCAGGCGGTGCCCGCGAGGCGGTTGATGTGTGTCCACCACTGCACGTCGATGTCCAGCAGCCGGAAGCCGGCCAGGAAGGGGTGCCAGCGGTGGTAGGCGTGGGTGAAGTCCGGCGGGGTGAAGTTCATCATGTGGACCTTGTTGCCGGCCGGGCGGCGCGGGTCGAACAGGACGCCCTGGCCGAAGAGCTGGAAGGCGCGGACCAGTCCGTGCGGGTCGTGGCGGTAGAACTCGCGGTAGACCTCGCGCTGGGCGTGGGACAGGAGGGCGAAGGCGTCGCGGTTGGGGCGGATGAGTTCCAGGTAGCTGCGCGGGTAGCGGCCGCCGGCGCGGGTGGCGGCCCAGGCGGAGTCGACCTTGGTGAAGTCGCCGAACGGCTTGCAGATGACGTCGACGGCCTCGACGAGGTCGGGGGTGGGGTTGTAGTAGAACCGCTCGTCGTACTCGTACCAGAACTCGTTGGCGCGGCGGTCGCCGACCATGCCCGGGACCTCGGGGAACCGGTGGGGCCGGCCGTGGGCGGTGGCCGGCAGGGTGCCGGCCACCGTCACCGCGGCCGCCGCCCCGGCGATGCCGGCGGCGGCCCTGAGGACGCCCCGGCGGTCCATGGTGTTGTGCGGCATCGGTGGGTCTCCTTCGTCGGTGGGCGGTGCATCGGTGTGCAGTGCGTTGGTGTGCGGTGCGTTGGTGTGCGGTGTGCGTTGGTGTGCGGTGTGCGGTGTGCGTCGGTGTGCAGTGCGTTGGTGCGTGGGTGTGCATGGGTGTGCGGTGGTGCACCGATGCTCGCGGGGTGCGCTATGTGCGTCCTATAACCGCCCCGGCGGGGTGTACTGGCTGGTCACGGGGGTGCGGGCGGGGGTGGAAGCCGCCGTGATGCCCGGACGATAGGGCAACGGATTACGTTCCTCCGGAAAACGGCCGTACGTGGCGCCGGGCCGTTCTCCGGCCCCGTGTGCACGGGCCGGCAGCCGGTCACTGCCCCCACCAGTGAAGGAGACACTGTGGTCACGCTCACCCATGCCCGGGTCCGGCTCAGGGACACCGGAGGCGGGGGGAATCCGCCCCGATTACACGGCCCCCTCGCCCGGTGCGCGGCGGCCATGGCCCTGCTCGCGGTCGTCGCCGCGGGCGGTCTGCTCCTGGACGAACGCACCGTGCTGGGTGAGGGGGTGTGGCTCAAGCCCCTGAAGTTCGCGGTGTCCTTCGGCCTGTATGCGATCACTCTGGCGTGGATGATCGGTCTGATGGAGCGCCGGCAACGTGCCCTGCGGCGGATCGGCACGCTTCTGGTGGTGCTGTTCATCGTGCCGGAGATGTCGGTCATCACGTTCCAGGCCGTGCGGGGCGAGCGCAGTCATTTCAATGTGTCGTCCGCGTTCGACGACGTGCTGGTCAAGGCGATGGGCGGGGCGGCGTACGCCGGCTGGGCCATGACGCTGCTGCTGGGGGTGCTGCTGCTGTGGCAGCGCCGGGTGGACCGGCCGATGGCCTGGGCCCTTCCGCTGGGGCTGTTCGTGTCCCTGGCGGGGATGTCGGTCGGGTATCTGATGACCACTCCCACGGCCGCGCAGCAGCGGGCCCTGGACGCCGGGCAGGATCCGCCCGTGCTGGGCGCGCACGGGGTCGGGGTGGCGGACGGGGGTCCGGGGCTGCCGCTGACCGGCTGGGCGGTGGGCGGCGGTGATCTGCGGGTGGCGCACTTCGTGGGCCTGCACGCGCTGCAGCTGCTGCCTCTGGTGGCCGTGGGGCTGGGGATGCTCGCGGTGCGGGTGCCGTTGCTGCGGGGCCAGGGTACGCGCACGGCCCTGGTCATCATCTGCGGGGCGGGGCATGCCGCTCTGAGTGCTCTGCTGCTGTGGCAGGCGCGGCGGGGGCAGGCGCTGCTGGAGCCCGACCGGGCCACGCTCGTGGCCGGTGCCTGTGTGGCCGGTGCGGTCGTGGCGGCGGCGGGTGCGGTGCTGGTGGCGGCGGCGTGCCGTGCGGGGCGGGCCTCGCCGGACAGGTGAGGTGCGCGCAAGGGTGCTTGCAGGGGCCGTCGCGGCTGCGGCGGCCCCTGCGGGCCTGGGTGCAAGGCGGTGTGGTGCCGGGGCCTGCCCCGGGGGGTGTTGTGGTTCAGCGGGCCGGGGCGAAGGGGCCCCGGCGCAGGGCCGGGGAGAGCAGGGCGGCCAGGGCGGTCGCGGCCATCGCGAGGCTGAGGGCCAGGATGGTGCGGGTGGGGCCCATGCCTTCCAGGGCGAAGCCGGCCGCGACGGGGCCGGCGGCCATCGCGCCGCCGCCGACCAGCATGGCCAGGGAGTTGGCCCGGCCCCGCATGCGGTCCGGGGCGATCCGTACGAGGTAGACCCCGCCGGCCACGTTGAACACGCCGCCCACGTAGCCGCTCAGGGCGAAGATCGCGCCCAGGGCGTAGGGGTCGCGGAGCACGGCGACGGGCACCATCAGCAGGGCCCAGGCAGCCAGTCCGCCGATGACCAGGGCGCGCATCGACAGGCGCTCGGTCCACTTGCCGCCGCTCAGGGCTCCGGCCAGGCCGCCGGCGCCGCTGAGCGAGAGCACGACGCCCGCCTGGAACTCGGTGCCGCCCGCCGACTGGATGCCGGACATCACGGCCAGGTTGAGGCCCTGGAAGAGGAGGTTGGAGACGGCGATGGCGGCCATCACGGCCCGCAGGAAGTGCTGGCGCCACATCCAGGCCAGCCCGGCGCGGACCTCGGCGGCCAGGGCGGTTTCCCGGGTGCCCCGGCGTTCCTGCTGGAGTTTTCCGCGTACCTTGAACAGACAGGCGGTGGAGGCGAGTTGGCCCAGGGCCGCGGCGGCGAACGGCAGGGCCGTGCCGAGGGTGACCAGGGCGCTGCCCAGGGGCTGGCCGGTGATGGCGGCCGCCCGGGTGCGGGCCTCGTTGCCGGTCATGGCGGCGCCGATCTGCCCGGGCGGCACCACGGCGGGCACGGCGGCCCGTTCGGCCAGCTGGAACAGGACGCCCAGGGTGCCCTCGGCGAACGCGGCGGCCAGCAGCGCCCACAGCCAGATGTGCCCGCTCAGCAGGAGCGCCGCGACCGCGCCGGTGACCACCGCCTGTCCCAGTCCGGCCGCCAGCAGGATGCGCCGCCGGTCCCAGCGGTCGACGAGGGCGCCCGCGGGCAGTTGCACCACCAGCTGCGGGAGCAGCAGCGCGGTGCCGACGAGTCCGGCGTCGGCGGGCGAGGCGGTCGCCCACAGGACGGCGAGCGGGTAGGCGACGGCGGTGGCGCGGCCGGCGAGCAGCGAGAGGCCGGCGCCGCCCCACAGCAGGCGGTAGTCGCGGTTGCGGCGCAGCGGTGCGGGCGGGGGTGCCGCGGCCTTCCCGGCCCCTCCCCCGGCCCCGGCTCCTCCCCCGGCTTCTCCCCCGGTCTCTTCCCCGGTCCTGTTGCCGTGCGGGGCGGGCTGCGGCTGTGCGGTCGGGCGGTGGTCCTGCCCCGGTCCGGGGCCGGGTGCGGGGCCGGGTGCGGGGCCGGGTGCGGGGCCGGGTGCGGGGCCGGGTGCGGGGCCGGTGGTGGTGTCGGTCGGGGGTTTCATCGTGCGGCCGCCAGGGTGCGGTCGGGGGCCGGTGCGGGTTCCTTTGCGGTGGCGGGGGTGCGGACGAACTCCAGTACCGCCATTGCGCTGTGCATCTTGTTGGTGGCCTGGGCGAAGGCGATGCTGTGCGGTCCGTCCAGTACCTCGGCCGTCACCTCCTCGCCCCGGTGGGCGGGCAGGTCGTGCATGAACACGGCGCCGGGGCTGGTCTCCCACAGGGCGGGGGTGACCTGGAAGGGGGCGAAGGCGTGGCGCCAGCCGGGGTCGGGTTTGCTGGTGCCGGTGGTCTGCCAGCGGGTCGTGTAGATCACGTCGTGGCCGCCGGTCGGTTCGTCCATGTCGTGCCGCTCGACCAGGGTGGCGCCGGTGCGGGCGGCGCGGGCGCGGGCCCGGTGGGCGACCGTCTCGCTCAGGCCGTAGCCGGGCGGGGTGCGGATCTCCAGGCGGACGCCGGGGAAGCGGGTCAGGGCGAGGGCGAGGGCCGCGGCGGTGTTGTTTCCCTCGCCCGCGTACAGGATGCGCAGGCCCTCGAGGCGGCCGAAGTGGCGCAGCAGGGTGGTGAGGTCGGTGAGGGCCTGGGTGGGGTGTTCCTCGGCGGTCATGGCGTTGACCACGGACATGGTGTTCTGCCGTGCCCAGGCGCGCAGTTCGGCTTCCGGTCCGGCGGTGCGGGCGACCAGGACGTCGAGCATGCCGGACAGCACGCGGCCGGTGTCCTCGGTGGTCTCGCCGGTGTTGAGCTGGAGGTCGCCGGGGCCGTAGGCGATGAGGGAGCCGCCCAGGCGCAGGGCTCCGGAGGAGAAGGCGGTACGGGTGCGGGTGGAGGTCTTGGCGAAGTAGATGCCGACCACCTGGCCGTCCAGTGGTGCGGGGCGCCGGGCGGAGCCGGCGGAGAATTCGGCGCCGCGGTGCACGATCCGTCGCAGTTGCGCGTCGGTGAGGTCGTCGATGGAGATCAGATGGCGCATGGGTTCAGCCTTCCTGGGCCGGGTCGTGGGCCGTGCGGACGTCGAGTGCGGCGGCCAGGTGTTCCACGGTGTGGTGGCGCAGTGCCGTCGCGAGGTCGAGCGGGAGGCCGGCCCTGCGGGCGGCGAGCAGCAGGGGCGGTACGAGCAGGGAGTCGCCGCCCAGGTCCCTGAAGTCGTCGTGCATGCCGACCTGTTCGAGGCCCAGGACCTGGGCCCAGACGGCGGCGAGGCGGCGTTCGGTGTCGGTGCGCGGTGCCTGGTAGGGGGCGGGGGCGGCGGTGGCGGTGCGGGCCGCCGGGGCGGACCTGTCGCGTTTGCCGTTGGCGCCGAGCGGGAGGGCGGGCAGGGCGGTGACGGTGGCCGGGATGGCGGCGGCGGGCAGGACGGCGCGCAGTCTCTCGCGCAGGGCGGGCACCAGGACGGTGTGTCCCGGGGCGGGGACGACCCAGGCGGCCAGGCGTTTGCCTCCGTCGGCGGCGGTGACGGCGGTGACGAGGGCTTCGCTCACCGAGGGGTCGGCGGCGAGTGCCGCCTCGGCCTCGCCGGGTTCGACGCGGTGTCCGCGGATCTTGACCTGGTGGTCGGTGCGGCCGAGGAATTCCAGGGCGCCGCCGGGCAGGCGGCGGGCCAGGTCCCCGGTGCGGTAGAGGCGGGTGCCGGGCAGTCCCCAGGGGTCGGGCAGGAAGGCTGCGGCGGTCAGGTCGGGGCGGCCGGCGTAGCCGCGGGCCAGGCCGTCGCCGCCGATCCACACCTCGCCGGCGGTGCCGTCGGGGACCGGTCGCAGGGTGGTGTCCAGGAGGCGCAGGGTGGTGCCGGGGAGGGGGGAGCCGAGGGCCACGAGGGTGCGGGGGTGGCGGGGTCGTTCGGGGGCGTGCAGGGTGTCGGCGTGCTGGAGTCCGGCCGGCAGGCCGGAGGGGGGTGCGGCGGGGCCGGGGGCCGGGGGCCGGGGGCGGTGGCGGTGGCGGGGCAGGACGCGCAGGGCGGTGGCGGCGACGGTGGTCTCGGTGGGGCCGTACTCGGCGGCCAGGGCCATGCCGCCGGGCCGGATGCGGGCGGCGACGCGGTCGGCCTGGGCGGTGGGGTAGGCGTCGCCCGCGCAGACGGCGAGGGCGGCCAGTCCTGCGAGTTCGGTGTCGGTCAGCTGTGTTTCCAGCAGGGCCAGGTGGCCGGGGGTGAGTCCGACGAAGGAGTAGGGGGCGCCCTTGAGGAGTTCGGTGCCGAACTCTTCGGGCCGGTAGGTCTGCGGGAGCAGGCGCACGGTCTGGCCGGTCATCAGGGGGGCGTACAGGGCGGGGATGCCGAGGTCGAAGGCGGCGGAGGTGAACCAGGGGGCGCCGCCGGTGCCGGCTGCGGCGTACTGCTCGACGGCCCAGTGCAGGTAGTGGGCGAGCGAGCGGTGGCTGATCTCGACGCCCTTGGGGGTGCCGGTGGAGCCGGAGGTGTGCAGGACGTAGGCGAGCCGGTCCGGGTCGTGGGCGGGGGCCGTCCTGCGGGTGGGGGTGGGGGCGGGTTGGGGGGTGGGGTCGAGTTCTTCGGTGATCAGGAGGGGGGTGTTGCCCAGGCGGGGGGCGTGGCGGTGTTCGGTGACGGCGAGGGTGAAGCCGGTGGCGGCGATGCGGGTGTCGGGGGTGCAGGGGTCCAGGGGGATCTGGGCGGCGCCGGTCTTCCAGATGCCCAGGAGTGCGGCCACCAGGTCGAAGCCGCGGTCCAGGAGGACGGCGACGCGGGTTTCGGGGCCGGCGCCCAGGGTGCGCAGGTGGCGGGCGACGGTTTCGGCGCGGGCGTCGAGTGCGGCGTAGGAGAGGGTGGCGGTGCCTGCGGAGAGGGCGGGGGCGTTCGGGGTGCGGGCGGCCTGGGTCTCGAAGGCGGTGAGGACGTCGGTGGGGGTGTGGGAGTGCGGCAGGGCGGGTGCGGTCAGGGCGGCGTGTTCGTGGGCGTCGGGGTAGGCGTGGCGGGCGTCGCCGTCGGCGCCGGTGCGGGCCATGTCGGTGAGGACGGCGGTGTAGAGGGCGGCGAGGCGTTTGGCGCGGCCGCGGGAGAGGGTGCGGGTGCGGGAGGCGAGGGAGAGGTGGCCGCGCACGGGGGTGCCGACGACGAGGCGGAATTCGTTGGGGCTGTCGTCGCGGCTGGCCATGATGTCGATGAGTTCGGTGTCGACCTGGTGGAAGTCGAGGTAGTGGAAGAGGACGTCGATGAGGTGGGATTCGCCGCCGGGGGTGCGCATGGCGGGCATGGGGTAGCGGCGGTGGGGCCACAGTTCGACTTCGCGGGCGAAGACCTGCTGGGCGAGTTGGCCCCAGGTGGTGGCGGTGCGTTCGTAGGGGAAGGGCACCGAGTTGAGGTACATGCCGGAGACGCGTTCGGCTCCTGCCTGTTCGGGGCGGGCGTCGGCGACCATGCCGCCGCGGAAGCGTTCGGCGCGGGTGAGCAGGGACAGGACCTTGCTGTGGGCGGCGTGCAGGACGCTCTTGTAGGGGACTTCGGCGGCGGTGGCCAGGGTGCGCAGGCCGGGTTCGAGGGTGGTGAGGGGGATGTCGATGCGGTAGCGTTCGTCGGTTTCGTCGTCGTCCTGCCATCCGGCGGGGACGGTGAAGCGTTCGTGGGTGTCGACGATGTGGCGCCAGTGGTCGCGGTCGGCCGGGTCGTCCAGGGAGCGCAGTTCGCCGGCGATGAAGTCGGCGTAGCGGACGGCGGGCAGGGGCGGGGCGGGGTCGGGGCGGTTGCCGGAGCGCAGGGCGCGGTAGGCGCGGAGCATCTCCATGAGCTGGGAGTGGTAGCTCCAGCCTTCGATGACGGGGTGGCATTCGGTGATGGACAGCCACCAGCTCTCGTCGTCCAGGAGGTGGACGGCCATGCGCATGAGCGGTGGGCGGGTGAGGTCGAAGAGCTGTTGGCGGTCGCGGTCGGCGAATTCCCACAGGGTCTGGGTGCGTTGCTCGGCGGGCAGGTGGCGCAGGTCGTCGAAGAGGCAGGGCATGCGGGCGGCGGCGTGGACGAGCTGGAGGGGGCGGGAGTGGCCGTCCAGGGCGAAGGAGGTGCGCATGACCTCGTGGCGTTCGACGATCAGGTCGGCGGCCTGCTGGAAGGCGTCGGGGTCGAAGGGGAGGTGGTCGCGGATCCGGAAGGAGGTGATGTTGTGGTAGCGGTTCTCGGTGCTGCGGCCGTACATCTCGACGAGCATTCCGGCCTGGGTGAGGGAGAGGGGGTAGGCGTCGGTGACGTCGGCGGGCAGGGCGGCCCGGTCCTTTTCGTCGATGAGGGCGAAGCGGGCGACGGGGGCGTGCGGTGCGGGGGTTTCGCCGTGGCCGTGGCCGTGGCCCAGGGTGTCGCCGAGGGCGGTGCGCAGGCGGGCGACGGTGCGGTGGGCGAAGATGTCGCGGACGGTGGTTTCCCAGCCGGCTTCGCGCAGGGCGCCGACGAGGGTGACGGCGCGGATGGAGTCGCCGCCGAGTTCGAAGAAGCTGTCGTGGATGCCGACGGTGTCGCGGCCCAGGACGGTGGCCCAGATCCTGGTGAGGGTGTGTTCGGTGGTGTCGCGGGGGGCGGTGTAGGCGCCGACGGCGGTGGCGGTGCGGCCGGGGGCGGGCAGGGCGGCCCGGTCGAGTTTGCCGTTGGGGGTCAGGGGCAGGGCGTCGAGGGTGAGGTAGGCGGCGGGCACCATGTACGGGGGGAGGGTCTCGCCGGCGCGGGCGCGCAGTGCGGCGGGGGTGAGGTCGGCGGGGTCGGCGTCCTGGGCGGGGACGAGGTAGGCGACCAGTTCCCTGGCGCCGGGGGTGTCCTCGCGGACCAGGACGACGGCTTCGGCGACGGCTTCGTGGGCGGTGAGGACGGTTTCGATCTCGCCGGGTTCGATGCGGTAGCCGCGGAGTTTGACCTGGTGGTCGGCGCGGGTGACGAAGTCGAGGTTGCCGTCGGGCAGGACGCGGGCGATGTCGCCGGTGCGGTAGAGGCGGGTGCCGGGTTCGCCGTAGGGGTCGGGGACGAAGCGTTCGGCGGTCAGGTCGGGGCGGCCGGCGTAGCCGCGGGCCAGGCCGGTGCCGCCGATCCACACCTCGCCGGGCACGCCGATGGGCAGGGGGCCCAGGTGTTCGTCCAGGACATACATGGTGGTGTTGGGGATGGCGCGGCCGATGGGGACGAGTTCGGTGGTGAGGGGGGTGTCGAGGAAGTAGGCGGAGTTGCCGACGGTGATCTCGGTGGGGCCGTACTCGGCGGCCAGGCGGGTGCCGTGGGGGCCTGCCGAGGTGGTCCAGCGTTCGGCGAGGCGGGTGGTGAAGGAGTCGCCGGCGGCGATGACGAGGCCGGCCAGGTTCTTGATCTGGTCGTCGGTCAGCTGCTGCTGGAGCAGGTCGAGGTGGCCGGGGGTGAGTTTGATGAAGGAGTACGGGGCGCCGCGGGCGAGCAGGGTGCCGAGGTCGGCGGTGTCGAGGTCCTGTGGGAGCAGGTCGACGTGGCGGCCGGTCATCAGCGGTGCGTACAGGTCGGGTACGCCGAGGTCGAAGGCGATCGAGGAGAACAGCGGGGCGCCGCCGGGGTTGGCGTGGGTGTAGGCCTGGACGGTCCAGCCGAGGTAGTTGGCCAGGCCGCGGTGGGTGACCAGGACGCCCTTGGGGCGGCCGGTGGAGCCGGAGGTGTGGATGACGTAGGCGAGGGTGTCGAGGTCGTGGGTGGTGGGCAGGGCGGCGGTGGCGGTGGTGCGGGCGGCCTGTTCGGCGGGGTCGTCGGTGACCAGGACGAGGGGGCGGTCCTGCCCGGCGGGGGTGCGGGTTCCCTCCCCGGTGGGGCGGTCTTCGCCGCCGTCGGGGGTGGTGAAGCGGTGGGCGTGGCGGGTCTGGGTGAGGACGGTGCGGGTGCGGGTGGTGGCCAGTATGTGGCCGATGCGCTCGTCGGGGCAGCCGGGGTCGATGGGTACGTAGGCGGCGCCGGCGCGCCAGATGCCGAGGAGGGCGGCGATCAGCTGCGGTGAGCGGTCCAGGAGGACGGCGACGGTGTCCTCGGGGCCGATGCCGAGTGCGGCCAGGCGGCGGGCGTGGTGTTCGGATTCCTCGGCGAGCCGGCGGTAGGTGCAGGTGGTGTTGTCGTGGCGCAGGGCGGTGGCGTCGGGGGTGGCGGCGGCCTGTTCCAGGATGGTGTGCAGGACGGGGCGCAGGGTGGTGGGGTCGAGGGGGTGGCCGGTGCCCGGGGGGGTGGCCGGGCCGTTCAGGAGCAGGGCGCGTTCCTGGGGGCCGATCGGGTCGAGGGCGTGCAGGGGGGTGTCGGGGGCGGTGGCGATCTGGGTGAGGAGGCGGGTGTAGTGGCCGGCGATGCGGGCGGCGGTGGCCGGGTCGAAGAGGGCGGTGGCGTATTCGAGGCTGCCGTGCAGGGTGTTGTCGGGGCGTTCGGCCAGGTGCAGGGTGAGGTCGAAGCGGGCGATGGTGCCGGTGGCGGGGACGGGTTGGGCGGTGAGGCCGGGCAGGTCGGGGGTGTTGGTTCCCTCGTCGGTGGCGAGGTCGAACATGACCTGGAAGAGGGGGGTGGTGGACAGGTCGCGTTCGGGTTCCAGTTCGTCGGCGATGCGGTCGAAGGGGGTGTCCTGGTGGTCGAAGGCGTCCAGGACGGTGGTGCGGTTGGCGGCCAGGACGTCGCGGAAGGTGGGGTCGGTGCCCCAGCGGGCCCGCAGGACCAGGGTGTTGTACGCGTATCCGGCCATGCGGTGCAGTTCGGGGCGGGTGCGTGCGGAGACGGCGGTGCCGACGGCGATGTCCCGTTTGCCGGTGTAGCGGCCGAGCAGGGTCTGGTAGGCGGTGAGCAGGACCATGAAGAGGGTGGCGTCGTTGTCGCGGGCGAGGGTGCGCAGTTTTTCGGTGGTGGCGGCGGGGATGTCGAAGCCGTGGGTGGCGCCGTCCCAGGTGCGTACGGCGGGGCGGGGCCGGTCGGTGGGCAGGGCGAGCGGCTGGGTTCCGGCGAGTTGCCGGCGCCAGTGGTCCAGGCCGCGGTCGGCGTCGGGGCTGTTTTGGCTGCGGGCGGTCCAGGCGGCGTAGTCGGCGTACTGGACGGGCAGTTCGGGCAGTTGTTCGCCGCGGTAGAGGGCGGCGAGGTCGTCCAGGAGCAGGGGGCGGGTCAGGGCGTCGCAGGCGATGTGGTGCAGGACGACGAGCAGGACGTGGTCGTCGGGGGCCAGGCGCAGCAGCCGGACGCGCAGGGGGTGGTCGGTGGCCAGGTCGAGGGGCTGGGTGGCGTGGGTCCGGGTGAAGGCGGCGGCGGCTTCGTCCCGGGCGGTGGGGTCCAGGCCGGGCCGGTCGGTGAGGGCGAGGTCGACGGGGCCGGGCGGGTCGATGACCTGGTGGGGGCCGGCGGGGTCCAGGACGTAGCGGGTGCGCAGGATCTCGTGGCGGGCGGCCAGGGCGTCGAAGGCGTGCTGGAGGGTGTGCGTGGGCAGGGGGCCGCGCAGCCGGTGGGCCATCGGCAGGAGGTATTCGGGGCTTTCGGGGTCGAGCTGGTGCAGGAACCACAGCTGGCGCTGTCCGGCGGACAGTTCGAGGGGGCGGGTGCGGTCGGCGGGCGGGATCGCCGTGGTGCGGGCGGGGGTTTTCGCGCCGTTCCCGGCGCGTCCGGCGAGGCGGCGGCGCAGGAGCTCGGCGCGCAGCTCCTGCTGGGTGGGCCGGGTCGGCGCGGTGGGTGCGGTCACGGCTGGTACTCCCGGTGGGCGAGGGCGAGTTCGGCGTCGGTGAGGGTGTGGATCTCGGCCGTCACGGCCTCTTCGACGGCGTGGGCGAGCCGGGTGACGGTGGGGTGTTCGAAGACGGTGCGCAGGGGCAGTTCGATGTCGAACTCCTCCTGGATGCGGGCGATGACCCGGGCGGCGCGTACGGAGTTCCCGCCGCTGCGGAAGAAGCCCTGGCGGGAGCCGATGCGGTGGTGGGTGGCGGTGTGGGGGCCGTGGAGGACTTCGGCCCAGATACCGGCGATGATTTCCTCGACGGGGCCTTCGGGGGCGGTGTAGGGCTCGTCGGCGAGGGCGGCGGTGAGGTCGGGGGCGGGCAGGGCTGTGGTGTCGACCTTGCCGTGCCGGGTGAGGGGGAGGGTGGTGATCGGCACGAGGAGGGCGGGGACCATGTAGTCGGGCAGGTGGCGGGCGCAGTGGTCCAGGAGTTCGCTGTCGCCGGGTGGGGGTGTGCCGTCGGCGGCCACCCAGTGGGCGACGAGTGCGGCGTCGGGGCCGGTGTGGTGGACGGTGACGACGGCCTGGGCGACGGCGGGGTGTTCGGCCAGGACGGCCTGGACCTCGCCGGTTTCCACGCGGCGGCCGCGGATCTTGACCTGGCCGTCGGCGCGGCCGGCGAATTCGAGGGTGCCGTCGGGCAGCATGCGGGCCATGTCGCCGCTGCGGTAGAGGCGGGCGCCGGGTTCGCCGTGGGGGTCGGGGACGAAGGCGGCGGCGGTCAGGTCGGGGCGGCCGTGGTAGCCGCGGGCCAGGGCGGTTCCGCCGATGCACAGTTCGCCGGTGGTTCCGTAGGGGACGGGGGTGAGGTGTTCGTCCAGGACGCGGACGGTGCAGTGGGGGTAGGGGCGGCCGATGGGGGTGGTGGGGGCACTGTCGTGGGCGTCCCAGCGGGTGGAGGCGATGGTGGTCTCGGTGAGGCCGTATTCGTTGATGAAGCGGCGCAGTCGGCGGGAGAGGTCGCGGGCCAGGGCGGGCGGGCAGTTCTCGCCGCCGGTCTTGCCGGTCAGGGGGCGGTGTCCGAAGCCGGCGTCGATGAGCATCTGCCAGTGGGCGGGGGCGGCCTGGAGGTGGCTGACGTCGTGCCGGTCGATCAGGGCCAGCTGGGCGCGGTGGTCGCGCAGTTCGTGGTCCTGGGCCAGGACGACCCGGCCGCCGGCCAGGAGCGGCATGATCAGTTCGGTCCAGGAGATGTCGAAGGTGGGCTGGGCCAGGGCGAGGTAGGCGTCGTCGGGGCCCTGGCCGAAGTCCAGGTGGGCCTGGAGGGCGCGCAGGGTGGGCAGCAGGGTGCGGTGTTCGACGGCGACGCCCTTGGGGCGGCCGGTGGAGCCGGAGGTGTACATGAGGTAGGCGAGGCGGGCGGGGTCGGGGGCGGGCAGCGGTGTGCTGCCGGCCGGCGGTGCGGTGCCGGGTTCCGTGTCCAGGGTGAGGACGGGGCCGTGGTGGAGGCCGGCCAGGCGGGCGGCGCCGGCGGTGTCGGTGACCAGGACGCCGGCGCGGGAGTCGGTGAGGACGTGGGCGATGCGGTCGTCGGGTGCGCCCGGGTCGAGGGGGACGTGGGCGGCTCCGGCGTGCCAGATGCCGAGGATGGTGGCGATCAGGTCGGGGGTGCGGTGGAGGAGGACGGCGACGGTGGTCTCGGGTCCGGCGCCCAGGTCGCGCAGCCGGTGGCCGAGGAACGCGGCGCGGCGGTCGAGCCGTTGGTAGGTCCAGGTCTCGTCGCCGCAGACGACGGCCGGGTCCTGCGGGGCGCGGCGGGCGGCCTGTGCGATCGCGGTGTGCACGCCGCCGCCGTCGTCGGGTGCCTGGGTGAGGGTGTTGCCCGCGCCGGCGGGGCCGGGGCCGTGGGCGAGGAGTTCGGTGCGCAGGGCGGCGGGCAGGAGGTCGGCGGTGCCCAGCGGTGTGCACGGGTCGTCGGTGACCGCTTCCAGCAGGCGGGTCCAGCAGTCGGCGAACCGTTCGACGGTGGCGGGGTCGAACAGGGCGGTGGCGTATTCGGCCATGCCGAGCAGGGAGCCGTCGTCCTGGCGCTGCACGACGAGGGTGAGGTCGGTGCGGGCGGCCTGCCAGGCTTTCCGGAAGGCGGTGAGGTCGCCGGAGGAGGCCGCGGTGCCGGTGCGGCCCTCCTCGTGCAGGTCGAACATCACCTGGTAGAGGGGGGTGCGGGCGGCGTCGCGGCTCTCGTCGAGGGCGGCGACGAGGTGGTCGAAGGGCAGTTCCTGGTGGGCGAAGGCCTCCCGGGCAAGGTCGCGGACGCGGACGACGGCGTCGTGGAAGGTGTCGTGGGGGGCGGGGGTGCAGCGCAGGACGAGGGTGTTGAGGAAGAACCCGACGACGTCGGCGGTCTCGGGCCGCTCGCGGCCGGCCACGGGGATGCCGACGGGGACGTCCCAGCGGCCGGTGAGGCGGGCGACGAGCGTGGCGAACGCGGTGAGCAGGGTCTGCTGGAGGGTGGCGCCGCGGCTGCGGCCGAGGGCGGCGACGCGTTCGGTGAGCGCGGCGGGGACGGTGAAGAGGTGGACGGCGCCGCGGGCGTCGCGCACCGGGGGGCGGGGCCGGTCGGCGGGCAGGTCCAGGGGGGTGATGCCGTCCAGGACCTTCTTCCAGTGGGCCAGTTCGCGGGCGAGGAAGGTGTCGGTGAGCCGGGCGCGGCGGTGGGCGGCGTGGTCGGCGTACTGCACCGGGAGTTCGGGCAGGTCGGCCCGGGTGCCGGTGTGGGCGGCGGCGGCGAGTGCGGTGAGGTCGCGTTCCAGGACGACGGAGGACCAGCCGTCGCAGGCGATGTGGTGCAGGCAGAGGATCACGTGCAGGGGTCCGGTGTCCCGGCGTACGGTCAGGGCCCGCCAGACGGGGCCGTTCTCCAGGTCGAAGGGCCGGGCGAACTCCTGGTGCACGATCGCGTTCAGTTCGTCGTCGGTGGTGGCGTGCGCGGTGCGCAGCAGGGGCGGGCGGGTGCCGGGCGGGTCGGCGATCTGGACGGGTGCGGTGCCGTGCAGGACGTAGCGGGTGCGCAGGATCTCGTGCCGGTCGGCCAGGGCGGTCAGGGCGGCGGCCAGGGTGGTGTCGCTGTAGTGGGCGGGCAGGGTGAGGAAGGCGGGTGCGTTCCACTCGCTGCTGCCGGGGCGCAGCCGGTCGAGCAGCCACATGCCCTGCTGTCCGGGCGAGAGCGGCATGCCTTCGGGCTTGCGGGGCACGGGAAGGATCGTTTCGGCGGTGTGGTCGTCGCCGGCCGGGCCTGCGGGGCGGTCGAGCAGCGCGGCCTGGGCGCGGACGGTGGTGGCGGTGAACAGGGCGCGCAGCGGGACGGGGGTGCCGGCCGCGGCGGACAGGAGTTCGGCCAGGCGGGTCAGCATCAGTGAGGAGCCGCCGAGCTGGAAGAAGTCGTGGGTGGCGCCGATCCGGGAGGCGGGGACGCCGGTCAGCCGGGCCCAGATCTCGGTGACGGCCCGTTCGGCGGTGGTGCGCACCGGGACGTGTTCGGTGGTGGTGGGGCTGTCGGCGGGGTCGGGCAGGGCGCCCCGGTCGATCTTCCCGCTGGCGGTCAGCGGCCACTGCTCGACGGGGACGAACACGGAGGGCACCAGGACGTCGGGCAGGGTGCGGCGCAGGAAGGCGCGCAGTTCGTCGGGGCGGGGCTGTGGGCCGCGCGGCTGGATCCAGGCGGCCAGGCGGCTGCCGGGGCCGGCGGGGTCGGGCACGGCGGCGGCGACGGCGGCGCGTACCCAGGGGTGGGCGGTGAGGGCGGCCTCGACCTCGCCGGGTTCGATGCGCACGCCGTTGACCTTGGTCTGCTGGTCGAGGCGGCCGAGGTATTCCAGGACGCCGTCGGCGCGCCAGCGGACCTTGTCGCCGGTGCGGTAGAGGCGGGCGCCGGGCTCGCCGTGGGGGTCGGGCACGAAGCGTTCGGCGGTCAGGCCGGGCCGGCCCAGGTAGCCGAGGGCCAGTCCGGTGCCGCCGGCGTGGAGTTCGCCGGGGACGCCGACGGGCACGGGGCGCCCGGCCGGGTCCAGGACGAGGACGCGCATGTTGCCGATGGGGCGTCCGATGGGCACGGCGCCGGTGTCCCGTTCGGGGTCCCACTCGTGTTCGGTGATGTCGACGGATGCCTCGGTGGGGCCGTAGGTGTTCCAGATGCGGACGCCGGGGGCGCGCTGGAGGATGCGGCTGCACAGGTCGGCGTGGAGGGGTTCGCCGGCGCTGAAGACCAGGCGCAGGGCGCCGGCGCGTTCCCAGCCGGGTTCCTCGACCAGGCGCCGGTAGACGGAGGGGACGCCCTGCAGGACGGTGATGCCGTGGTCGGCGACGGCGGCGAGCAGGGCCGCGGGGTCGTGTTCGGTGCCCTCGGGGGCCAGCACGAGGGCGGCGCCGCTGATGAGCGGGGAGAACAGTTCCAGTCCGGCGGCGTCGAAGCCGATGGTCGTCTTGAGCAGGACCCGGTCGGCGGGGCCCAGGCGGTGGCGGTGGGCCAGCCACCGCACCCGGTTGGCGATGCCCGCGTGCGGGACGGCGACGCCCTTGGGCCGGCCGGTGGAGCCGGAGGTGTGCAGGAGGTAGGCGGCCCGGGCCGGTTCGGGAACGAACGGCGGGGCGGTCACGGGCTGCTGGCCGGGGGCTCCCCCGGGCTGCTCGGCGGGGGCGGCCGCGGGCCGTTCGGCGGGGACGGCCGCGGGGGGGCCGCCGGGGACTCCCCCGGGGTGTTCGGCGGAGGCTCCCCCGGGCTGCTCGGCGGGGGCGGTCACGGGATGGTTGCCGGTGACGTCCTCGGGCCGTTCGGCGGGGACTCCCCCGGGGTGTTCGGCGGAGACTCCCCCGGGCTGCTCGGCGGGGGCGGTCACGGGCTGCTGGCCGGGGGCTCCCCCGGGGTGGTCGCCGGGGACGTCCTCGGCCAGCAGCAGCCGGGCGGCGGCGGGCAGTTTGCCGGCGGTGGACTCCTGGGCCAGGACCGCCTTGGCCCGTGCGTCCTCCAGGACCAGGGCGATGCGGCTTCGGGGGTGGTTCGGGTCCAGCGGCACGTAGGCGCCGCCCGCCAGCCAGACGCCCAGGAGCCCGGCGACCAGGTCGGGGGTGCGGTGCAGGCACACGCCGACGAAGTCGCCCGGGCGCACGCCCAGGGCGTGCAGGCGGGCGGCGAACAGGGCGGCGCGGGCGCCGAGTTCGGCGTAGGTGGTCACGCTCGCGTCCGCACCGATCACGGCGGGCGCGTGGGGCGTGCGGGCGCGCTGGGCGGCGAACAGCGCGGGCAGCAGGGGTGCGGTCCTGGGCCGGGCGGCGGCGGCACCGGTGTGCGGGCCCGACAGCGTGCGGTCGTTCACAGTCTCTCCTCCATCGGGATCGGGCGGCGCGGTGGGGGACGGGCCCGGCCTCGGATCCGGCGGCCAGTGCGGCCGGGGGCGGTCAGGCGGCGGTGGCGTCCATGCGGCGGCGCAGGCTCAGCGGGCGCAGGTCGGTCCAGATCTCGTTGATGCGGTCGAGGCATTCCTGGCGGGTGCCCTCGGTGCCCTCGGCGTGCCAGCCGGCCGGCAGGTCGCGTCCGGCCCACCAGATCGAGTACTGCTCCTCGTCGTTGAGCACGACGCGGTACCGGGTCTGCTCGTCCTGCTCATTTCGTTCGCTCATCAGTTCGGTGCCCTTTCGTGTGATCGGTTGTGGCCATGGTTGGGCGGGGCCCTATCAGGCCCCTATGCCGGACGTGTACCGGGCCGGGGGCGGGGGCGGGGTGTGGCGGGGCCCCTGGCGCGGGGAGAGCGCCAGGGGCCCCTGGTTTCGGCGGCAGGCATCCGGAACGGTGCCGGGCCGGGCCGTGCGGTGTTGTGGGGTGCGGTGTTGCGTGGTGCGGTGGGGTGTGGTGTTGGTGTGTCAGGCCGCTGCGGGGCGGGGGGTGTCCTGGGTGTGGTGCAGGGCCCTCTCGGCATCGTGGGCGAGGATCCAGTCGACGTTCTGGGCGTCGACGCGGCGCTGCGCGGAGGCGTCCTGGGGCCGCTGCCCGGTGCGGGAGCCGAGCTGCACGCGGGTGGTGTGCGGGCGGCGGGCCCGTTCGTAGCGGTGCAGGGCGGCGGCGGTGCCGTCCGCGCCGGGCGCCGCCTGCTGGAGGCAGACGGCGAGGGCCACGGCGTCCTCCACGGCCTGGTTGGCGCCCTGGCCGTGGTGCGGGAGCATCGGGTGGGCGGCGTCGCCCAGCAGGGTGGTGCGGCGGGTGCTCCAGCGCTGCAGCGGTTCGCGGTCGTACAGGGCCCAGCGGCGTACCTCGCCCGCCGTGCCGGCCAGGGCGCGCACGGCCGGGTCCCAGCCCTCCAGGACGCTCTCCAGGTCGGTGCGGTCGCCCGCGCTGGTCCACGACTCGGCGGCGCCCTCGGGGGTGGGGGTGACCACGACGTAGGTGAACTGCCGTCCCCCGGAGACCGGGTAGAGCAGGACGCGTGCGGCGGGGCCGGCGTACAGGTACATCAGTGCGGGGTCCAGGTGGGGCAGGTCGGCGGCGTCGGCCAGGCCGCGCAGGGCGCTGTTGCCGGAGTAGACCGGGGTGTCGGGGCCGGTGAGGGCGCGGCGGACCGCCGAGTGGACGCCGTCCGCGCCGATCAGTACGTCGGCGTGCGCGGTGGTGCGGTCGGCGAAGTGCAGGACGACGCCGTGGGCGGTCTCCTCGAAGCGGACCAGTTCCCTGCCGGTGTGCACCCGGTCGGCGGGGACGCGGGAGGCCAGCATCCGGTGCAGGTCGCCGCGGTGCACGGTGTAGTAGGGGGCGCCGAAGCGCTGCTGCCAGGCCTCGCCCATCTCCTGGCGGGCCAGGGTGGTGCCGTCGTGGAAGGCCCGTACTTCCAGGGCCCGGGGGCGTACCGCGCACCGTTGCAGGTCCGGTCCCAGGCCCAGGCGCTGGAGCAGCCGGGTGCCGTTGGGGCCCAGGTGCATGCCCACGCCCTGTTCGCGCAGGCGCTCGCCCCGTTCGTGGACCTGGACGTCCAGGCCCCGGTGGTGCAGTGCGGCGGCGGCCGTCAGTCCGCCCAGTCCCGCGCCCACGATCGCGATCCGCATGGTCATCGGTGGTCCCAGGAGTTCTCGAAGGAGTCGAATTCGTCGAAGCCGGCCGTGTCGTCGAAGGGGGTGGAGCCGAGGGCGAGCAGTGCGGCCGTCTCGTCCTGTCCGGCCAGTTCCACGTCGGCGATCCGGGTGCCCGGGTCGGCGACGGCGGCGGCGAGCATCCGTTCGTAGCCGGCCGCGAACCGCTCGACGGTGGCGTGGTCGAGCAGGTCGGTGTCGTAGGAGAAGACGGCGGTGATGCCGTGGGGGGTCTGTTCGATGCGCAGCAGCAGGTCCAGCTGGCCTTCTTGCTGGGGGACGTCGATGAGGGCGATGTCCAGGCCCTTGTGGGTGAGGAAGGGGCCGATGGCCTGTCCGGGCGGGACGTTGGGCACCGGCGGGTCCATCCGGTCCATCTGGACCAGGAACAGGGCGGTGCGGAAGACGGTGGCCTGCGGGAAGGCCAGGGCGCAGGGGTAGCGGACGTTGACCATGCCCCGCATCACCCGCTCGCCGGCCAGGGCGGCGGTGCCCCGGAAGGTGCTGGCGGCGTCGAACTGGGCGCGTACCGGCATGGTGTTGAGGAAGCAGCCGATCACGTCCCGCTGCGCCTTGCCCGTCCGGCTGGTGGCGGGCACGCCGAGGACGAATTCGTCCTGGCCGGTCCAGCGGTGGGTGAGGGCCTGGAAGACGCCGAGCAGGTACGCGAAGGGGGTCACGCCGGCGTCGTCGGCCGCCGCGTCGAGCCCGTGGGCGGTGGCGGGGTCCAGGACGCGGACCACGGTGGCGCCCTTCAGGGAGCGCACGGCGGGGCGGGGACGGTCCAGGGGGAGCTGGGCGGCCGGGGCCCGGCCGGCCGACTCGCGCCACCGGGCCGCGGCGCGTTCGCCGGCCGGGGAGGCGGTGTGGCGCAGTTCCTCGGCGGCGTGGTCGGTGTAGGAGGCGGAAAGGGGGCGCCACTGGGGTGCGGTGCCGGTGGAGATGCCGGCGTAGGCGTCGAGCAGGTCGCGCACGAGCAGCCAGCGGGAGGTGAAGTCGCTGACGATGTGGTGGGCGGCGGTCACCAGGGCCCATTCGGTGTCGCTGCGGCGCAGCAGCACGACGCGGAAGGCGCCGGTTTCCAGGCGGAAGGGGCGGGCGCCGGCTTCCTGGGCGGCGTGGCGCAGGCCGTCCTCGTCGGTGCCGTCGAGGTCCTCGTACTCCATGCGGACCAGGGCCCGTTCGGCGGCGGTGCGCACCGGGGTGCCGTCCTGCTCGGTGAAGACCGAGCGCAGCAGTTCCTGGCGGTCGCCGACGGCGGTGACCGCCTCGGCCATGGCGTCGGGGTCGAGGGGGCCGCGCAGCAGCAGCGGCATCACGATGTTGTAGGCGGCGCTGTGGGGGGCGACGCGGTAGGCGGTCCACATCGCTTCCTGGACGGCGGTCAGCGGCAGGGTTTCCCCGGCCGTGGTGGGCTGGTCGGTGCCGGTCGCGGTGGTCATCCGCAGCCTCCCGCGTGGCTCATGTCGGTGGTCCGGCCCGCGGCGGTGGCGGGGGGCTCCCCCTCGGCACCGGTTCCGGTTCCGGTGGGGGCGGGGGTGGTGAGGGAGGCGGCGAAGTCGGTGACGCGGTCCAGGCCCCAGTACGGTTCGCTGCCGTTGATGAAGTACGGGACGCCGAAGACGCCGTCGCGGTGCACGTCCAGGAGGGCCTGGACGCCCTGTTCGCGTACGAGGGGGTGGTGGGGGGCCTGGGCGACCTCTTCCCCGTCCAGGCCGATCTCCTCGGCCAGTTCGCGTACCACGTCCGGGTCGCAGATGTCGCGTCCCTCCAGCCAGCGGGCCCGGCCGGCGCGGGCGGCCCAGGCGCGGCCCAGTCCCTCGCGCTGGGCGAGGAACCAGGTCAGGTGGGCCGGTTCCCACCAGGGTTTGCGGTCCACCGGCCAGGTCAGGGTCATGTTGCGGGCGGCGGCCAGGCGGCGTACGTCGCGCAGGATGTAGAACTGCTTGGCGCGGGACATGGGGTGGAAGGGGAACTCGGCGCCGGGTGCGGCCCGGGCCAGGAGTTTCTCGCTGGTGGGGTCCGGTTCCCAGAACGGGCGCCACTGGATGCGGTCCAGGAGCTGGGGGTGGTCGCGTTCCAGGTCGGCGAGGGCGAAGAAGTTGTAGGGGCTGCGCAGGCTGAAGTAGAACCGGGGCGGCCTGGTGGTGCGGGCGGTCATGGCGGACTCCTTGGAATCACGGGGTCGCGGGGGCACGGAGGGCGCGGGGCGCGGAGGTCGCGGGGGTGCAGGGGCCGCGGGGGGCGCCGGGGCCGCGGGGGTGGGAAGAGTGGGGGGCCGCGGGGGGTGCGGGGGTGAGGGGTGGGGTGGGGTGGGGTCAGACGACCAGGCCGCCGTCGATGGAGAAGACCTGTCCGGTGATGTAGGCGGCGCGGTCGGAGGCGAGGAAGGCCACCAGTTCGGCGACTTCCCCGGGCTCCCCGAACCGGCCGAGGGGGATGTTCCTGGTCATGGTGGTGGTGTACTTCTCGGAGAGCTGGCCGGTCATGTCGGTGCGGATGAAGCCGGGGGCCACGGTGTTGGCGCGCAGTCCGGCCCGGCCGCATTCCTTGGCCAGGGCCTTGGTGAAGCCGATGATCCCGGCCTTGGAGGCGGAGTAGTTGGTCTGGCCGGCCTGGCCGCGGGCGGCGACCGAGGAGAGGGTGATCACGGTGCCCCGGCGGCGTTTCATCATCGGGAAGACCACGGCCCTGGCGAAGTTGTACGTGCCGTCGAGGTTGGTGCCCACCACGGCGTCCCAGTCGGCGTCGGTGAGGGTGGCCAGGTTGCTGTCCCGGACGATTCCGGCGGCGGTGACCAGGGTGTCCACGGGGCCGAGGGTGTCCTCGGTCTCGGCGACGAAGGCGCGGACCTGTTCGCGGTCGGTGACCTCGACGCGGCCGGTCAGGGTCCGGGCGCCGTGTTCGTGGGCCGCCTTCGCGGCGAGCAGGGCCTCCTGGGTCCGGGAGCGGTAGCACAGGGCCACGTCGTACCCGTCGCGGGCCAGTGCCTCCACGACGGACCGTCCGATGCCGCGCGATCCGCCGGTGACCAGGGCCACCGGCCTGGGAGTGTCGGACATGGTGCGTGCCCTTTCTGCTCTGCGAGTACTGCGCGGGAAGTCCGGAAGGCCGGGGGCCGGGAAGGCGGGGCGGGGTTGGCGGGGCGGGGTTGGCGGGGCGGGGTTGGCGGGGCGGGGTTGGTGGTGCGGGGTTGGTGGTGCGGGCGGGGTTGGTGGTGCGGGACACGGCCCCGCGGGGGTGGGGGCCGTGTCCGGCTGGTGGTGCCCGCCGCCCCGGGGGGAAGGAAGGGGCGGGGTTCAGGGGGCGAGGCGGAGCAGGGCCGCGCCGACGGTGCCGTCCCGGTCGAGGGCGGTGACCAGGGCGGGGCGGCCGGCCAGGTCCGGGCGGGCGGCGGGGGCGGCGAGGACGGCGGCGAGCTGGAAGGCGGCGCCGGCCGCGGTGGTGTCGCCGATCAGGGGGCGGACCTCGGTGCGCGGGGCGGTGAGGTGGTCCAGGGCCGTGCGTTCCTGCTTGCCCAGGATGCCGGGCGGGGTGCCGGGGGCGATGAGGGCGATGTCGTCGGGGGTGTGCCCGGCGGCGGCCAGGACGTCGTCGATGCAGTTCTTCAGCACGGCGCCGGCGCGGTCGGTGCTGCGGAAGGCGCGGAAGCGGCAGCCGAGGACCGTGGCCAGGGGGGTGCGGTGGGCGCGGCGGGCGGCCTCGGCGCTCTCCAGGAGGAACAGGGCCGCGCCCTCGCCCAGCGGCCCGGCCTCGCCGCCGTGGTGGTCGGCGGCCTGTTCCAGGCGGGCGCGCTGGAGCGAGAACTCCTCGGCGGCGCCCGCCAGGAGTGCGCCGGCGTGGCCGCCGCGCAGCAGCCGGGAGGCGTAGTTGAGGGCGAGCAGTCCGGTGGCGGCGCCCGCGGAGACGGTGACGTTGGGGCCCTTGAGCGTGTGCCGGATGGCGCTGTGCCCGGTGGGGCAGTTCATCACGGTGTTGGGGAACTTGGCGGGGTCGACCAGGTAGGGGGCCTTGCCGGTGAGGGCGTCGCGGGTGAAGTCCATGATCGACTGGACGCTGCCGGAGGTGCCCAGGACCAGGCCGGTGTGCTCGGCGTCGTCGGCCGGGCCCGTTGCGTACTCCTCCAGGAGCATGCCCACGGTGGTGGCGGCGATGGCGGTGACCCGGTCCATGGAGCGGGTGCCCTTGCGGCCGAGGACGGCCCTGATGTCGAAGCCGGGGATGAGTCCGGCCCGTTCGTAGGGCACCGGCCACTGCTCGCCGTCCAGGCCGGTGAGGGCGGTGCGGCCCTCGTGCAGTCCGGTCGTGAACCCGTCCCGGCCCAGCCCGTACGGGCTGGAGACGGCCCAGCCCGAGACGACCAGGTCCTGCGCGGGGGTGACCGCGTCGGCTGACATGCCGTTTCAGCTCCTCTCTGTGGCCGCGCGGGGCCGGTTCACGCCGCCGTCGAGGGGGCGGGCGGGCAGGGGGTGTGCGGTGTCCTGGTCCCAGTGGCCGAGCATCAGGACCGCGTTGTTCCCGCCGAAGGCGAGGCCGTTGTTCTGCACGACGCGCAGCCTGGCCCCGACCGCCTGGTTGGGCACGCAGTCCACCGCGCACTCGGGGTCGGTGGTGCGGTGGTTGATGGTGGGCGGGATGAAGCCCTCCCGCAGGGCCAGGGAGCAGGCCGCGGCGGCCAGTGCGCTCGCGGCGCCCATGGTGTGGCCGATCATCGACTTGATCGACACGGTGCGCGGCATGCGGTCGCCGAAGACCTGCCGGATCGCGCCGACCTCGGTGACGTCGTTGGCCCTGGTGCCGGTGCCGTGCGCCGAGATGAAGTCCACCTCGTGTGCCTGGATGCCGGCGTTGCGGTGGGCGGCGGTGATGCAGCGGGCGATGGAGTCGCGGTCGGGGGCCACGGGGTGGCTGGCGTCGCAGGACAGTCCGTAGCCCAGGACCTCGGCGTAGATGCGGGCGCCGCGGGCCAGGGCGGAGGGCAGGGACTCCATCAGCAGGATGCCCGCGCCCTCGCCGGTCAGGATGCCCTGCCGGCCGGTGTCGAAGGGGCGGCACACGTCGGGGGCGATGGTGCCCAGGCGGTAGAAGCCGGTGAACGTCTTGCGGCACAGGGCGTCGGCCCCGCCGCACAGGGCCATCTCCACGTCGCCGGAGCTGATCGCGTCGTAGCCGGAGCCGACCGCGTAGTTCCCCGCGGCGCAGGCGGTGGGGACGGTGACCGTCTCCACGTCCTCCAGGCCCAGTTCGCGCACGATGCCGGCGGAGAGCCGGCCGGGCCACACCCGGCGGGCGACGGTGGCGTCCAGCCGGTCCGGGCCGCCGGCGACCTGCAGGGCCGTCAGGTGGTCCAGGTCGCGGGACTCGCCGTCGGTGGTGCCGACCGAGACCAGGGTGCGCCTGGCCCGTACGTCGTCCTCGGTCAGTCCCGCGTCCGCGACCGCCATCCGGCTGCCGGCCACCGCGAACTGCGCGGCCCGGCCGAGCTCCTCGGCCGGGGTGTCGCGCAGCCACTGCCCGGGGTCGAAATCGGTGATCTCGCAGGCGTTGGCGTGCGCGAAGCCCGTGGTGTCGAAGGCGCTGATGGGCTGGGCGCCGCTGCGCCCGGCCCGCAGCCCCTCGGCGAAGGCGTCCACCCCGGTGCCGATGCTGGTCACCACGCCGAGCCCGGTGATCACCACCCGGTGGCGGGGGGCCGTGCGCGGGGTGGCGCCGTGCGTGGCCGCGCTCACTTTCCCTCGGCCTCCGCGACCACGGCGTACACGCCTGCCAGGTTGGTCATGCGGCTGAGCTCGGCCTGCTCCAGGGCGATGTCGAAGGCGCGCTCCATCGCGGAGAGGATCTCGATGGTGCGCAGGGAGTCCGCGTCGTGCTCCTCCTTGAAGAGGCTGGTGTCGGTGACCTCGTCGAGGTCCAGCTCGAGGATGTCGCAGACGATTTCCTTGATCTCGGCCTTGCGCTCGGTGCTGAGGTCGGCGATCTGGGTGGTCATGGGATGCCTCCGGGTATCGGTTCGGGTTCTTCTGGGGCCTGGCCCCTTTTTTTTCCGGGCCCTTCATCTCCGGGCCCTTCATCCCCGGCCCCCCCTTTTTTTCCGGGTCCTTCTTCCCCGGCCCCCTTCTTCCGGGTCCTTCTTCTCCCGGCCGGGACTCCCGGTGCAAGGGCCCCCGGGTGCCGGGGATTTCGGTTTCCGGGGGTTTCCGGTGCCGGGCCCCGGGTGCCGGGGATTTCCGGTGCCGGGGTTTCGGTGCCGGGGTTCTTTCGGTGCCGGGTTTTCGGGTGCGGGGTTTCGGTGCCGGGGTTCTTCCGGTGCCGGGGGTGGGGGTGCGGGTTTCCGGGTTCCTGGTGGGAGAAATCCTGCGGCGGCCCGCTATTACTGGGCTATATCGGCCAGTTGCCCCGCCGCGGGAGCGGGTGCGGGGGTCTGGTCCCACAGGTGGGTGACGTCCCCGAAGTGGCGGCGTACCCAGGTGTCGTCGTAGATCGTGTCGAGGTAGCGGTCGCCGCCGTCGGGCAGCACGATCACGACGTTGGAGCCGGGTGGTATGGCGGGGGCGAGGCGGGCCAGGGCGGCGACGACGGCGCCCGAGGAGCCGCCGGCCAGGATCGCCTCGCGGCGTACCAGGGTGCGGCAGCCCACCACGCAGTCCAGGTCGCCGACGTGCACGACGCGGTCGGCGTCGCCGGGCCGCAGCAGGCGGGGGGCGATGGACGCGCCGTGGCCGGGCACCAGGCGGGTGCAGGGGGCGGGCGGGCCGAACAGGGCGCTGCCCAGGGCGTCGACGGCGTTGAGGGTGGTGCCCAGGCGGTGGTGGCGGATGTAGTCGGCGCAGCCGCCGAGGGTGCCGCTGGTGCCGGCGGCCACGACGAGCTGGTCGACCTTGCCGTCCAGGGCGAGGTCGATCTCCTGCATGGTGGTGTGGTGGGCCTGCCGGTTGAGCGGGTTGGCGTACTGGTCGGGCCAGTAGGCGTGGGGGGTGGCCGCCACGAGTTCGGCGACCCGGTGCAGGCGGGCGGGCAGCAGCTGGCCGGTGGCCGGGTCGGGTTCGGTGATGATCTCGACCTCGGCGCCGTAGGCGCGCAGGATCGCGATGTTCTGCCGGGTGGTGCGGGAGTCGACCACGCACACGAGCCGCAGGCCGTAGTAGCCGCAGATCTGCGCCAGTCCGATCGCGAGGTTTCCCGAGCTGGACTCGATGACCGTGGAGCGGCCGGGGACGAGTTCGCCCGACCGGATTCTCGCGGCCACCATGTTCAGCGCGGAGCGGTCCTTGACGCTGCCGCCGGGGTTGAAGCGCTCCATCTTGGCGAACACCCGCGAAGCGAACCCCGGTATCAGCCGTTCGAGCTCTACGAGCGGGGTTCCTCCCACGGTGGAAAGGATTCCTTTCGGCCCCGTCTTCGGCTCCCGTTCTGTGCGCGGCATGTGATGCGGCCATCCTCTGCTGGGGGATACGAGTACGGAATCAACAGGTCCCAGGCTGTGCCCGTGCGCTATACGCCCTCCATAAGTACCGGGCCCCGCCGATCTCATTCGGCCTTTTCCGCCGGGTTATAGATGTGCCGTAGACAGGCTGCCGATTCTGGCCATCTCCACAGTTACGGCACCGTAACTCCGTCCGGAAGAGGGAAATCTGATATGACGGGCACCTCCACCGCAACAGACAACTCCATCAAGAAGGTCGTGATCCTCGGCGGCGGCACGGCCGGCTGGATGACCGCCGCCTATCTCGGCAAGGCGCTGCGCAGCACGGTCGAGGTCACGGTGCTGGAGGCGCCGGGCATTCCGCGGATCGGTGTGGGCGAGGCCACCGTGCCCAATCTGCACCGGGTGCTCTTCGACTTCCTCGGGATCGAGGAGGAGGAGTGGATGCGTGAGTGCAACGCCAGTTACAAGATGGCGGTCCGTTTCATCAACTGGCGTACTCCGGGGCGGGGCCAGAGCGGTCCGCGGGAGCTGGAGGGCGGCGGCCCGGACCACTTCTACCACCCGTTCGGCATCAGTCCGGAGCACGACGGGATTCCGATGTCGCACTACTGGTTCAAGAACAAGTACGAGGGGAGGACCAGCGAGCCGTACGACTACGCCTGTTTCCGTGAGGCGCCCCTGATGGACGCGAAGAAGGCGCCGCGGCACCTGGACGGTTCCTCCCCCACCCGGTACGCGTGGCACTTCGACGCGGCGCTGGTGGCCGACTTCCTGCGCCGGTTCGCCACCGGGAAGCAGGGGGTGCGGCACGTCCAGGACGAGATGACGCGGGTCGAGAAGGACGAGCGGGGTTTCGTCCGGGCCCTGCACACCCGGCAGGGGCGGGTCCTGGAGGCGGATCTGTTCGTGGACTGCTCCGGTTTCCGCAGTCTGCTGATGAACGGGGCGATGGAGGAGCCCTTCGTCGACATGAGCGACCAGCTGCTGTGCGACCGGGCGGTGGCCACGGCCGTGCCGCACGACGACGACGCCCACGGGGTGGAGCCGTACACGTCGGCGATCGCGATGTCCTCGGGGTGGGCGTGGAAGATACCGATGCCGGGCCGTTTCGGGACCGGTTACGTCTATTCCAGCCGTTTCACCACGCAGGAGGAGGCCACCGCCGAGTTCTGCGAGCTGTGGGGGCTGGACCCGGAGAAGACCGAGTTCAACCACGTGAAGTTCCGGGTCGGGCGCAACCGCCGGGCCTGGGTGAAGAACGTCGTCGGCATCGGTCTTTCGGGGGCTTTCCTGGAGCCGCTGGAGTCCACCGGCATCTACTTCATCACCGCCGCGGTCTACCAGCTGGCCCGGCACTTCCCGGACAAGACGTTCAACCAGTCCCTGGTCGACAACTTCAACAGGGAGATCGAGGTGATGTTCGACGACACCCGGGACTTCATCCAGACGCACTTCTACTTCGCGCCGCGCACCGACTCGGCGTTCTGGCGGGCCAACAAGGAGCTGGAGCTCCCCCAAAGCATCCGGGAGAAGATCGACGCGTACAAGGCGGGTCTTCCGGTCAACCAGGCGGCGACGGACGACGCGACGTACTACGGGAATTTCGACGCGGAGTTCCGCAACTTCTGGACCAACGAGCGCTATTACTGCATTTTTGCCGGTCTCGGTCTGGAGCCGGACGCGCCGCTGCCGATCCTTTACCACAAGCCGGAGTCGGTGGCCGGTGCGCAGGCCATGTTCGACCGGGTCAAGAAGGAGCAGCAGGAGCTGCTCAACTCCCTGCCCAGCACCCGTGAGGCGCTCGGCCGGCTGCACGGCAAGTAGCCGTGCCGCGCCGCGTGCCCCGGTGGTCCGGTCTCCTGTCCGGCCGGCCGCCGGGGGCGCGGCACACGTCTTCGACAGGAGGATTTCCATGACCGACCGGCCCGTTCCGCAAGCCGACATACGCCCGCTGATGGGCGGTTTTCCTTCCGGGGTGTCCGTGGTGACGGCGCTCGACGCCGACGGCACGCCCCGGGGGATGACCTGCACGTCGCTGGCGAGCGTGGCGCTGGGTCCGCCGACGCTCGTGATCTGCCTGCGCACGGCGAGTCCCACCACCCGCAGTGTGCTCCTGGGCGGGCAGCTGGCCCTGAACCTGCTGCACGAGAAGGCGCGTGCCACTTCCGACCTGTTCGGGTCGGGTGCTCCCGACCGGTTCGCGCTGACGGCCTGGCATCTGCCGCTGGGGGCGGGCGGGCCGCATCTGACGGGGGCCGCGCACGCCATCGCCGACTGCGAGGTGACCGGTACCAGGGAGGTCGGGGACCACACGGCGGTGTTCGTGCGGGTGCGGCGCTTCACCGCCGATGAGTCGGCCGCTCCGCTGTTGTACGGGCGGCGGCGTTATGCGCGCTGGTCGCACGCGGTGGCGGGGGCGCGGGAAGGGGCCGGTCATGTCGGGGCGTGATCCGCTGCCCGGTCTCCTGGTCGCCATCCCGGTGGTGATCCTGGCGTGCCAGGCCGGTGCGCTGGTGTTCCGCAGGCTGGGCCAGCCGCCGGTCGTCGGGGAGATCACGCTGGGTATCGTGCTGGGGCCCTCGCTGCTGGGCTGGGTCTGGCCGGCGGCGCAGTCCTGGCTGTTTCCCGGGCCGGTGGCGGAGTTCCTGGGGGCGTTCGGCAGCATCGGGCTGCTGGCCTTCATGTTCCTGGCCGGGCTGGAGCTGGATCTGGGCGCGCTGCGCGGGCACCGCAAGGTGGCGATAACGGTCAGCCAGGCCAGTATCGTCCTGCCTCTGGTGCTGGGGTCGCTCCTGGGCCTTGCGATGTTCCCGGTGTTCGCGCCGCCGGGGGTGGGCCGGGTGCCGTTCGTGCTGTTCCTCGCCGTGTCGATGAGCGTCACCGCTTTTCCCGTGCTGGCCCGGGTTTTGAGCGACCGGGGCCTGAGCGGGACCCGGATGGGTTCGCTGGCCATGGCGTGCGCGGCGGTCGACGACGTGAGTGCCTGGTGCCTGCTGGCGGCGGTGGCCGCCATCTCCACGAGCGGCTCGCCCGCCCAGGCGCTGACCACGGCGGTGCTGGCCGCCGTGTTCCTCGCCGTCATGGCGGGCGTGCTGCGTCCGCTGCTGGCCCGGTGGGCGGGGCGGGCGGGCGGGGCGGCGGACGGGGCGGTGCTGGTCGTCCTGTTCAGCGGCCTGTGCCTGTCCGCGCTGGCCACCGACAGGATCGGGGTGCACGCCCTGTTCGGCGCGTTCGTCTTCGGTCTGGTCACTCCCCGGGGATCACGGGCGGTCGAACGGTGCACGGCGCGGCTGCGCGCGTTCTGTGTGCCGGTGCTGCTGCCGCTGTTCTTCGTCTCCACCGGGCTGCACACCGATGTGTCGCTGCTGGCCGGTGACCCGGTCCAGTGGCTGTGGGCGCTGGCCGTGCTGGGCGTGGCGGTGCTCGGCAAGTGGGGCGGGAGCACGGGCGGGGCCCGGCTCGCGGGACAGTCCTGGCGTGATTCCCTCTCGCTCGGGGCCCTGATGAACTGCCGGGGCCTGACGGAACTGGTGGTGCTGAACCTGGGGCTGGAACTCGGGGTGATCGGCCCCGGCCTGTTCACCATGCTGGTCCTGATGGCCCTGGTCACCACGGCCCTCACCTCACCGGCCCTGTCCTGGATCCGGCGCGGGGACACCCCCGCACCCCCACCCGCCGGAACCCACACCCCCGCCGGGACCACTCCCCCCGCCGGGAACGGCCCTGCCGGGAACGGCCCGGTGGGGAGCGGCGCCCCGGTGGGGGCCGGTACCCCGGCGTCCGCGGCCGGCCCGGCGAACCCGCCCCCCGAACCGGACCGGGACCCGGAACGGGGCGGGGGGCGGGAACAGGTACGGGAACCCGCCCCTGCCCGGTGACCCGCGGGAAACCCGCCACCACCCACTGCCCGCCGGCCGACCGGCCGGACTGACGGCCGGACTGCCGGCCGGCCGGGCTGCGGCCGGCCGGGCTGCGGCCGGCCGGGCTGCGGCCGGCCGGGCTGCTGGCTGCTGTGGCCGGCTGGGCGGCCGGCACGGTACGCCGGTGACGGTGCCGGCCGGGCACCCCCCGCCCCCGCCGCCCCGCCACTCCGCCGCCCCCGCATGTCCCCTCCCCCGGCCGCCGGGCACGCGCCGGGGCCGGGTTCCCGGGCCGGGGTTGGATTCCCGGACCGGGGTTGGATTCCCGGACCGGGGTTGGATTCCCGGACCGGGCCGGGGGCCGGGTTCGGGGGGCGGGTTCGGGGGCGGGGGGCCGGGTTCGGGGGCGGGGGGTGGGGTGTTCATGCGGCTGTGGTGATCCGGGCCCCGGCGGCGGGGGGCCGGGCGGAGGCGGGGGGCCGGGCGGCCGGGGGGCGGGGGGTTGAGGTGGCCCGTACCCACCGGTCGAGGGTGGCGGCCGCGGCGCCGGAGTCGATCGCCCGGCCCGCCGCCTCCACCGCCCGGCCCAGGCGTTCGGTGACGGTGCGGCCCCGGGCCGGTTCGCCCGCCACCAGTGCCGCGCCCGCCGACAGCAGCACCGCGTCCCGTACCGGGCCGCGTTCGCCGTCCAGGACGCGCCGGGCGACGGCCGCGTTGTGGGCGGCGTCCTGTCCCCGCAGTGCCCGGGGCGGGGCGAGGGCGATGCCCACGTCGCGCGGGTCGAAGCGTTCCCGGGTGATGTCTCCGTCCTGGACGGCCAGGACGGTGGAGGTGGTGGTGACGGTGAGTTCGTCCAGGCCGTCGTCGCCGCGGAAGACCAGTCCCCTGCCGCCGGCGCGGGCCAGTGCCCCGGCGATCAGCGGGAGCATGCGGGCCTCGGCGACCCCGATCGCCTGGGCGGTGGGGGCCGCCGGGTTGGTCAGCGGCCCCAGCGCGTTGAAGACGGTGGGGATGCCCAGCTGTCTGCGCGGGCCGGCGGCATGGCGCATCGCGGGGTGGAAGTCGGGGGCGAAGCAGAAGGTGATGCCGGCCTCGTCGGCCACGGCGGCGACCCGTTCGGGCGGCAGCCGCAGGGTGACGCCCAGCGCTTCCAGGACGTCGGCGGAGCCGGAGGCCGAACTCGCCGCACGGTTGCCGTGCTTGACGACCCGTGCGCCGGCTCCCGCCGCGACGATCGCGGACATCGTGGAGATGTTGACGGTGCGGGCCCCGTCGCCCCCGGTGCCCACCACGTCGACGGTCCTGCCCGGCACGTCGATGTGCACGGCGTGGGCCAGCATGCCGTGCACGAGTCCTTCGAGCTCGTCCACGGTCTCGCCCTTGGCCCGCAGGGCCACCAGGAAACCGGCGATCTGCGCTTCGGTGGCCCGCCCCCGCATCACCTGGTCCATCGCCCAGGCGGTGTCGAGGGCGTCCAGGTCCCGGCCCCCGAGCACCTGCCCCAGCAGCAGGGGCCAGGAGCGTTCCGGTGATGGTCTCGTGGCGCTCACTGGTCCTGTCTCCTTCTTCATCGTCAGTCGGTCGCGGTGCGGGGCTCAGGCGCCCGGCGCCGGGTGCCAGGGGTCGTCCGCCGAGGCCGGTCCGGCCGCCGGGGCGGGGTGCCAGGGGTCGTCCGCCGGCCCGGAAGCGGCCGCCAGGCCCGGGTGCCAGGGGTCGTCCGCCGGCGCGGGGGCCGGGGAGGGGTGCCACGGGTCGTCCAGCAGGCCGGCGGCCACGGTGGCCGGGCAGGAACTGCCGCAGGTTTCCGGGCCGCTCTGCCCGGCCGCCTGCGCGGCGCCCTGCCCGGCGGCGAATAACGCCGCACCGGCCAGGGCCCCGACGGCGGCCTTGCGGATCTTCCCGGTGATCGCATTGAGCTCCATGATGTTTCCCCCCACATGAACTGTTGCGGCTCGTTCCGACATCCAGAACATTAGGAAGGACCGGTTTCGAATCATTATCGCCGGGCCTCCCGCCTGCCAGACCCGGCAATAAAATCGATATAACCGCTGCTCAGACCCCGTACGGGAAGGAATTCCCCGCCCTTGCGGAAGAGGACGGGAAGGGGCCCGGGACGGGGCCGGGGAAAAGGATCACCCCCCTTGCGGAAGGAACGGTCCGCATTCCGGTCACCCCACGCGGCAGCCGTGTTCCGGACGAAAGGATCCGTGCCTGTCTCCCCCTCCCCCGGCCACCCGCCGGAATTTCACCGGGTCTTCGGCCTGTCGCGCGCATCCGGCCCGCCCGCCCTCACCGCCGCACCCGGGAAAACGGACACGGGGACAGGAACGGGCCCGGGCACGGTGGATGCGGGCACGGTGGGTGCGGGTGCGGGCACGGTGGATGCGGGCACGGAGACGGGTGCGGGTGCGGGCACGGTGGATGCGGGCACGGTGGGTGCGGGTGCGGGCACGGTGGATGCGGGCACGGAGACGGGTGCGGGGGCGGGTGCGGTGGGTGCGGGGGTGGTGGGGCGGGCGGTGGCCAGGAAGTTGTCCAGGAGCCGCAGGCCGCCGGCGGTGGTGACGGACTCGGGATGGAACTGCACCCCCTCCACCGCCAGGGTGCGGTGGCGCAGCCCCATCACGTAGCCGTCGTCCTGGGAACGGGCGGTGACGGCCAGGGGAGGCGGCAGCGGCTCGGCGGCGATCAGCGAGTGGTAGCGCGTGGCGGTCAGGACCGGTTCCAGTCCCGCGAACACGCCGGTGCCGTCGTGGTGCACGGGGCTGGTCTTGCCGTGCCGGAGGCGTTTGGCGACGGTGACCCGGCCCCCGTAGGCCAGGCAGATGGCCTGGTGGCCCAGGCAGATGCCGAGCAGCGGTACCGTCCCGGCGAAGGCGCGGACCAGTTCGACGTGCCCGGAGGCGGCCGCGTGGCCGGGACCCGGGCCCAGGACGACGGCGTCGGGCCGCAGGGCGGCGAGCTGCTGCGGGGTACGGGTGTGCGAGCGCACGACGTCGGTGGCGGCGCCCAGGGTGCGCAGGTACTGGTCGATGATGTGGGTGAAGCTGTCGTAGGCGTCGACGAGCAGGACTTTCACGGTGTCAGCTCCCGTCCGGTCAGGGCCCAGTAGGCCGCGCCCATCTTGTGGAGGGTCTCGTGCCACTCGGCGCGGGGGCGGGAGTCGGCGACGATGCCCGCGCAGCTCTGGGTGGAGTAGGTGCCGGTGTCCGGGTCGTGCACGATCGTGCGGATGCACAGGGCGAGCCGGCTCCAGCCGCGCAGGTCGATGAGGCCGACGGCACCGGCGTACAGGCCGCGCGGTTCGCTCTCCAGTTCCTGGATGATCTCCATGGCGCGGATCTTGGGGGCGCCGGTGACGGTGCCGGCCGGGAAGGCGGCGCGCAGCACGCTCCAGGTGTCGTGTCCCGCCTCCAGGGTGCCCTGGACGGTGGAGACGAGGTGGAAGACGTGCGAGTACGTCTCGACTCTCATCAGATCCGGTGTCTGCAGCGTGCCGGGCGCGCAGACCCGGCCGATGTCGTTGCGGCACAGGTCCACGAGCATGATGTGCTCGGCCCGTTCCTTCTCGTCGGCCAGCAGACGGGCGACCCGGGCCCGGTCGGCGGCCTCCTCGCCGCTGCGCGGCGCGGTCCCGGCGATGGGCCGCATGACGACCGTGCCGCCGCGGGTATGGAAGAGCACTTCGGGGCTGGCCCCGATGACGGTGCGCCCGGCGCGCGGCAGGAGGTACATGTACGGGGAGGGGTTGCGGCCGCGCAGGCGCCGGTAGACGTCCAGGGGGGCCAGGGAGGTGGCGACGTCGATGCGGTGGCCGATCTGGATCTGGTAGATGTCACCGACACCGATGTGTTCCAGGCAGCGCCGCACCCGTGCCAGGAACGTCTCCTCGTCGCAGGTGTCCCTCACCCGGTACGGGCGGGGCGCTTCGGGCAGGACCCCGCCCTCCGTGCTCTCCCCGCCCGCCGCGGCCAGGGCAGCGGCGGCGGTGACGGCCGCGGTGACCACCCCCGCACCCGCGAGGCTGGCGGGGACGGCTGAGGCGGTGGCGGGGCCGGGGCCGGCCGTGGAGCCGGTGGCGGCCGAGGTCGTGGCGGGGCCGGGGACGGCCGTGGAGCCGGTGGCGGCCGTGGGGCCGGGGACGGCTGAGGCGGTGGCGGGGCCGGCGGCGGCTGAGGTGCCGGCGGCCGTGGGACCGGTGACGGCGGTTGTGGCTGCGGCGGTTGGGGTGCCGGTGGGAGTCACGGGGCCGACGGGGGGTGTGGGGTGGGGGGCGGGGTCGGGGAAGGCGTCGCTGTGGGCGGTGAGCCTGCGCACCGTGCCGGGTTCGGGGCCGTACCAGAGGGTCTCGCGGAACAGGCCGAGCACGATGTCGGGCCCGGCGGCGGGTCCGGCGGCGGGTCCGGCGGCGGGTGCGGCGGCGGGTCCGGCGGCGGGTGCGGCGGCGGGTGCGGCATCGGGTGCGGCATCGGGTGTGGGGGCGGGTGTGGTGTCCCGGCCGGGCAGGGTCTCCATGTGCCAGGCGGAGCCGTAGCCGAAGGTGGCCAGGAACCCGAAGGCGTAGCTGTCGCGGGGGCGGGTGGTCTCCACGGTGAACAGGTCCTGGACGGCGCGCAGCAGCTGCCAGGTCTGCTCGCGGTGGACCAGGCCGCGTTCGTTGCCGGGGCGGGGGGCCAGGCCCAGGGCGTCGGCGGTCTGGAGGATTGCGGTGACCAGGGGGGCGGTGCCGTGGACGGTGATCCGGTCGGCGTGCAGGCGGATCTCGGCGAGCAGTCCGTGGCCCACGACCGTGGCCGCGGGGTCCTGGCCGGGGTGGGGGGCGTTCTCCAGCAGGAACACCTCGTGGGGCGCGTGCCGGTGCAGTACGGCGTACAGGTCGAGCGGCCGGTGGGGGGCGGGGCGGGTCTCCTCCACCCGGACGGTGATGGCGCCCGGTGCGGGACGGGGCGGGCGGGGCGGGCTGTCGAGCACGGTGGTCACGGGCGTGTCTCCTGTCAGCCGTAGCGGCACGTCTCGTGGAAGAAGCCGTCCACGACGGCGAGTTCGCCGCGGGCGCGCAGGGTGTCGTAGACGTGCCCGCCCAGGGCGAGGTCCAGGACGCCGAGCCCGAAGGGCGAGAAGACGACGGGCCGGCCGTGCGGGACGTCCAGGGTGCCGGTGAGCACGTCGTACAGGGTGCCGGCGATGAAGTCCCGGTTCCCGGTGGCCTGTTCGGCCAGGTGCGGGGAGGTGCCGGCCCTGAGGCAGTGGTCGATGTCGTCGACGATGTTCGCGGCCGTGAGGATCACCTCGGGCGACAGGTCGCGCAAGGACACGTGCAGGACCAGGGGGTTGTGGGTGAACCAGCCGGGATCGGTGACGTGCGGGGCGGGGGCGACGGTGGCGAAGACGACGAGGTCGCTGGAGCGGATCAGCTCGCCGGGATCACTGTGCAGGGTGAGGGTGCCGTTGTCGCCCTCGCGTCCGAGGTGCCCGGCGAAACCCCGGGCGTGTTCGGCCGACAGGTCGTACACACCGGTTTCGGTGAAGCTCCAGCCGGTACGGGCGAGGTACTGGTGGATGAACCGGGCGATCAGGCCGGTGCCGAAGAAACCGATCCGGCGCGGCCGCTCGCGCCCCCGGGTGAGCCGGTCCGCGGCCAGCACCGCCGAGGCGGCGGTCCGGGCCGCGCTGATGATGGAACTCTCCATACAGGCCAGCGGGTAGCCGGTCACCGGGTCGTTCAGGACCAGGACCGCGGAGGCCCGGGGCAGGCCGGCCGCCACGTTCCGCGGGAAGCTGGAGATCCACTTGATGCCGTCCAGGGGCGCCGGCCCGCCCAGCGAGGCGGGCAGAGCGATGATCCGCGAGTCGGGACGGTCGGGAAAACGCAGGAAACAGGACGGCGGGTTGACCGTGTCACCACCGCCGTGCACACGGTAGGCCGACTCGACCAGCCGGACCACTTCCCCGTGCCGGCCGTCAAGGACTCGGTGCACGTCCGCGCCGGGAATCACGGCGAACGAAGGCACCCGGGGGGCAGGCGGCATCACACACTCCACAGCTCTCGGGAAAAAGGGGAACTCCGTGACGACGCTAGGCACATGCCTTATCGGCGTGATATCGCCGGATTACCGACCCCGGCCCGTCGGGGAGACGTCGGGGCGGCGCCCGGGTGCCGGGGCCGGGGCCGGGGGGCGGGGCGGCCGGGCTGCGCCTGGCAGGGGCCCGGACCCATTCCCCCGGGCCGGGGCCCGCCCGGCCGGCGCACCAGGCCGGCACCGCCCCCGCCCCCGCCCTCCCGCACCGGCTCAGGGGCCGGTGCGGGAGGCGGGGGTTTTGTGCGGGCTCAACGGGCTCAGCGGATTCCCGGCGGCAGGTTTCCCGCGGGCTCTGCAACGGGCCGGGCGGAAGTCCTGCGGCGGACCCGGCGGGCCGCGCGGCAGGACCTGCGACGGACTCTGCGACAAATTCCGCAACGGCCCCGACAGGAATCCTGCGGCGGACCCGGAAGCCCTGCAGCGGACCCGGCGGTCCGGGCGGAAGCCCTGCGGCGGACCCGGCGGGCCGCGCGGCAGGACCTGCGACGGACTCTGCGACAAATTCCGCAACGGCCCCGACAGGAATCCTGCGGCGGACCCGGAAGCCCTGCAGCGGACCCGGCGGTCCGGGCGGAAGTCCCGCGGCGGACCCGGCAGGCCGCGCGGCAGGACCTGCGACGGACTCTGCGACAAATTCCGCAACGGCCCCGACAGGAATCCTGCGGCGGACCCGGAAGCCCTGCAGCGGACCCGGCGGTCCGGGCGGAAGTCCCGCGGCGGACCCGGCAGGCCGCGCGGCAGGACCTGCGGCGGACTCTGCGACAAATTCCGCAACGGCCCCGACAGGAATCCTGCGGCGGACCCGGAAGCCCTGCAGCGGACCCGGCGGTCCTGCGGCGGGCCCGGCGGTCCGGGCGGAAGCCCCGCGGCGGACCCGGCAGGCCGCGCGGCAGGACCTGTGACGGACTCTGCGACAAATTCCGCAACGGACCGACAGGAATCCTGCGGCGGACCCGGGGGTCCTGCGGCGGGCCCGGCGGTCCGGGCGGGGGTCCTGCGGCGGACCCGGGGGGTCTATGGGGGCCCGGGGGGCCGGGGGGTCTATGGGGGGGCCGGGGGGCCGGGCGGGTTTTCCGGTCCGGGGGGCGGGGGCGGGAAGCCGTCGAGTTCCCGGGCGGCTTCCTCCTGCCAGCGGGTGGCGCCCCGCAGGGTGAACAGTTCCCTGGCGCCCGTGAGTTCGGTACGGGCCTCCTCATGGCGGCCCAGCTCCCGCAGGAGCACCCCGAGTTTCAGCCGGATCGATCCCTCGACCACGGGATTGCCCAGCCCGCGGGCGACCTTGCGTCCCTGGACGTAGGCGGACTCGGCCGACTCCAGCGCGCCGAGCGCCACCCGGGCCTGTCCCAGCCCGTACAGGGCATGGGCCAGGCCGTGGCTGTCGGCCTTGGCCCGGGACAGTTCCTCCACGCGCAGGTAGGACTCCTCGGCCTCCCGGGCCCGGCCCGACAGCAGCTGGGCGCTGCCCAGCCGGTACAGGCACTGGGCCAGGCTGCGCGAGGAGCCCGAGGGCATGGACTCCGCGACCCGGACCGCGTCACGGGCATGACCGAGACTGGCTTCGTAGTTGCCCCGGTCGAGTTCGAGCTGGGCCATGTTCTGCAGGACGGAGGACTGCGAGGACAGATCACCGGCCTCCCGGAAAACGGGCAGCGCCGCGCGCAGCAGGCCGGCCGCCGCGTCCGGGTCGCCCTGGAGACGGTAAACGACCGCGAGATTGCGCAGGACCAGGGCACGGCCCAGCTCCTCGCCCAGGGCCCCATACAGGCCGAGTGCTTCCTGCGAGCGGGCCTTGGCCTCGTCCATGTGCTGGCGCATCAGCGCGGCCGCCCCCAGATGGTGGAGCATGACCGCCTCGCCCAGGCGGTCCTGCGCGCTCCTGGCCGCCCGCAGGGCGTGCAGGGCGCAGCTGTGCCAGTTCTCGACGTAGCTGCGGGTCTCGAACAGGACCGACGCGCAGCCGGTCAGGTCCCAGGCCAGGCCGGCCATGCCCATCCGGGCGGCCTGTTCGACCATGCCCACCAGGCACAGGCGTTCGGCCTCGAACCAGGCCAGGGGGTCGGCAAGGAGCTCTTCGAGCAGGTCGGTGTCCACCGGGCGGGGCCGGACCGGGCCGCGCACGATACCGAACGCGCCGCCGCTCTCGCGGCGGTGGGCCTCACGGGCGATGGCCAGGGCGGTGCTGAAGACACGGCGCAGCGCCTCGTGCCCGTCCTGGCCGGGCTCTTCCTCCCGGGCCCGTTCCCCCGCATACAGGCGCAGCAGGTTCTGGAAGCGGTAGCGCAGCCGGCCGGTCGCATCCACACCGACGACCTCGAGGAACTGGGTGTCGACCAGGTCTTCCAGGAGCAGTTCCGCCTCGATGACATCCACGTCGAGCAGGGCGGCGGCCACCCAGGAAGTGAAATCGGGCACCCCGGCCAGGCCCAGGCGGCGGTAGAGACGGGCCGCCCGGGGCGACAGGTAGCGGTAGCTGAGCTCGAACCCGGCCCGGACCCGGGAAGCGCCCTGGCTCAGCTCATCGAGCCTGCGGCGTTCATCACTCAGACGGGTGACCAGGTGCTGCAGGGACCAGTGAGGCCGGGAAGCCAGCCGGGCCGCCGCGATCCGCAGGGCCAGCGGGAGACGGTCGCACAGCTCCGCCAGCCGGACCGCATCCGCACGGGCCGCAGCAACCCGCTCCTCCCCCGCGATCCTCGCGACCAGCTCCACCGCCTCGCCCGGCAACAGGACCCCCAGATGGACACGGGCCCGCGGCGGCCAGGTGACCAGTTGCTCGAGCTGGTCCCGGCTGGTGACCACCACACAACTCGCCCCGCTGCCCGGCAAAAGCGGCGCCACCTGGGCATGAGTACGCACATTGTCCAGAACGATCAGCACACGACGTTCACTCAGCAGACTGCGGTAAAGCGCCACACGCTCCTCGAGCGCCCCGGGAATCTGCTGCCCCGCCACCCCCAGCGAACGCAGAAAACGCCCCAGCACATCCCCCACCGGCGCCGGCTCGTGCTGCTCGTCATAACCCCGCAGATCCGCGAAAAGCCTCCCATCGGGATACTCACCGGCCACCCGGTGCGCCCAGCGCAGCACCAGACCCGACTTCCCCACCCCCGCCACCCCGGTCACCAGCCCGACCGTCGGACTTTGCAGCACCGCCGCAGAACGCACCACCAGCGCGTCCAGAGCCGCCAGCTCCCTCTCCCGCCCCGTAAAACCCGGAACATCGGGCGGCAGCTCGGAAGGAACCACCACCGCCTCCCCACCGGCCCCGCCCTCCCCCACCACCGCCAACGGCCCCTCACCCAGAGCCAGCGACGGATCATCCCGCAGGATCAGATCATGCAGCCCCTGCAGATCCGGACCCGGCTCCAGACCCAGCTCCTCGATGAACTGCTCACGGGCCCGGCGATAGGACTCCATCGCCTCCGCACGCCGCCCGGCCCGGTACTGGGCAAGCATATGATGATAACGAGTCCGCTCCCGCAACGGATGCTCCTGCACCACCCCACCAAGCTCCGGCAGCAACTCGTAATGCCGCCCCAGCCCCAGCTGCACAGCCGTCGCATCGTCATACGCATTGAGCCGGCACTCCGCCAGCCGCGCCGCCTCCTCCTCCACCAAAACCCCCGACACCCCCGCCAGAGCCGGCCCCCGCCACAACCCCAGAGCCCGCCGGTAACACACCTCCGCATCCCGCAACCGCCCCTCCCCCACCGCCTCCTCCGCCCGCCCCACCAAAACCCCGAACTCCACCGCATCCACCTCATGACCCCCCACATCCAGGAAATACCCCGGATACGCCGTCACGATCACCCCCTCCCCCGCCCCCTGCGCCCTGAACGTCTTACGCAACGCAGCAATCACGATCGCGATCTGCGTCCGGGCCGTCGCCGGAGGACACCCCTTCCACACCTCCTCCACCAACGTGTCCACCGGCACCACCCGCCCCGGATTCAACAACAGCAAAGCAAGCGTGGTCCGCTGACGCGCCCCCCCGATCACCACCTTCCGCTCACCCGCCATCACCACAAGCGGACCAAGCACCCCGAACACCAACCGTTCCCCCACCAGCCCTCCCCCCTGAGGCATTCCCCCCGCACACTACCCGCCCAACAGTTCGACACGAACAACCACCAACAAACTCCCCCACCCCCACCCCCACCGGCATATGCCCCCCCCACACCACACACCCCCACCCCCCACCCCCCGGCACCCCCCGGGCACCACCACC
>NZ_JAOTIK010000005.1 GCF_030116705.1 Streptomyces sp. ML-6
GTTCGACGGCGGACATTCAGCGGCCAGCTCGCACGCGGTGGACAGCCATGAGGCGTCGTTCACGCCGCCACCTGGGCGTCGCTCGTCTTCTTCGGGGCGTAGCGGAGGAGGATTACGTCGCCGATCTGTCGGGACTCCAGCAGGTGCATGCGGCGCAGCGGACCGCCCGGGTAGGGCCCGTCCCCGAGCATCCTCGGCGCGTCGGCCTGTCCAACGAGGAGCGGAGCCACGACGAGGTGCAGTTCGTCGGCTAGACCCTGCTGCAACAGCTGGGTGTGGACCTGTCCGCCGCCCTCGACCATCAGCCGGCGTACCCCGTGCACCGTGTACAGGTGCTCGAGCAGCATCTCCCAGCTCTTCACGGGCGGCATCGCGTATACGTCGGCCAGATCGCCGAGGAGGCCGCGGGCCTTGTCGGCGGCCTCCTGCCCTGCCGCGTACGCGATTTTGCGGCCGCCGTAATGCCAGAACTTCCACTCCGGGTCCAGGTCCCCGCTGGCTGTCACGGTGACCTTCAGCGGGTACTCCGGCAGGCCTGCAGCCTTCCGGTCGGCGCGCCGCTGCTCCGACTTCACCAGCAGCCGCGGGTTGTCCAGCCGAAGGGTGTTCGAGCCGACGAGGATCGCGTCGCACGAGGCGCGCACCGCATCGACGCGGTCGAAGTCAGCGTCGTTGGACAGCAGCAGCCGGTCCTCACCAGGCCGGGTGTCGAGGTAGCCGTCGATCGAGACGGCCGCGGACAGCAGTACATGCGGGCGGGGCACAGTCAGCTCCCTTACTGGGCGGGGTGGTAGAGGATGCGGTCGAGTGCGGAACGGAACTCCTTGACGCCTGTTGCGGACGGCGTTGCGGCGAGCGTCTCGTCCAGCAGACCGAGCTGGTCGATGATGCGGGCAGAACCGGTTTCTGCGGCAATCTGTACCGCCTCCAGCCCCACTGCTGCTGCCTGTTCGACGTCGCCGACACCGGCATGGGAGCGGGCGGCGCGTGCCAGGTACACGCCGCGGTCTCGCCGATATCCGGCGGGCAATGCCTCCAGCGCATCACGGAAGCCGGCCACGGCCTGACTGTGCTCTCCCAGATCCGCCAGCGAGCGGGCTCGAGCCGTGTGGATGTACGCCGCGTCCAACCACGATCCCCACACACCGTCCTGATCCGCACGGTCGAGGAGCAGCAGAGCCTCGTCGTAGCCATGCAGAGCTTCCAGCTTCTCGCCGAGCAGGGAATGCCCGTGCGCCTGGTGCATTACCGCGATGACCTCGAGTCGTGACCCCGTGGGCGCGGTGCGCCGTGCTGCCGTCGCGAGACCAAGCGCATCACTGCGATGCCCCAAGTCTGCTGCCAGCTGCGCCTTGCGACCCAGGATGTACGCCGTCAGCTCCGGGTCGCCAGTGATGTGACTGTCGTCCAGGGCCCGTGCGGTGTGCGCATAGGCGGCTCGCTCGTCGCCGATGTCCTGCGCCAGCCATCCGGCGAGTTCCTCGAACCGGGTTTCCAGCTCGAGAAGCCGATCAGCGTCCTTCCCGCGCGCCTTGCGGCGCAGCACGGTCAGCTCGCCGAGCTTCTGAGTGATTGCTGGCAGGACAGTTCGAGGACCCATCAGGTTGTCGGTCTGGATGAGGACCCGTCGAACCTGAGCAAAGTGCTCAATCGGCGCGGGAGTAGACGAGCCGACAGGGGAGTAGGGCGCGGCAAACGCCGGAGCGGGAAGGCTGGCAGCGGCCAGGCCACCCAGGCCGGACGCAAGAACGGCGCGGCGGGGCACGGGCACGAATCGGATCCCTTCAGGAGTGCGGCATGGGACGACCACCGTGTCCGTGTCGTCTTCCAGCGAGCCTGCCTCCCGTGGTCCCGGGAAAGCCAGCGTGTCCACGCCGCTGGCCACATGGCCCGGCCGGTTGGCCACATGGACACGAGACGCCCGTGCCCCGGCCTCTGACTCCTGCGCAGCAACGTCCCAGCCATGCAGGAGCACCCCGCACACGTCCAGCGCTGCATCGAGCGACGCAGCGAGATGACGGGGCACCGGGCGCTCAGCACGCTCGAATTTTGCCAGGTAGGACGCGTTGTACGTGACTCGCGCACTCAGCCCGGCTAACGACATTCCGCGCGCCTCACGCGCCATACGCAGGTCGTGTCCCCACCGGTGCCATGGGCCGGCCTCCGGCGTCAGCTCATTGGGCTTTTGCGCCATGAGCTGCCTCTCCATCCCCCGCCTCGCGGCGGCATTTCGGCGCTTCTGTCCGGTACCGCATGTGTCCTGCGTGGCCAGCCGACGGGGCCTCATGTAGCCCCTCCCGCCGCCTGTGGTCTGCGACTTACAACGGATCTGCCAGCAGTTCTCACCGTAGCCGCGGACCGTCACAGGCCTCAGGAGTTGCCATGAACGAGACCTCGTTCGAAGCCCGTCAGCTGCCGTTCCCGTTGCCGTCGGGATCTTCACCGGCCGCTCCCTCCTTCTGCTCAAGGTCCGTTCGCCGGCCCGGCCGGAGCACTCGGGTACTGAAGTACGCATCGACCTCTTTGGTCGGGTACTTCACGCGGGTCGTGCCCGGCGCGATGACCGCCGCCGGGAACTCCGGGTCGGTCTTGGCGATCCCGTGTACACGCTGGCGACTCAACCCGCATCTCTTCGCGATCTCCGGGATGGTCAGCAACTCGGGGACCTCCTGTTCGTGGTTTTCGGGCATGTCGTCTCCGCTCAGTATGGCTAACCTGCTTGACAATGTCCAACAGGTTGGGCATTCTCGTATCAGCAAAACAGCACGGCCCCGGCCCAGCTTTCGCCGGACAGGGGCCGCGTGTCCCAAGCGGTGCGGGAACACCGCGAAGGACTTTGAACCGCCCCACCTGCGCAATCAGGAGGATCGATCCGTCATGCAGGATCCCACACAGGGTGCCGAAATGGCACTCCACCCCCGCGACAACGTCGCTGAGGTTTGCACCGACTCCGTCATCACAGAAGCTCTCCGCCGTGTCGTGGCCGGCCAGATCGGCCCGAGGAAGCCCGGCGTCGTCTACAGCACCACCGACGGCGTGTACGAGGTCCTCGACGTCACCACCGACCGGGACGAAGCGCGCCGCATCCTCCGCCGACGAGCGGCCCAGTTCGCGGTCATCGTCCACGACTGCACCGCCGACACCATCGGCGCGGTCGGCACCGCCTGGACCGGCACCGACCGGGTCATCAAGGCGGTGGCCTGAGATGGCGAACGTCCCCGACAGCATCCGTGCCCTCGTCGCTGCCCTGCACCAGCTCGGTGGCGGGGCCATCCTCCAGGGCCAGGCCGGCGCCCGCCTCAACATCACCCCCCTCGGCACCGGGACCGACACCCCGTGGGAGGACTGCTACAGCGTCGACGTGCCCGCTGCGGTCCTTGCCCGGGTCATCGAGGCCCTCGGAGGCCCGGCCGGTGTCGGCCCCGCCCCGGCCCCCACCCACCCCCAGACCCCCGCCCAGGCCCTGCCGGACAACGGGCCCAGCCAGTGGTCCGCGGCCGCGGTCGCCCACACCCACTCCCAGCTCTACGCCGACATCACCGACCTCTTCAACGAGGTCGACCCCGAATCCCTCCTCGACGACGTCTTCACCAGCCCCGACGCCGACGCCTCCCTCACCGCATACGAGCAGCTCGTCGCCGGCGAATGGGACGGGGAACTGTGATGGCCAGCACGAACCTCGGCCCCGTACACACCGCGGGTAACGCCGTCCCGCCCCTGGACGACGACCTCGCCGGAGTCCTCGACGACCTGGCAGGCATCCACCCCGGCATCGACCAGATCCGCTCCGGGATCCGCCTTCTCGCCCTCGACCGCCACACCGCCGACAAAACCCAGACCCTCCTGGCCGCGCTCGCCGGATCCGAAGGCGCGGACGTCCTCACCGCCCTCGCCTACCTGGTCGGCCGGCTCTCCACCGCGGACACCAACCCCGCCCTGCGCATCCTGCCCCTCTCCCAGCAGAAGACCGCCCAGCAGCACGGCGAAGCCGCCGTCTACGACCTCACCGACCCCGACCTCCACCAGCACGCATCCGAAGCCTCCGCCGCCATCACCGGCAACTGACCCGGAAGGACCACCGCCATGCCGAAGCACATGAGGTTCGGGCCGGACCTCTCCCAGAAGCTCTACAAGGCCATCGAGCGCGACAACGAGCGCGAGGACGCCGGCATGCACGCCGACGACCGCACCACCTGCTGGCCGCACCAGTCGTGGGCTGAGGACTGCGAAGACCAGCACACCCGCTGACCGTTCCCATCCCTGCGGGGGCTGGCCAAGCCGACAGACGACCGGACCCCGCACCACCCCCCACCGATTGGGAAGGACAGCGATGAAGTACCTCGGGACGATGCCGACCGCACTCCTCAACGACCGGCAGATCCGCCCCACCGAGTACCGCAGGTGGGCCGACGCCGAACGCCGCTTCACCACCAGGGCCAAGGACCGGGCCAAGGTCGAAGACCTCAAGACCTCGATCAGTAAGAACGGGCTCCAGGTCCCGATCCGGCTCGGTATCTCCGACCGCTACCCCGACGACGTGTACGTCGCCGACGGCCACCACCGGGCCATCGCCCTCATGAACCTGGGCGTCGAAACCTTCCCCTTCCACTGGTACTGGATCCGGTCGTTCGGCGTGACGTGGGAGCGCGGCCCGTTCCCCTACCACGTCCTCGGCCTCTGACCCGCCAGCCCGCCCTCACCCGAAGGAGAAACCCATGCTGTTCCGCGACAAGACCGACAGGGAATGCGCCGCCCTCGCCGTCGCCGCCGCCATCGTCGCCCCCAAGCCGGCCGACACCCGGTCCCTGATCAAGCAGACCCTCAACCACGACGAGCTGCAGCGCGCCAAGGACTACCTCGCATCCGGCAAGCCGCTCGGCGGCCGCGGCTGACCACCCCAGCCCCGGCCACGCCGCGACGGTGCCGGATCGAATCCGGCCCGGGGCACTCCCCGAACCGCCCAACCACTGGAAGGCCCGTCATGACCACGCAGCCCACCACCTGGCCCGAGAACGTCATCGCCCGCTACCTCACCGTGGGCGGTGCCACCGTCGACATCACCTACATGCCCGCAGATGGTTTGCGCGCTGTCTGCCAGGGCGAGCGCTGCCCCTGGCAGGACCGAGAGTTCACGGGGACCGCCTACGACGACAGCGTCGAGGACGTCGACCGGAAGATCACCACCGCGCTCCTCCCGCTCCAGATTCGTGCGCAACGCCACGCGGAGACCTGCCGCGCCATGCCGAAGCCGACCGCCTGACCCCACCACCCCCACCAACATGGACCAGAAAGGACCCCGCCATGGACGACACCACGAACGACGCAGCCGAGAACGACGCCGACGCCCGCGAAGCCGCCCACCAGATCCTCGGCGACAGCGTCGACCACGTCCTGACCGGCGACTGGCGCCAGGCCCTCACCGACACCGCTGCCCTCTGGGCACCCGCCGCCTGACCACCCCACCCCGCACCACGACCAGGAAGGACACCGATCCCCGTGACCACCACCCCGGCTACGCAGCCGACCACCAGCCCCGCCTCGGGCCAGGCCCTGCCCACTGCCGGGGGCGTCCCCATCCGCAAGCTCACCCGCGGGCAGAAGTGGGTGCTCGCCGTGGCCACCCTCCCGATGATCGCCGTCGGCATCGGCGGCGCCATCGGCACCTACGCCAACGCCACCGCCGAACTCCACCGCTCCGCAACCGCCCTCGGCGTCGTAGCCGCCGGCGAAGGAGCCACCCTCGTCGCCGCCATCGTCATGATCGGCGTCACCATGCTCGGCCAGGCCGCCCCCCTCGTGGTCCGAGCAGCCCTCTGGGTCCTTCCCGCCGCCGCCTCAACCATGGGCGTCGTCATCGCCCCCACGATGAAGGAAGCCGTCGTCTACGGGCTCACCCCCCTCGCCATGACCGCAGCCGCCGAGGGCATCAGCTTCCTCGCCCGCCGGATCGTGGCTCACACCAGCGGAGTCGACGTCGAGGCGCAGCGCCGCAACGCCGAGATCATGCGTGAGATCGCCTTCCACGCGGCTCAGGCCGAACGGCACCCCGACGAGAAAGTCCGGGGGAAGTCGGCTCTCAAGGCGTGGAAGCTCATGAGCCAGGTCGGTGACGGCGACACCCAGCTCGGCTCAGGGCTCATCTCCGTACAGCGTGAGCGGCTCACTCAGGGAGCCGATGCGGCTCTCGTGTCCATGCTCACCGACACCCGTGAGCCCCTCCCGGCTCAGCCCGTGAGCCCGGCCATCGAACAGGGTGAGCCGACCACTGAGCCGACCCGTGAGCTCACCAGCAGCACCGTGAGCCTGACCCAGAACGCTGAGCCGAACCAGGACCCCGCCCCCCACACTCTTCCTGACTTCGTGGCGATCATTACCCCGGCTGACCAGCAGCTTCGCCGTGAGCCCGTCTTGATCCCGGCTGAGCCGACCCTCACCAAGACCATCCATGCGGACGCTGAGCCGACCGCCGGTGAGCCCGCTGAGACGGAGACCGGCTCAGACGAGAAGGAGCAGCAGATCGCGACCCTGGCTCACCGGCTCACCATCGGCGACCGGCTCACCAAGACCACTGCGGCTCAGCTCCTCGGCGTGAGCCCCGCTACCGCAGGCCGTCGGCTCAAGGACGCGCGCGACCGGATCAGCGAAGGGACCGGGCTCTACATGTGAGCCCTGCTCAGACCAGACACCCGATCCGCACCCGAAGGAGCCCCCGATGGCCACCACCTTGATCACGCACCCGTTCGCTACCCCCGACATCCGCCCCAGCGGAACCGACGGCATCGAGACCGCCGAGGCCCGCAACCCGGACTTGGACATGGAGGAGATCCGTGACGAGCTGTACGCGGCCCTCCAGCACATCGAGAACCTGCGCCACCAGCACCCGTACGAGGCCACCGGATACGGCGGATGGCCCCCGCAGACCACCCAGCCAGAGATTGTCGAAGGAGAGTGCAAGAGGTGAGTGCCGACACGATTTCTTCGTTCGATCTTGGTTCGACGGCACCCGCCGCAACTACGTTGAGTGACAATTTCGGCGGCGGGGCGGGGCGGGGCGGAAGCGACAACAGCCCCCAGGGCCCCCTGGTGGTCGTTCAGCAGCCCCGAAACGCTTCCCCGCCCCGCCCCGCCCCGCGCCAATCTCGGGGCAACACGGATAATTCGCTGCGAAACGGATACGCCGCTATCTCACACAGCGTGAGCGGTGAAACGGCTGCCATCGGGGCCGGATTCCTCATCGCCGGCCCGGTCGGCGCAGTCATCGGCGGCATCGCCGGACCGGCCCTCGCCGCCGCGGTGATGTGGCGCAGCCGACGACGCGAGCACGACGAGAACACCAACCAGAACAGCCCCCACACCACCGACCCGGGCCGCAGCCCGTTCGGGAACGGACACGGGAACGGGCACCGCAGCAACGGTGGCACGGACCGCGGGAACCACAGCCCCGGCAGCGGCCGCGACCGTTCGCCGAACGGGCACAGGGCCGACGGGACGGGCCACCACCGCAAACCGAAGGTGAAGGACCCGGTCGCCGACAAGCTCAGCAAGTTCGGGAAGGACCTCGCCGACAAGCTGAAGCCGGGCAAGGGAGACAAGGACAAGACACCGAAGAACGGCAACGGCACCGAGCCGAAGGGGAAGCACGACAAGCCCGCCAAGGACAGCGGCGCGAAGGGCCTGGAGACCAGCCCCAAGGGCGGATCGAAGGGCGGTCTGCTGAAGAACCGGGGCAAGCAGCCGGACAGCGAGCGACCGTGGCGCAGCCGAGGCGACAAGCCCGACAAGACGAAGAAGGACAAGAACAAAGACAAGAACAAAGACAAGAACAAAGACAAGGACAAGGCCCAGGGTGACGACGCGGCACACACCACGGCGCGCGACGGCCTCGACCCGAAAGACCCGAAGGGGCCGAAGGACGGTGCCAGCGGCGACGTGCCGCCGAAGCCCGACTACGACCCGGACGAGTACATCGACGCCGAACTCGTAGACGACGACCTGCCGCCGAAGCCGGGCGTCGACCCCGACGACGTCATCGACGCCGAGGTGATCGACGAGGACCGGATCGCACTCGTGAAAGCCAAGCGCGAGCGGGAACGCCGCCGCGACGCAATCACGGCAGGGAACAAAGCGGCGCAGAAGGCGGCCCGAGACGGAAACGCCGGCGACCCGCGCCAGGTGAAGCACGAGGTGATCCGGCAGGAGAACCAGCGCATCGACCTCGAGCTGCACAACGAGAACCAACTGCTCGCCCTCACCGCAGCAGCCGAGAAACCGAGGAGCACCCCCGTGAACTACCCCGCGATCCAGGCCGCACCGGCCGGCACCCGAACGGCCGGAGTCGCCGTCGCGCGGCAGATCGACTTCCGCACCTCCACAGCCTTCGCGATCCTCCGCGCCATGGCCGACCAACTCGCCCACGGCCTGCACAGCGACGACGACGCCGACATGGCCGACCACATCGTCGAACTCACCGGCATCCCGAACATGTGCAAGAACCTGTCCGTCGCCGTCCTGGAAGCTGGCCGGGCCCTCTCCCGCACCGCGCCCCTGCACCCCTCGGTCATCAAGCACCTGAACAACGCCGCCGTGGCCGCCCGCACAGCCGGCGCCATGGCGCAGAACATCATGGTCGTTTTCGTGCAGGCGCACCGCGAGGACATCATCCGAGTCATGGACCCGCGTATCGGTGAGGAACGCTGGAACATCCGCAACGCGCCCGGAACGCTCGACGCCGCGAAACTGCGGGCTGCGATCGCCTCGGCGAACTCCGCACGTCTGTCCCTTCCCGGCGGGTCGGCCGGATCGAACGGCGGGGGAGGAAAGCTCGTACCGGCCTCGGACGGCAGCACAAAGAAGCTGATCAACCTGATGAAGGGCTTCAACCGCGGCCACATGGTCACCGTGCTGTCCGAAGTCGCGGGCTCGGCCGCCGGAGTGAACGCCGTAGCCGACTCGATCACCAAGCTCTACCGGCGCATGCAGAAGACCTGGCCGACCGAGGGTGTCGTCGACGAAACCGTCCTGCGCACCGCCGGGCAGGTCCTCCGCGTCTCCGACGAGCTGAAGAAAGCAATCAAGGCCGCGAAGAAGGTCCATCACCGCGAGCTCACCCTGAACGCGAAGGGGCGTGGGGGCAAGGGCGCCTACGCCGAACGGAAATGGGACGTCGTCGGCCGCCGCGGGGCGTCCGGTTAACCAGGAAGGGAGACAGGCCATGTCCAGTGCAGAACTGCCGGTGACACTCACCGACAAACCGAAGAAGTGGGACTTCTCAAGGGACGCCGTCACCCCCGGGCGGCTCGTGGCGTGGGGCGGCGAACTCGCTGTCGCCTCCGCGCTCGTGGCCCCGCTCGTCGACATCCCGTGGGTGGCTGGCGCGGGTGCCGGCGTCATCTGCACCGCCGCCGCAGTTGCGTACGAGCAGGCCCGCGGGTCATGGCGGCGCGTCACCGTCGCCCGCGCCGCATCGTGGCTGTCCATGACCGGATGGCTGTCGTACACCCTCGCCGAAGGCCCCAGCCTCCTGAAAATGGCGTTCGGCGGGGCGATCTGGGCAACCGGCGCGGCCGTCAACATCGGCATGGACCGGTGGGGCGAGGAGACGAAGGCGGCCGAGAAGGAACTCGACCGCCGCCTGGAGCAGGGCCAGGAGATCAAGGGCGCCCAGGACGCGTGGGCTCGCCTGCTTGAGGACGTGTGCGGTATCGAAGGCGCTCTCGCCGACCCGGTCGTCGACAAGTGGGCGAGCGGCGCCGGTGAAACCGTGAAGGTCACCCTGCCGGCGCACCTGAACATCGACGCCCTCCGCGGCTACGAGGCTGCCCTCGCCGGCGCCCTGCACCTCCCGAAGGGCGGTGGCGTGTCCTTCAACGCCGGCGGCCCGGACGTCCCCCGGAACGTGGTCTTCATCGCGCTCACCCGGAAGAACATGATGTCCGGCGCGATCCCGTACCCCAAGCTCACACCCACCACGATCAACAAGCCCGTCGGCTTCGGCATCATCGGCAACGGGGCCGAAGCCGGCCTGAACCTGAAGGACGAGGGATTCATCGCGATCGGCGCCCAGGGCTCCGGCAAGACCGCCCTGATGAAGACGCTCGGTCTCGGTCTTGTCCGCTGCTGCGACGCGATCGTCATCGACCTCGACACCTCAGCCAAGATGAGCGCGGTCTTTGTGAACCCGTACCTGCGGCATGGCATCGGTCGCCCCCTCATCGACTGGCCGGCCACAACCGAGGACGAATGCCGCCTCGTCATCCAGGCAGCGCAGGCCGCGATCGCCGCCCGCAAAACCGAGTACGCCGACCTCCTCGAGGACGAGGACGTCGACAACCTCCCCGCACGCCCGGACATCCCCGCCATCCACATCCGGGTCGACGAGACCAAGAGCATGCCCGACGACGTCCTCGCTGGCCTCGACTTCATCATCGAAGAGGGCCGGTCGGTCAACGTCCGCGTGAGCAACACCGGTCTCCGTGCCACCCGCGAGTACATCACCGGCACCATGGACGAACTCACCCCCGGCCGCATCGGCCTACGGACGAACAACTCGTCAGAGCTGCAGATGCTGTTCCCGGACAGCGGCGCCCCGGACATGGCGATCTTCACCGACCCCGGCACCGTGGCGTACATGTCGACGACCAAGGGGCCGTTCCAGCCGACCCCGGCGAAGGCGTACGCCACCATGGCCGAAGCATTCACCGAGGGCAGCGACGACTACACACGCATGCAGTCCCTGTTCATGGACGCGGCACGGCAGCTCTCCGACATCAGGCCGGACATGGACCCGATCACGGCGAAAGCCATGGGCCTCGCATGGTCGCAGCGCTGGGCCCGGATCATCCCGAACCTCCGCGGCGACGCATACGGCAACGTCACACCAGACCGGATGCACGAGTCCGTGTGGGAGCTGTACAGCTCCTGGGAAACGCCCGCGTCGTACGACCTGCTGCTCGGCCGCGCGACCGACAGCGACGGCGACCCGATCGCCGCGCCCCTGTCCGGGAAGAGCGCCGACATCCCGCGCCTGAGCGAAGCCCTGATCGACGAGGACGAGCTCGAGAGGGCCGCGCAGCAAGAAGCTGCGATCGAACTCGCGAAGGCTTCGCAGCGTCCGAAGTCCAACGACGACCTCGCCATTGAACTGTTCGCGGCGCAGGGCCGTCCGGTCAAACCGTCCGAGGTGTACCCGCTGATGGTCAGGGCTGGCTACGACAAGTCCGGCCGCACCTTCCGTGACCTTTGCGCCAAACTTGGCCTGCAGAACAGGCTCGTCAAGGGGGATGATGGAACCTACGCGGCAGTGTCAATCGAGTGCGATGAGGTTCCTGATGTCGGAAGAGTCCCCGGACCTGAAGATGACGCCGATGGACGAGGCGATGTTCCACATGAGTGAGCTGATCAACAGCCTGAAGAGGGCCGGACTCAGCGAACACTCAGCCGTACGCTTCGCGGCCATCTACTTCGCCGAGTCGTCGGGCTCCGTCAGCGAAGACGACTGAACAACCGGACGACTAGGGAAGCCCCCGGGGTCGCCCCCGGGGGCTTCCTGCGTCTCTATACCACCACCGCCGCCACACGAAGGAACCTCCGTGAACACCAACCCGCAGCAGCCCGCCCAGCTCGTCATCAACGACCAGGCCGCCCAGTTCCTCGCCGCCGTCGAAGACGCCATGCGCACCCCGACCAGCCACCGCGACGACGCCCCGCTCCCCGCCATCGGGCCCACCCCGCCCGTGCCCCAGCCCGGCCGGCCGCCCATGAGTCAGCGCGCCACCGACATCAGCACCATCATGCTCACTGGGGGAGCAGCCAGCCTCATGGTCGGCGGAGGAGCCTCCCTCGTCATGCTCGCCTCCGGATACGCCGACCCTGCGGTCTGCGCCATCGCCTTTGGGGCGCCCACCGTCCTCGTCCTCGCCATCGCCCGCCTCGTCGGCAAGGCCAAGGCCGTAGCTGAAGCGGCACCCGCACCCGTCCACCACCACTACAACGGCAACGTCACCATCGACCAGCGCAGCCTCACCACCCAGACCCGCGGCGTCATCGCCCACACCCGCAACCAGCTGCCCAGGTGACCGAGCCTCGCACCCACGTAGTGACCGCCCGCCTTGGGCCAGCCCCCACCATCAACAAGCGCCCGGGGATAGCAGCCCGGACAAACGGCCTCCCGTACGTCACGCTGGTACTGCACGGCCCGGACTGCCGAGTCTCACGGTGTCCCCGCGCCCGGACGACGCACAACGGGCCGTGCCGCACACCAACCATCCGAGCCCACCGTGCGACACCCCCAGACGCACGCGGCTCAACCCGGCCCCACCAGCACCCCCCGCTGGTGGGGCCGATGCATGGCGCGACACGCCCTTCGCGAGAACGACGAGGAAATGTGCCGCGAATCACTGCCGGTTGTGGGCCTCGATGAGGCTCGGTGAGTCTCGGAAGATCTCATGATGCTCAGTGTCAGAGCGACCATTCAAAATTGTGACGGATTGTCCGGAAGGTCGCCTGCATGCTGCCGAGTCCCCGTGCGGAACGGCAGGGTTGTCGGACCTGCATACGTAGACTGCTCACACGCGAAAGAGCCCCGCTTCCTCAACACGGTTCCTAGGCCACAAGTCGAGGGGGGCTCCTGCGCGGTGTCCCATTCATCGGCATGACGGAAGGACTCCGAGTGGAGAGTAACGCGAAACAGCCCCCTAAGCACAGCGCTCGTGTTGACAGGCAGCGCCAAGCATTCGCCCCCCACCTGCGGAAATGGCTGGTCAGGTATGGCCGCGGCGTCCACGCGAGCTTCATGTGCGGCGTGGCGTACCGGCTCGGTGACTTCGCCACAGGCCTGGTCATCGCCTGGCTCATCGCCCGCTACTGACCTGCTGTAAGCACCGGGCCCGGCACCCCATGGTGCCGGGCCCGACTTCGTACCAGCCCCTACTTCACGGGCTTCCACACCGCGCACCGCTCCGACGTGAACTGCCCGTCCGACGCACGGATCGTCACCGTGATCTCCTGCGCCGAAGTCGCAAGGTTGTTGTCGATGATGTCCCCGCCCTTCGTGGTCCGCTCCCAGTAGCAGTCCTTCATGCTGCCCCTGGCCCGGTACGTGCCCGGCGGGATCGTCTCCTCGTCCTCGGCGGCCCCTGGCTCGCTCGACACCACATACGTTCCGTCACCGAACCACCGGTCGTACCTCCCTGACACGGCCTGCTTCAGCACCGGCGACCACTTCGGGCACAGCTTCGGGATCCCCGCCTGCAGCACAGCCTTCCCGTCACCGTCGAAGTTCCCGGACTCAGCCAGCCACTGCGGCCGCGAAACCCCATCGACCGCGCTCACCGGCAACGACTCGCAAATGTCCGTCACGAAGTCCGACGCCGCCGGATACAGGTCATCGACCACCCAGCCCTTCTCGTCGGCCAGCCGGTCTATGTCACCCTCGGGCGTCGCCGGATACTCCGCTGCCTCGGACGGCACCGGCTCCGATGGCTTCGCATCGGCGGTCCCTTCCGACGCCGACGGGCTCGAGGCCGGCTTCGCCTCATCACCGCCACACCCGGACAACACGACCACCGCAGCAATTCCCGCCACGACAGCACCCACCCCACGCATATGCCTCATGGCGCGCAGGATGCCACCCAGACCGGCCAGGGGGAACCAAAACCCGAACATCGGGGATCATCAGCACCAGGCGCGGGGCCTGACAACGACACAGCGGGAGCCCCGACCGCCATGCCAGCCTCCAAAGCCAAGCAAGCCGAGACCGCAGGACGCCGCGCCGACCTCATCCGACTCCGTCGCAGCGGTGTCCGCTTCGACGACCCGCTCATCCTCGCCCTCGGATACAGCAGCTCCGGCGCAGCGCGGAAGGACCTCATCCGGGCCCTCGAACAGAACCGCGACGAGGAAGCCGCCGAGATCTCCGTGTACCGGCAGCAGGAGAACGAACGTCTCGACTCCCTCCTCGAAGCCGTCTGGGGCAAGGCCACCACCCCCAGCCCTGTCTTCGACCGCGAAGGCATGGAGGTAGCGCGGGAGATCGACCTGAAGGCCGTCGATACCGTCCTCAAGCTCATGGACCGCCGCGCCAAGCTCAATGGCCTCGACATGCCCGTCAAGGCCGAGGTCACCGGAGCCGAAGGAGGGCCGCTCGCCGTGTCGACCGCCGACCCGGACAAGCTGGCCGCCCTCATCGCCGCAACCAGCCGGCTCGACAGCGACGCCCCCATGAATACGGCCACGTCTACCCCGGCCGACGAGGAAGAGGTCGCCGACGAGTGACCACAGCCCTCGAACGGCAGGTCGCCGTCTACCGCACTCTGCCCCCCGAGCAGCGTGCCACCATCACCCGGCTCGCCGACAAGGAAACCCGGGCTGCCCTGGCATGGGCCGAACAGCAGATGGCCATCGAACGATCCCCGGGCGCCATGGCATCAGCGCTCACTGGGGGCCGCGAGTGGCAGGCCCGCCACCTGGATCTCATCGATCAGGCGTTCGTCCGCATCGCCAACGGCGAACGCATGCGCGTCCTGCTGAACATGCCTCCTCGCCATGGGAAGTCCGCTCGGGCGGCCCGGTGGGCACCCCTGTGGTACCTGGCCAGACACCCCGACCACCGCATCATGATCGCCTCATACGCGGCCAAGCTCGCCGAAGGCCACGGCAGGTGGATCCGTGACAACATCCGCGCCCACGGCGACACCATCGGCATCAACCTCCGCTACGGCTCCCAAGCAGCGAACCGATTCGACCTCGAAGGCACCGAAGGCGGGCTCGTCACCGCCGGCGTCGGAGGCTCCCTCACCGGCATGGGCGCAAACGTCGCCATAGTCGACGACCCCCTGAAAGACGCCAAGGACGCCGACAGCCCCGTCAAACTCGCCACCCTCTGGGACTGGTGGCAGCAGGTCATCAACACCCGCATGGAACCCAACGGCTCCATCATCGTCATCCAGACCCGCTGGTCCGAGAACGACCTCGCAGGCCGCATCCTCCAGGGCGGAGCCAAGGACTGGACCGTCCTCAACCTCCCCGCCATCGCCATGACCGAAGGAGACCCCCTCGGCCGGCAGATCGGCGAGCCCCTCTGGCCCGAACGCTTCCACCGAAAGCACCTCGACCGCTTCAAGAAGGACGTCGGCGAACGCGGCTGGTGGGCCCTCTACCAGCAGGAACCGCGCCCGCTGGAAGGCGGCGTCTGGAAGTGGCCGTGGATCACCGACAACCGCATCACCCCACAAGCCTTCCGCGGCGTCGACCTCACCCGCACCCTCGTCGCCATCGACACCGCCGGCGGCCGCGACGACAGCGACGAAGTCGGCCTCATCGGCGGCGGCCGCGACGCCCGCGGCGAGATGTACCTCCTCGCTGACCAGTCCAGGAAAATGGGCGCCGCCAAGTGGGGGAGAGCTGCTTGCCTCCTTGCAATCGAGCTCCAGGCTGACGCGTTCGTCGTCGAGTCCAACTTCGGCGGGGACATGGCCGCCCAGATCCTCCGGCAAGCCTGGACGGAACTCGAACGCGAGGGCGCCACCCACGGCATGCTCATGCCGCGCATCATCGAAGTGACCGCCAAGGTCGGGAAACGGCTACGCGCCGAGCCCATTGCCCAGCTGTACGAGAACGGGCATGTCCACCACGTTGGTGAGTTCCCCGGGCTTGAGGTCCAGTACGTGTCATGGATCCCAGGTATGGACTCCCCGGACCGCATGGACGCCGCCGTTCACCTGCTTACCGAGCTTGCCGACCCGGCGGCCGCGTCCGTGGGTAGCTCCCCGTATGCCGACCAGCGCTTGTCTGGTAGGCGATGACCATCAGTACTGCTGTCCGGCATTGCCGGATCCGTATTTGATCAAGCGTGACTTCCGGATCCGTAATGCCACCCGGGTGGACTTTTTGATATCACGATCCCAATGCTGCGGTTGCGCGACTACATTGGGCGCTGGCTCACCGACCGCACTACGCAGTGCGCTGAGGTGGACCAAGGGAAGCGGGGCCGGTCCCGAAGGACGCGACCCCGCCACTGTGGTGCGAACAGCCGGGCTAGCTGTTAGCTGTTGAGCCAGAACGTCAGATTGAGAGCCACCTCAATCAGCGCGACGTAGAAGGCCCAACGGTCCCAGTCCGGCTGTTCGCCGTTACCGATCATGATTCCTCTGTTCTTCGGGTGCCCGAAGGGTGACTCCCTTCCGGCCTAGGCCCGGAAGGGCGGTCGAGGAACGGCAACGCCACGGCACAGACTCTAGGCGGCCTACTCCGCCAACTGACCATAAAACAAGAAAAGTTCAGCCACACAAACGAACAAATGACTGCCCAAAAAGGTTTTAGGGTCAAGCGCACGTGGTATGGCTGCGCCCGCCCGGAACACCAGGGGCAACATTCGTCCCGGCCGTCCGTACCCTGATCACATGGCGCGGGGCCTGATACGGAGGCGTGCCCCGTGGGCCTCAAGAGCCTGGTCATCGACGCCTGGTCGTGGCTGAACTACAAGCCCGTCTACTCCGACCCTTCGCTCGGCATGCCCAACCGGCGAGCGTTCCCCGAGGCCCATGCCTCCTGGGTGCCGGCCGCCGACGAGCGGCGCCTCGCCGCGTACAAGCTCCTCGCCGCCTACGACAACAACCAGGCTGGCGAACTCGCCGAGCTCCGCGACGGCCCATCCGCCCGTGAACGCCGCGAGTTCGGCGACCCGTCGATGTTCATCGACACGCTCGTCGCGCACGTCATGGGCCGCGAGCAGCACATCATCGTCCCCGGTGCCGAGCAGACCGACACCGAGAACGAAACCACGGCCGCCGCAGCCGAACGCGTCCAGGGCCTGCTGCGTGACTGGGCGGACAACGAACTCCTGCCGATGCGGATGCTCCAGTGCGAGAGGAAGGCCGTCGGCCTCGGTGACGGCGTGTACCTCCTGTACTGGGACCCGGCGAAGCAGCGGCCCCGCCTCAAGACGTACGACCCGGGCTTCTACTTCCCCGTCCTGCCCGAGGACGGAGACGGCGCCGACTACCCGGACCGGGTCCACATCGCATGGGAGCTCCCCGAGGACCCCAAGCGCGGCCTCAAGCCGCGGCTGCGCCGGATCACGTACGAGCTGGACTGGATCCGCCCCGCCACCGCCTCCGGTATCGACCGTGCTGGCCGGGCCGTCCGGGCCCCCGTCATGTCCGACCCCACCGACGACACCCCAGCCGCGCCCGTCCTCGGCCGCGGCGACCAAGTCGACGACACCGGGGCGATCAGCCGCATGTACCCGTGGAGCGACGAGCCCGCGTACCGCACCTGCTACCTCACCGACGCCACCTGGGAACTCGGCGACCTCAAAGGCGGCGTCGACGTCGACGACCTGCCCATGGACAAGGCGTCGTTCGCGACCAACGGGTCCGGGGAAGTCCTCGACCACCTCGACCTCCTCATCGACTTCATCCCGGTCGTCCACGTCCCGAACACCGTCCCGCCCGCCGAGGAGCACTGGGGGCAGAGCAGCCTGGCAAAGGCCCTGCAGGCGTTCGATGAGTTGGCCTCCACCGACACCGACAGTGCCCGCGCCTCCGCCACCACCGGCCTCCCGATGATCGGCATCTCCGGCATCACCAACCACCGCCACGACCAGCACGTCGGGCCCGGCACCCTCTTCACCCTCGGCGAGAACGGCCGCCTGACCGCCGTCGACACCTCACCCGCCCTCCGCGAACTCCGAGCCCACGGCCACGACCTCGCCGACCGGGCCGCGAACGTCGTCCGCCTGCCCGCCGTATCCCTCGGCACCATGGACCCCTCCAAGGTCCCCTCCGGGTACGCCCTGGAACTGTCCCTCGGCCCCCTCGACTCCCTCATCTCCGGGATGCGCCTGGCCCGCGACCACAAGGACCGCTTGCTGCTCCGCTTCGTGCAGCGCCTGTTCCTCGCCGGCCAGCACCCCGACTGGGCCGGTGTCACCCCGCTCCCGGCCCGACTGGTCCGCGGCCCGTACACCCCCACGGACAAGGCCGCCGTCCTCGAGCAGGTCGCCACCGCGTACAAGGCCGAGGTCATCAGCCTTGAGACCGCGATCCGGATGCTCACCGAAGCCGGGTGGCCCATTGATGGCGCAGAGAAGGAGATCGAGCAGATCCAGGCCCGCAGTTTCGAGCAGGCCAGGATGCTGGCCGACGCCCTCGGCAACCCCGACGAGGTCGCCGCGTTCCTCGGCCGTCAGGCCCCCGACGAGCAGGTCGCCCCGGCCGTCCAACTCCCTAGCCTGCCTGCGGCCGCAACGGTCGACGACCCTGCCGCACAGAGGCAGCAGGGAAGCAGGGGGAACGAATGAGCCTGGCCATGCTTTCCTTGATCTCAGGCGCGGGGCCTGGAACGTCCTTGGGAGGACCTGCCCTCATGCGTCGCCCCACGCAGCACCACCGCGCCCCTGCCGCCCACATGGCGTGGGCGCACCCGTACACCGGCGTCGACAGTCTCGCCGTGTTCTACAACGACGGCGGTGACCCGCCCGTGGGCAGTGTCCCCAACCCGGCCGATCCGCCGAAGCCCGCCCCGCCCGCCCAACGGACGTTCACCCAGGCCGAGGTCGAGGCACTCGCTGCGAAGGAGAAGGCCCAGGGGCAGCGTGCCGGGGCCCGCACCGCGCTCGAGGAGTTCGCTGCCGAGCACGGCTTCAACAATGTCGACGACGCCAAGGCGTTCATTGCCGCCGCCCGCAAGGCCCAGCAGGACGCCCTCTCCGAGGACGAGAAGCGCCGCCAGGAGCTGGAGCAGCGTGAACGGGAACTCGCTGCCCGGGAAGCCGCCGCAACCGCCCGCGAGCGCGACGCCAACCGGCGGGCCGTCCTTGTCGGGCTCGGTGCGACCGGTGACGACCTCGAAGACGCGGCCGCCCTGCTCCGCGTCGACGACAGCGCCGACGAGAGCACCGTGCGGGATGCCGCGGAGAAGCTGAAGGAGCGGCGCCCCGAACTCTTCGGCACCAAGCCCGCCCCGCAGCCGAGTGCGCTTCCGCCCGCCCCCGGCGGCGCGCCGGCCGGGAGCCCGCCGCGCACCCCGGCCGGCAAGGACGACGTCCAGGCCCGCGCCCGTAAGCGTGCCGAACAGATGGGATTCCGGCGCCCCGACGCCGCCTGATCCCACCCGAGCTGAGGGACCACGCCCTCTCCGCACCACCCCCGTGGACGACACCCGACAGGTGTCCGCACCCCCAGTGCCACCCCACATTCCACGGGAGGAGATCGGCGTGGACCTCCAGCCGATGACCACCACCGAGACCGTGACCGCCGACCGGCGGTGGCTGCGCAACCTGCACGGCTCGGGCATGAACGCCACCGTCACCCTCGACGTCGCCAAGTTCACGTCGGGCACCCACTACCTGCCGGCCACGGCCACGACCCCGCAGGCCGTGTTCAAGTCGGGCCTGCCGCTCGGGAAGGTCACCGCATCGGGCCTGTACGCCCCCTACACCTCGGGCGCGACCGACGGCACCGAGATCCTCGCCGGGCTCCTCGCCACGGATACCCACTTCAACCCGGCCTCCACCAAGGTCGGCGGGGCGCTCCTGGTCCACGGCGACGTCGACACCGCCAAGCTCCCCGTCGCACTCACCGTGCCTGACGCGGCCAGCCGCACCGACCTCATCCACTTCTCCTGAGAAAGGGCTGAACACTGATGCTTGAGACCCTGCTCAGGGACATCGACGCCACCGAGATCAACGCGTTCGCACGGGCCGTACAGACCCCGGCGGACTACGCGCTGACCCTCTCCGTCATGCCGGAACGCACCATCAACTCGGTGAAGTTCCGCATCAAGTCCACGTCCCGCCGAGTGAACGCGGCGAAGTACCGGGCGTGGGACGCGCAGACCGCCGTCGCGACCCGCGAGGCCAAGCGCATCGTCACCGAGGGCATGCTCCCGCCCCTGGGTCAGAAGTACCTGGTCGGCGAGCTCGAGCAGATCCTCCTCGACACCTCCCGCGGCGCCGACGCGTCCGAGCTCGTGGAACTGCTCTACCAGGACGTGGCCGCGCACGTGCAGTCCATCAAGTCCCGCCTCGAGCTCGCCGTCGGTGACCTCCTCACCGACGGCAAGTTCACCCTGTCCGGGGAGAACGGACTCACCGTCGAGTACGACGCTGGTGTCCCCTCCGCGAACATGCCGACCGCAGCCACCGCGTGGACCGACCCGACCGCGGACGCCCTCAAGGACGAGATGGCCTGGATCGAGACGCTCCGCGCCTCCGGCGCCCCGCTCCCGTCCCGCGTCGTCACCTCCTACAAGGCTCGCGCCCTGCTCGCCGCGAACAACTCCTACCGGGCCGCTTTCTACGGCAGCGTGTCCCCGTCGACCACCCCGACCGCCGTCCTCGCTCCGAACGAGGTCGACGTCGTCCGCGCCCGCTACGGCCTCCCGCCCATCGAGGTGTACGACGTCCAGATCCCCCTGGACGACGGCACGATGAAGCGCCCGATCCCCGAGGACCGGTGGCTGATGCTGCCCCCCACCCCGCAGACGTGGGGCGAGACGCAGTACGGCGTCACCGCCGAGTCTCTCGTGCTGTCCTCGGGCGGCAACCCCGCCATCGAGCGGGAGGAAGCCCCCGGCATCGTCGTCACCCACGGCTACAAGGACGACCCGGTCCAGGTGTGGACCAAGGGCGCGGCCGTCGCCATGCCGGTGCTGTACGTGCCGGACATCCACATCACCGCCAAGGTCTTCTGATGGGCGCCCGGCTGGCAGCGACCGTGTACGTCACGGACCCGGACACGCACCAGACCGTCCGCCTGGACGAGGGAAGCGAGCCCGACACGAGGCTCGCCGCCCTCATCACGAACCCGGCAGCGTGGGAAGACAGCAACCTCCCCGCCGCAGCGAAGCAGGCCGCCGACTCCTCCGACCCCACGGGCGAGGACGACGACGCGGACACCAAGCCGGCCGCCAAGCGGGCGGCCCGTAAGCCGGCCCGGGGCCGGACGGCCGCCGACGAGGGCACCGGCGGCCAGTAAGCGGTGGCGGGCCCGCCCCTGGTGGGGCGCCAACGGCGGGCCCGCACCTGCCCCCTTCCCGCCCCGCACGCACCGGAGGACCCATGGACGCAGCCGTACGGGCCTGGCTCGAATCCCAGCTCGGCACCCCACTCGACCAGCCCGACCTCGAGGCCCGCTACGCCCGCCTCGGGACCGCCCGGGCTGTAGCCCTCGAAGTACTCCGAGGCCGGCTGGCCACCCTGCGCACCCAGCCGTCGACCGTGAACGTGTCCGGTGTCGTGTCCGTGTCCTACACCGAGAACATCAAGGCCCTGGAGCGGCAGATCGCCGCCCTGGAAGCTGGAGACCCCCCGGGCCCCGACGATCCGCCGGACGAAACCGGTCCGGACGGGTTCGGGACCCTTCCGCTCGTTGAGCGGCCCCGACGATGAGCACCCCCGCACCCGCCCGCCAGGACCGGGAGACACAGACCGAGCTCCTCGCCCTGATCACCGTCTCCACGCAACGCCTCACCCGGGACTGGGGGCGTCTCATCACCGCCCAGGACGTGCTGCTGCGCACCCTGGAACGCATCCGCCCCGGCATCGGTGCCACCACCCGGTCCCGGGCCGCGATGAACGAGTTCAACCGTCAGGTCGCCATGTTCGACCGGGACGCCCGCGCGTTCGCGGAACGCTGGGCCGCCATAGACCTGCCCGCTGTGTACCGCAACGGCGCCCTCCAGGCGCTGCGCCGAGCCAACGAGGCCATCGACCTGTTCCAGTGGTCCATCGACCACCAGGCCGCCATCGCCCCCCTGACCGCTACGTTCTACGTCGACCTGATCCGCCGCATCCAGGAAGCCGTCCGCCGCGCCCAGGCATTCGCCCGTGCCGCGCAGGACGCCACCCGGGACGTTGTCCTCGGCCGCAACCACACCGGCATCAACAGCAAGGAACTGTCGGACGCCTACCCTCTGGCGACAATCGTCTACGCCGACGAGTCCCGCCACCCGGTCGCTGCTTGGGCGCACGCAGCCCTGTCGTGGCAGGGAGTCGCCACAGCGAATAGGGGAGCGATCAACACCGCGCGGTGGGAACTGGAAGCGGAGTGGATGCAGTGCGTCGACGGACCTGAGTGCGGGTTCGTCTCACATCAGGACACCGACCACGCGGACGGCACGATCCGCAGCATCGACGAAGCGTCCATGTACCCCGCTGCCCACCACGGCTGCATCCGCTCCTGGATCCCCCGCCCCGATCTCAACGGCCGAACCGACATCGAATCCGGAGACCCTGCATGACCGCCCCAAGCATGGCCGACGAGCCCCGCCACGTTCGTATCACCGCCGACGGCGTCATGGGGAAGGTCGAGATCGACGGTGCCGATATCAGTCGCTCGATCCGAGGCTACGAGCTCCAGCACCAGGTCGGCGGCCCCCCGGTGCTCGTACTCCACACCGTCCCACATCGGGGGCTCGACTTTGACGGGCTCGCCCAGGTCGCGGTCGCCACACCCGAGCAGGACGACGGCCAGATCATCGCCGCGTTCCTGGCGAACATCGAACCTGCTGCCCTGTCCCGCGCCGCGCTGGAGCGAGACGACCTCGACGGCAGCCCCAACGAACTCACCGTGGCCATGCTCCGGCAGCTGGCCGACTGGGCGCAGGGGAGGACCTGATGGCCGGACTCGACGCGGCCCTCGCCGGAGTTACCACATGGATCGGGGACAACCTCCTCATCGACACCGTCCGCGTCACCTTGCCCGCCACCGGCGACCCGGTCCTGAACGAGGCCACGGGGCAGCTCGAGTACCCCGACGGCGACATCCTCTACGAAGGGCCCGGCGCCGTGCAGGGCTCTGCCGCCCAGGCAGAGATCTCCGCCATCCCGGACCACAACCTGCCGTGGGTGCAGGAGACCACCTCCCGGTACCGGCTCCTCACCCCCCTGCCCGCACCGATCCCCCCGAAGGACGCCGTGGTCACCGTGGTGGCCGTCCACGACCCGGCACGTACCGGGCTCCTCGGTCGCTCCTGGACCTGTACCGACCCCGGCCGGGCCGGCACCGTCGAAGTCGTCCGTATCACCCCCCTCGACCAACTCCGGACGGGGGCGCCGTGACACCCGACGAACTCGCCGACCGCCTCGACCACGCCGCAACCCGCATCGGGCCCGCGATCCAGAGGGCCGTCCGGCACACCGGAGAGCTCGGACGCGCCCGGATCCGCGGCAACGCGTCCGGGCGGCCCGGCCCGAACGTCATCACCGGCGCGTACCGCAACTCCTGGGAGACGCAGAGCCGCCGCCTTCCGTACGGGGCGATGTGCACCATCGGCACAAACGCCCCTCAAGGCCGCCGCCTCGAGTTCGGGTTCGTTGGACCAGACAGTCTCGGGCGCGTCTACAACCAGCCCCCATTCCCGCATGTCGGCCCAGCCATCGACTACATCGGCGCGACGCTGATGATGGAGATGCGGTACGCCATCGCGGAGGTGCTCCAGTGATTCCCCGACGCCCCGTCACCGCTGCCCTGGCCGCGCTCCTCACCTCCGCTACGGCCCTGCCGGTCGGCCGCGGCCGCATGCCCGACGCGAAACCCCCGTACTACCTGCTGTACTCCCTCGACACCGGACTCGACGGGCCGCCCCTCGCCGACACCCACGACGACATCAGCCTCGTCTACCAGGTGACATCCGTGTCCGGCCCCGCCCCCACCCGGCCCGGATCCGCCGGCACTCTCGACCAGGCCGAACTCCTCGCTGACAAGGCCCGCACCACGTTCCTGGGCCGCGACCCCGCCACCGGGCTGTGGCTGCACCCGCTGGTCATCCCCGGCGCAAAGGTCATGTCCCGAACCCTGGAGGTGGAACCAGGGGCAACAACTGACCCCACGGATGGGATCATCAGCTACGTGCAGCGGTTCAGGTTCGACCTGACCCCCGCCTGACCCCTGGCCAGGCGCTCTACCGCACCGCGGCGGCCCCAGCGCGGACGCGCCACCCACCGGTGGCCGACTTCCACTCACGCGTGAGATGTAAAGGGGCCACCACTATGCCCAGGTTCCAGCGCAAGGGCGTCTCGAAGATCCTCTTCGCGACGGCGATCGCCGACCCCGGATACCTGCCGACCACCGCCGAACTCACCAGCGCCACCGATTACAGCCGACAGATCGCTGCCGTCGACGGGTTCAGCATCGAAAATCAGATGATCGAAACCCCCGACCTGGCGTCCACGTTCGTCAGCAAGATCGGCGGCGACGACACGGCGGCCGACTCGTCCATCACGTTCTACGAGGACGACACCCTCGACGACATCGAGACCGACCTCGCGAAGGGCACCACCGGCTTCATCATCATCTGCCGCAAGGGCAAGACCCCCGGCGCAGCCGGCATGGACGTCTTCCCTGTGACGGTCTCCTCGAACTCCGCCGCGATCACCCTCGACAACGAAGCCGCGAAGATCACCGTGGCGTTCGCGATCACCGACCGGCCGCTCCTCAACGCCACCGTCCCCGCCGGGACCTGACCCCGCCTCCCCCTTGCTCCCGGCCGGGCCCGACGCGTGTTCGGGAAGGGGCGCCGCTCGGCGCCCGGCCGGGCCCCCTTCCCGCTCCTGACGGAGGAACACCATGCCCGCCAAGACCACCACCCCCGCACCCCCGGCCGCCGCGGTAACCAAGGACGCCCACTGGGCTGCCACCCGGGAGCGGCTCCGCAACCGGACCCGGGCCACCGTCGCACTGACCATCTGCGACGACCTTGACGCCCGAGTCGCGCTGGAGTCCGCCAAGCACACGCTGCGCCGCATCAAGGCCGCGGCTGAGGAGCGGATCGACGACGCGACCGGGCCGGAGGCCATCGCTGCCGCAGAGAAGGACGTCGCGGACGCGCAGGAGGCGTACGACGCCGCGGCGATCGTCCTGCGGTTCCAGGCACTGCCCCGCCTGGAGTTCGAGGCCCTGCGGAAGTCGCACCCGGCGACGGAAGAACAGGCCGAGGACGGTCACGACATCAACGTGGAGTCCCTCGGCCCGGAGCTGATTGCCGCCGCCTCCGTGGACGGCATGACCGTTGAGGACGCCCGCGAGTACCTCGACACCTGGTCCGAAGCCGAAGCGGCCGCCCTGTTCAACGCCGCATGGGGTGTGCAGGAGACCGCGCGCATGGACCTGGGAAAAGGCTGATCCGGGATGAGCGCCTGCGCCGTGAGCTCGAACTCTGCGACCGATGGGGCATCCCGCACTCCCTGTTCCGGGGCATTGGCGACGGGGGCTGGACGGTCCGCGACCGGGCGAAGGCGCTGGCGTACCTGGAGTACCAGCGGACCGTATGCCCGCAGTGCAACACCCGGTACGACGACTGGGACCACGGCCAGCCCGGCGAGGAAGACGCCTACGCGGTCAGCGTCCAGCGGTGCGTCGGCTGCCAGGTCATCGCCGACAAGCAGGACGAACTCGCGCGGAACACGGGCGACGACCAGCACGGTGTCAAGGTCGCGCTGATCCCCGCAGCAACCGCCGCCGCGCTCGCGGCGCATCGCAGCCTCGCCGACCGGCGGCGCAGCACCGGCCAGCAGTACTGAGCAACAGAGAGAGGGGAGGGAGACACGGTGGCGAACTGGAACCTGTCAGTGGACCTGCGGGGCCACGGCAACGGCCTTGCCCAGTCCCTCAAGTCCGCCGCCAAGCACGCCCGGACCCTGGGCTCGGCTGCCCGTACCGCGAAGACCGAGGTCCGTGGGCTCGGCCAGGCATCCCAGGCCGCGGCCCGGCACATCCGCACCCTCGGCACCACGGCCCGCACCACCGCCCGCCGTCTCAACAGCCTCGGGAACGACGCACGCACCGCCAGCCGCCAGCTGGGCCGGTACGGAGACGCCGCCCGAACAGCGAACCGGCACGTCAACACCCTCGGCGACCACTCCCGCACCACCGGCCGGCAGCTCGCCCGCATGTCCGGGCAGATCGACACCGCCGTCCGAGACCTCCTGCGTCTCGCCCAGGCCGCACAACGGGCCTCCACTCACATGCGGGGGCTCAGCGACCGCGGCGCCCTACGCCGCATGACTGCCGACACCGGCCGGCTCCGTCGCCAGCTTGTGGGAGCGGCGACGCTGCTGTCCGGTGGTGCCCTCGTCATGGGCATCGGCGACCTGGTCAAGCACGGCAACGAGTACCAGCAGTCGATGAACACCTTCGGCGCGGTCACCGGGGCAACCCAGATGCAGATGCAGCGCGCCGCGGCGACCGCCAGTCAGCTCGGCAACGACCTGTCCCTTCCCGGGGCGACCGCCGCCGAAGCGGCCGATGCCATGGTCGAGCTCGCGAAGGCCGGTTTCCGGACCGACCAGGCGATCAGCGCCACCCGTGCGTCCCTCACCCTCGCCTCCGCCGCCCAGGTCAACGCCGCCGACTCCGCGAAGTACCTCGGCGACATGATGGACCAGTTCGGCATGGGTGCCGATCAGGCCGGTGCCGCCGCCGACACCCTTGCCGCGACCGCAAACGCCGCATCCGGCGACATCATCGACATCTACTACGCCATGAAGTACGCCGGCCCCGTCGCCCACGGCCTCGGCGTCAACATGCAGGAAGCAGCGTCCGCGGTCGGCATGCTCGGCAAGGCCGGCATCCTCGGCCAGACCGCCGGGACCACGCTGCGCGGCATGATGGCCAACCTCGCGTCCCCAACGAAACAGATGACGCAGGGCCTCGAGGCCATGGGCATTCAGGCATGGGACGCCCAGGGCCGGTTCAAGGGCCTCCGATACGTCATCGACGGCCTGTCCAAGGCGCAGCACCGCATGACGCAGCAGGACTTCGCCGCTGCGGTGAAGAAGTCCATGGGCAAGCCGGCCATGTCCGGGGCCATCGCACTCGCCCACCAAGGCGTCGACTCATTCGACGCGCTCATGGCCGCGGTGTCGGAAACCGGGGCCGCCTCCGACATTGCTGCGGCGAAAGGCAAGGGCCTTGCCGGTGCGATGCTGCAGCTGAAGACCCAGTCGAAGCAGACCGGCCTGGCCATCTACGACGGCATGGCGCCCGGACTGGAGTTCCTGACCCGCGGCATCACGTCCGCCCTGGCCAAGGCCACCCCGAAGATCGAGTCCTTTTTCGCCTACCTGAACGACGCCGCGGCGCTGTTCGGCCCGGACATTGCCGCAGCCGCCCGCAGCACGTTCGCCGACATCGGTGACGCCGCCGACGACATGCTCACCCCGTTCAAGGAGCTCGGCGGAGACGCAGCCGCCTCTTCCCTTCACGTCCTCCTGTCGGCCGGCCAGATGGTCGTCGATGTCCTGAAGAACCTCGCCGAGGGCGCCACCCCCGTCGTATCCGCCCTGGGCGACATCGCCGGGGAGGGCAGCGGTGTGGCGGGCTCCCTCGATATTGCGGTCGTGGCCCTGGACGCTGCAGCCGAAGCCGTGTCGTTCCTGTCCCAAATCCTCGGCCCCATCGGGCACCTCATCGGCGGACTCGTCTCCGGATTCGGGGCACTGCCCGGCCCCGTACAGTCCGCAGTCCTCGCAATGCTCCTGATGCGCCGCGTCGGCCCGGTGATCCAGTCCACCGCGACGGGCATCGGCACCCGCCTCACCGGCGCCTACCGGTCCCTGAACGCGCAAATGGCCGTACAGCGGAGCCTGGCCGCATCGTCCGGAGCGACCCTGTCCCGATTCGGTGCAGGCCTCGCCGTCCTCCAGACACGCGTCCCCGCCATCGGGGCGATGGGAGCGAGCTTCCGCACTGCGACAGCTGGCGCTACCGGGTTCGGCGCCGCGCTACGCGGCGTAAGCGCAGCAGCCGGAGCCGGGCTGCGCGCCGGAATGGGCGGCCTCATGGGGGCCCTCGGGGGCCCGTGGGGTGTTGCCATCATGGGCGCCACCATGCTGCTCGGCACGTACCTCACAGCGCAGCAGGACGCCGCCGCAGCAGCATCCCAGCACAAGGCATCCGTGGATGGGCTGACGTCGGCGCTCCGCGAATCGAACGGGGCGATCAGCGAGAACGTGCGCACGCAGGCCGCGCAGACCCTGGCCGACACGAAGCTCCAGCAGAAGGCCATCGGCATCAACACGACGCTGATGCAGGTCCTCGGAAGGAAGGGGCACACCCTTCAGGAGGTCACGGACGCCTACTTGGGGCAGCGCGGCAGCATCAAGGACCTCGCCAAGGAGATGCAGTCCCTAGCGAAGGCGGAACTCGACGAGGGCGGCGACGGGGCGCTGCAGCGGGCCGGCGAGTACGGGATGGCGGCCAAGGCGCTGCGCGGCATGTCCGGAGACGCGAAGACTGCCGCGAAGAACGCCAAGGACCTCGACAACGCGGTGTCCGGGCGAGGCGCCACCGCCTACAGCCGCCTGAAGGATGCCGTCAGCGCTCTCGCCGACAAGACCGCGGACGCCGACTCCCGCACCCGGGCCCTGCGAGACGCCCTCGACCTGCTGTCCGGCGGGTCTGTCAGTCTGCAGGCCGCTCAGGCCCGGGTGAATGAGGCGGTCACCCAGGCGAACGAAGCCATGGCCGCCGGCGTCGACCGTGCCGACGGGTGGGGGAAGGCGCTCATCGGGGCGAACGGGGCCCTGGACACCACGACGAAGAACGGGCAGAGCCTGTTCAACACCCTGAACTCGATCGCGGACAGCTCATCGTCCGCCGCCGTGGCCGCGTACGACTTCGCCCAGTCGCAGGGCAAGACCGTTCCGCAGTCCGTGGCGGCGGCGACGAAGGAGATGCAAGCCGCCCGTGACTCGGCAGTCAAGCTCGCCCAGGGCTACGGACTGAGCCAGAAGCAGGCCGCCGGGGTCGCCGACGCGATGGGCCTGATCCCCGGACGGGTCAGCATCCTCCTGCAGACCGAGGGCGTCGACACCGCGCTCGCAGAGCTGATGGGTGTGCAAGCCGAATTTGAGCGGATGCCAAAGGCGAAGACCATCAAGGTCGACGCGCTGGGAGCGGAGGCGAAGAAGGAACTCGAGGACATCGGGTACAAGATCCAGCTGATCCCGGGGACCCGCGAGTACAAAATCACCGCCCCGACAAAGGCGGCCCGCGCCGAGTTGGACCTCCTCATCGCGAAGCTCGGTCAGACCAACGGCAAGACCCTCGACATCAAGGCGCCCACCGGCAAGGTCAAGGCCGAGCTGCAGACGATCCAGGACAAGGTCCGCGCCACCAAGGGCAAGACGCTCAACATCAAGGCCCCCACCCAGGAAGCCCGCCAGAACCTGGAAGCCCTCGGCTTCAAAATCAAGAACACCAAGGGCAAGACCGTCACGATCAGCGTCCCGACCGGAGACGCCACCCGCAACGCCGCGATCATCCAGTCCGCCATCAACAACATCCGCGGCAAGTCCGTCAGCATCTACCTCAATTACAAGAAGACCGGGAACGACCGCGACGCCAACGGCGTCCCCGACATGGTCCAGGCACCGCAGGCCCACGGCTCCGTCTTGGACTTCTACGCAAACGGGGGCACGAACCGGCGTGGCATCCGGGAGAACCACACCGCGCAGATCGCACCTGCCGGCGCCTGGCGGGTCTGGGCCGAGGAAGAGACCGGGGGAGAGGCGTACATCCCCCTCGCCGCCTCCAAGCGCGGCCGCTCCCGCGCCATCACGGAGGAGACGATCCGGCGCCTCGGCGGCGACCCCCGCAGCGTCCAGTGGAACGCTGACGGGAACGTCACCGACTGGACGTACGACCCCGCCTCCGGATCGCTGTACTCGTCGTCCGACGCAGGGCAGGCCGCCCACAAGACGAAGAAGGTCAAGTACAAGGTCAAGGGCAAGACGAAGACCAAGGAAGTCGAGTACTTCGACCTCGCAGCCCTCGAGAAGAAGCTGAAGGCGAACTCCAAGGCCACCGCCACCTGGGCAAAGAACCTCAGCACGGTCGCGGACCGGGCCGGAGCCGATGTCGCCGACGCTCTCGCTGCGATGGGCGAAGACGGAATCAAGCTCACCGCGAAGATGGCCAAGGGCTCCACTAAGTACGTCAACGACATGGCCAAGGCGCTGCGCGGCCTCGCCGCCACCGCAAAGGCGTCGCTGACCGACTACACCCGGCAGCTATCGAAGGCGAACACCGCCGACGCCACCTTTGCGAAGAATCTGATCACGCTGTCCGCGAAGGGGTACGGCGACCTCGCCAAGCAGCTCGCCGCCCAGGGCGACCAAGCCGCCATGGAACTTGCCGCGGCAGCGGTGAAGGACAGCAAGAAGGCGTCCTCGGCCAACACCGCCGCGAAAACAGCGAACAACGCGCTCACCTCGGACCAGGCGCAGCAGCTCGTCGCCATCATCGCCGCCGTCAAGACCAGCAAGACCGGCCTGCACACCGTCGCGGACACGACCGGGTTTGGCGAGGACGAGATCATCACCATCGCCAACAAGGCGAAAAGCCAGATCAGCGGCGCCCTCGGCTCCCGGGCCACGAAGTTCCTCGCCGACCTGGCCCGCGCCAACAAGGGCCTCTCGTACGCGAACGGCGGGATCCGGGAGGGCATCTACGCCACCCGCGGCGGGGCAGTGACCTTCGCGGAGCCGTCCACGGGCGGCGAGGCATACATCCCGCTCGGCGCGAACAAGCGCCGCGCCGCCACCAACGTGCTGCGAGACGTCGCCAGCCGGTTCGGGGTCGGCCTCACCGACATGTCCGCGACCCGACCGGTCGTCATTGTCCGCGACGGCGGAGATACCCACGTCACCGTCACCGCGGTCCGCACCGGGGCATCCGCGTCGGACATCGGATCGCAGGTCGGCCGCAGCGTGCGACGTGCTCGCAGGGGAGGGGTGAATGCTCGTGCCGCTGCCTGAGCTCACTGACTGGCAGTACGAACTCGGGGGCGTCCTCATGGGCGCCGGTACCCCGGTGCAGGTCATGGAGACGACCGGCCTGGGCCGGCCACCGGTCCGGGACAACGACGCCGACCAGCCGTCCATGGACGGGGCGTTCGCCGGCCCCGACTACTACGCCGCCCGGCAAGTCCAGTTCGATGCCGCCGTCCGTATCCCCGGCGATCCGGCCGCCTGCCACGACGTGGTGGCCGCTCTGCAGGCTTCCGCCGACGATCCGCTTGTACGGCTCGGGGGCGGGGTGACGATGCCGCTGCGCATCAAGCGCCCCGGCCGGCCTGTGAAGGTCCTCAACGGGCGTCTGCGACGGGTCGATCCCGAGTTCAAGCAGGTCATTCACGGCTACGTCCCCCTCGACCTGGAGTTCATCGCCACCGACCCGACGTACTACGCCGACGAGGAGACGACCACTGAGATCCCGCTCGGCTGGCTGACCGGCGGAGGATTCGCCGCCCCCGTCGTCGCGCCGATCTTCGTGCAGTCGGGGACGACGGCTGCCGATCGGCCCGGCTGGGTCACCAACCAGGGGACCACCCCCGCGTGGCCTGTCATCCGGATCACTGGCCCCGTCGCCACAGTCACCGTCACCCACGTCGCATCCGGCCGGCAGCTGTCCATGCCGACGCTGAACCTCACCTCGAGCAGCCAGTGGGTCGAGGTCGACACCCGGCCCGGCTACCGCGCCGTCCGTCGGGAGAACGGCGGCAACGCCTCCACGCTGCTCTCCCCTTCCTCGCGCGTCGACCTGTTCTCCCTGCCGCCCGGCCAGTCCGAGATGCGCTGGACCGGCTTCGACAACACGAACACCGCCCGCATGCGCCTGACCTGGCGCGACGCCTACACCGCCCTCTGAGGAGCGCACACCATGGCCCTTTTCCCCGTGCCGATCCTCACGAACGGCGCCACGCACTCCGCCCAGCAGTTCCGCATGATGGTCCGCGACCTCGTGTCCGGCGCCGAAGGGATCACGCAAGGAACCGACCTCAAGGTCACCCAGCTCGCCACCCCCGGCACCAGCGTCCAGGTCGGCGACGGTTCCGGAGTCGTCCGCGGACGCGTCAACGCCTTCCAGGGCACGTACTCCGTCTGCAACATCGGCGCCGCCACCGTCCCGATCGCAGCCACTGGCGGCACCGCACGCTCGGACATGGTCATCCTCCGCGTCGAGGACCCCGAGTACGAGGGCACCCTCAACCCCGTCGTCGACCAGATCAACTACTTCCAGGTCATCTCGAACGTCTCGTCCAGCGCGACGACAATCCCCGACGGCCGGACAGGTATCCCCCTGGCCCGGATCGACATCCCCGCGTCGACGTCCACGATCACCAACGCCATGATCAAGGACATCCGGCAGGTGGCAGCACCCCGTCGGGAGAGCCGACTGTGGACCCAGTCCCCGACAGCCCTCTCAACCGAGATCACCGGCAGCGCCAGTGTCTTCTCCTACTTCACGACCGCGGCCGGATGGACCATCCCGATCCCGGCCTGGGCCAGCACCGTCCGCATCACCATCACCACGTCCCAGATCCGGTACTCCACCGCCCCCTACTACGGGGGCCTGCGTGCCACCTTCGGCTCCTCGCTCACCGTGCAGCCCGTCAACCTCGACGACAACCAGTCCGGGATCCGCCGCGGAACCGTCGCGGCCGCCGACACCCTCACCATCCCCGACGCCTACCGCGGCACCAGCCAGCTCCTGCGCCTCCAGGCCGCCGGGTACACCGGCAACACCGGAAAGGTCGGCGTCGACGGCAGCACGACGCTCATTGCACAGGTCGAGTTCGAAGAGGCCGCCCGGTGACCCCAGTCCCGGACCGGATCCTCACCCAGCACGCCCTGACAGGGGAGTGGCTGTCCCTCGCCCTGCCCGTCGGAGAGCTGGAGTACGGCGACGAGCTCAACGGCCCTGGCAGTCTCACCGGCACTTTGGCCCCGCGCCTCCTTTCCCAGAGTCCGACCCTCCTTGACCCGGGCACCACGCTCATCTACGTCGAGTCCGCCGGCCAGCTCCGGTGGGGCGGCCTCGTCTGGGACCTCCGCCCCCAAGGCGACACCCTGCAGATCGAGGCAGCCAGCTGGTCGTCGTACCTGATGCGCCGGTACGACGTGGACGGGCAGCTCGGCGGCCGCGGCCCGTACACCTACGCCGACCGCTGCCAGGTCATTCGAGATGTCTGGGCCTACGCGCAGTCCGTCACGGATGGCAGCCTCGGCGTCGTCGTCGACGCCACCACCTCCACGTCCACCGTCGGCACCCCGGCTGAACGCTACGACAGCAACTGGTGGGACGGGCGCGCGCTCGGCGACATCGTCGACGACATGGTCTCCGCCGAGGCCAGCCCCGACTACACCTGCACCACCGCCTGGAACGCGGGCAAGACCGCCCCGGTACGCCGGATCCGGCTCGGCTGGCCACGCCTCGGCGCCCGCCGCACCGACATCACCTTCGCCTCCGGCACGAACATCATCGAAGACCCGGAGATCCCCTTCTCCGGGGACGACTACGCTCAGGTCGTCATCGGCATGGGCGCCGGCGACGGCTCGGCGAAGCGCCGCCAGATCTCCGCCGTCCGCAACGGCCGCCTCCGCCTTGAACACGTAGCCGACTACCCAGAGGTCAAGGGCAACGACGTCCTCGCCTCCCTGACCGCGGCCGAACGCGGCCGCCGCGAGGTCCTCGGCTCCGTCGACCAGATCACCATCCGCGACACCCCGGCCGCCCCCTTCGGGTCCTGGCAAGTCGGCGACGACGTGTACACCCGCGTCCATAACCCGTGGGTCGACTACGTCGGCTGGCGCCGCATCACCGGCTGGACCATCAAACCCGACGCCCCCGGCGGCCCCCAGGCCGTCATCGACCTCAAGCCCGCCGACGCCTACAAGTACGGGGGAGTCTAATGACCGACATCGGCCGAACCCTGGCCCAGCTCGAGAAGCGCCTTTCCGCTGTCGAGCGAACCGCCCGTCTGTCCTCGGCTTCCCTGGACGACACCGCGCTCGAGGTCCGCGACGGTGCCGGGTCGCTGCGCGCTCTCGTAGGACAGCAGGGCGACGGTACTACCGCGGTGAACATCGTCAACGGAGGACCGCCCCCCACACCGGCCACGCCGACGGCAAGCCCCGCGCTGGGCGGAGTAGCCGCAGGATGGGACGGAAGGTTCACCGACGGGGTGGTCATGCCGCTCGACTGGGCCCGGGTCGAAGTCCACGCCTCGCCCACCGCCTCTTTCGTACCGGGGCCGGACACCCTGAAGGCGACGATCGAGACTCCGCAGGGCGGCGTGGTCTACATCCCCAGCACCGCGCCCCTGTATGTGACCCTCGTGGCCCGCAACACCTCGGGCGCGGCATCACCCGCCACGCCGCAGGTCGGGCCCTACGCGCCGAAGCCCGTGGCGGGGGAGATCGGCATCGGGCAGATCACCGAGACGCTCATCGCGGACGGCGCAGTCACTACTCCGAAGGTGTTCGCGAATGCGGTCACGACGGCGAAACTTGCCGCCGGGTCCGTTGACGCCGTCGCCCTCAAGGCCGACGCCATTACCGGCAAGACCATCACCGGGGGGACGATCAACGGTGCCGAGTTCCACTCCGACGACGGAGCCGGCGGCTTGGTCGACATCTCCGCAGGCACCGTCGAAACAACGGCCGCCAACGGCTGGAAGATTGTCATCGACCCCACACAGGCCTTGCCCGTCATCGACCTGCTGGACAACACCGGCGCCACCGCAGGGTCCATCAACGGGACCGGCGACCCGGCCCGCCCCGGACTGAACGTCAGTTCCGGCCCTTTCGCCGACGGGGCGATCAACGACTGGCGATGGGTTACACACTGCGGTGCCGACGGCCCGACCGCCAACGGATGGAAAACCGTCCGCGTCCGCGAATCGGACAGCAGCGTCTTCAGCGGCGGCTACCTCAGCCTCGAACCGGCCCGCTCGATCCTGGCGGTAGTCAACAGTGCGACCCCAGCCTCCAACACGCTGTTCCAGATCGATCCCGGTCTGTTCACCCTCGACGAGGGGCGCGTACTGATCGATCCGCCAGCCTCCTCATCGAGTGCCCTGCTCATCACCACGAAGACGGGGCATACCGGATACCTGATCCGTGCCCAGCTGAATGGGGCCGACCGTTTCATAGTCACGCCCGCCGGAGCCATAGCTGCTACCGGCAGCATCGCCGCTACCAGCGGAATCCTCAGCACGGACCTCACCATCGCAGGCATCTCGCAAGGCCGGGGCTACGCCGCGTTCCAGGCCCGCGACACCCCCACCGGCACCACGATCACAACCAGCGAGCAGATCGCCCTCACCCAGACCGGCGTCACCATCAAACGCGACCGCGCCTACCGGATCTCCGTCCGCGGCCTCGCCCGGAACGACACCGCGAACACGGGCGTCCGGGTTCGGGTCCGGAAGACGAACGCGTCCGGCGCAATCTGGCTCGACACCTTCACCGTCACCACCCCCTCGGCCAACGCGAACTACCAGTACGCCAACGACCAGATCATCATCAACGACTCTGGCGCCGACATCACTACCACCCTTGTCATGACATGGGTCAGCGTCGCCGGCGGCAACTCCTTCCTGAACACCGGCCTCGGCTTCTATACCGCCTTCGAAGTTCTCGACGTCGGCGCCATGGCCAACTTCCCCACTGCCCAGTCCGTCACCTGACAGGAGAACCACATGTCCCTGACCATCCCGCCCCTCACCACCGGCACCCCCCAGTGCGTCGTCTCCCTGGAGAGCATCGAAAGAAACGTCAACCTCAACATCGGCCTGACAGCGGCCCAGGTCGACGCATGGTCCGACCAGGACCTCACCAACCGGGTCAACGCACTCGCCGAAGCCGTCCAGAACTTCCTCTCCCCCGGGGAGACCATCCGCCTCGACGTCAGCTGGCAGGGCTACGCCCGCGCCACCATCACCCGCCGCGACGAAGTGATCGAAGACCCCACCCCGGCCGAGTAGCAAACCCCGCACCACCAGGGGCAGCAACCGGGCTGCCCCGTCATACGCTGATCACGGGCGACCCTCCGCCCCGCACCGCCCCCGAGGGACTGCCACCCGGCCCGCCCGGAGCAGCACACCAGCCATCAGCTCCGGGCGCGGGGACAGTGCAGGAGCACGGGCGAATGCCCACCGATCTCACGATCCACACATACGACGCGGCCCCGCACCTGGGCAGGCACCAGGTACTCGACCCGCGCAGCCTCGCGTACCGGCGCCCGTACGACGGGCAACCGCTCCGCGCCACGGCGTGGGAGCCGCGAATCCCCGTCCTCGACCAGCGGAACCTCCTTGCTCAGGGCATCCGCACCGCGCAGGCATACGGGCTGGACGCTGACGTGGACGCCCTCGCCTCCTGCACGGGCAACGCCGCCGCCGCTCTCCTGTCGATCCTCCTCACCCCCGAACAGGCCTACGCCGCCTCGCTGAACACCTCGGATGCTGCGGACGCCGAGCACTTCGCGATCGGCCTGTACGCCGACGCCACCACCTGCGACCAGTGGTCCGACATGACGTGGCCGTCGCAGGATGTCGGCTCGTCCGGTCTCGGCGTCGCCAAGGCCATGCGCAACCGCGGACTCATCGACCAGTACGGGCACGCCACCACAGCGGAGGAACTCTGCGTTCTCCTGCAGACCGGACCCGTCCTCATGGGCATGCCGTGGCACTCGGCATTCTCGGAGCCCGGCACCGACGGCTTCATCGACGCCGCCCCGGACTGGGCCAGCTCGCCCATCGAGGGCGGCCACGAGGTCTGCATCACCGCCCTCGACGACGTCGCAATCCACGACGGCGCCCTGCTCCCCGAACACACCGTCCTGCGCTTCCGAAACTCATGGGGCGCCTCGTGGGGCGACCACGGCGACGGTCGCCTCCGCCTGTCCACCTACCTCGCCCTCCGCGACGAGACCGACCTCATCCAACCCCGCAGAGACGGAGTGACCCTGTGACGGCCTTCCACGTTGCGGTCGACCACATAGACCCTGACACCCTCGCCCCCACCACCACCTACCTCGGCACCGTCGACCAGGCCCACGTCGACCAGGTCCGCGCCATCGCCGCGCTCGACACCGCCGGACGCCACGTCATCGAGCACCCCCGGCAGGACGGGGCGTTCTGCGTACTGCGCGACGACGGCGACCTCGACGTCTACGTCCCGGCCAGCGCCCCCAAGTACCAGGTACACGCCCCTGGCCCGATGCCCCTCTCTCGGAACGAGGGCGGAGACCTCGCTTCGGAGAACGCCCAGTTCGTTCAGACGAAGTCCACGGATAGCTACGTCGCGCCCGACATGCCGCGCGGCGCGTCCGGGCCGGCGTACATCGACGGCGCCGTCCGATTCGGCAATCAGTCCATCGGCGGCGCCATGGACACCCCCGGCAACCCGCCGCGGGCCACCTGGCACACCACCGAGTCCCCCGCGGGCAGCTCCTACTTCACGTCGATCGCCGCCTACCTGATCCGGGCCGGGGCCGAACCGCAGGTCATCTACGACCCGCTCACCGACAGACTGGGCCAGTTCGGCCCCCTCACCAAGTCCGGCCGCGCCCTGAGGAACGACGGGGCCCGGCGCACGAACCGCGAGGGCAAGGTGAACATCCAGGTCGAGGTACTCGGCAAGGCCGCCTCCCCGTGGACGAAGGGGTTCGACCCGGCGGAGAAGCCGAACTTCCGGAAGCTCCTCGCGGCGATGCGGGCCCACGGCATCCCCGACGTGTGGCCAGCAGGGAAGCCGCCCGCCACTGCGGCGGCCGCGGCGAAAGCCGGACGGAACCAGGCGACGTGGCAGTCCAAGGGCGGCCACTACGCGCATGCCCAGGTCCCCGGCAACGACCACTGGGATCCGGGCGCGATCGACACCAGCATCGTCCCGGGCAAGCCGACCAGCACGCCGCCGAGCACCGGGGGCGGAACCAGCCCGAGTGCCACATACACGGTGAAGAAGGGCGACACGCTCTCCTCTATCGCCACCGCACACAAAACGACCGTGGCCGCTCTGGCGAAGCTGAACGGCCTGAGCGACCCGAATAAGCTGTCCGTCGGGCAGAAGCTGAAGATCTCTGCCGCCGCGTCAACGCCGTCCGCGCAGCCGCTGGAGCCGTTTCCCGGCGCCGCGTTCTTCCACGGCGGCCGCCACAGCCCGATCATCACCGCGATGGGGCGCCGCCTGGTCGCAGAGGGGTGCGGCAGATACAGCACCGGGCCGGGCCCGAACTGGACGAACGCCGACAAGGCTTCCTACGCCGCCTACCAGCGGAAGTTGGGCTACAGCGGCTCAGCCGCAGACGGCATCCCTGGCAAAGCCTCCTGGGACAAGCTCCGCATCCCGAAGTCCTGACCCACCCACCCTCTCCAAGGAGAAGCGCCATGAAGATCTTCGGCAGGGAACCAGCCGTGCTGCTCAGCCTCATCGCCGTGCTCGTCAAGCTTGTTGCCGCGTTCGGCATCGAAGTGTCCGGAGAGCAGCAGGCCGTCATCAACGCCGTCGCCGCAGCTGCGGTCGGTGTCGCCCTGGCCGTCATGGCCCACGACGGCGTCGGTGCGGCACTGCTCGGCCTCATCCAGGCCGCCATCGCGCTCGCGGTCGGTTTCGGACTGGACTGGTCGGCAGAGCAACAGGCCGTCGTCCTGTCCGCAGCCGCCGGCGTCGTGGCCATGTGGGACCGAACGCAGATCACTGCGCCCGTACCGGCAAGGGCGGCCAAGCCCGCCTCACCGGCTGTCTGACCACCCTTCCTGATCTACGGAGCACGACATGGCCGATGAGCCGTCTCTGGGAGAGCTGGGGCGGCTCATCCAGCTCATGCGTGGCGACATTCGCGACGACATGGCCCAGATCAACGCCCGGCTCGATCGCATGGTGTCCACCGACGTGTACACGGTGGAGCGCGCGGCTCTCGAGCGGGACATTGCCGAGCTGAAGAAGGACGTGGAGGGTGTGCAGGCGCAGCGAACAGCGGACGCCGAACGGGTCACCCAGACCCGGCGATTTCTCTTCGCGTCGGTCGTGATCCCGGTTCTGGGGCTCATCATCCCCATCGTGTTCTTCCTCGCAGGAGGTAAAGGATGAAGCCTTTGACCCGGGTTGAAGCCCGCAAGCAGCGTAAACGCGGCAACTACGCGGCCGTGCTTACCGCACTGTTTGCGGCGCTCACCCTCGGCATCGTCGTCACCGCGTTCGTTGTGCTCTCCAACGACCTTGACGCAGCGAATCAGGCCCGCGACGCTCTAGCCCGGCAGGTCCAGGACCTGGGGGCCAAACCTGTCGCCGGGCCGCCCGGATCGCGCGGGAAATCCGGCGACTCCATCGTCGGCAAAACCGGCCCGCCCGGCCCCGCTGGCCCTGTCGGACCACCGGGGCCGACGGGGCCGACGGGGCCGACGGGGCCAGCAGGAAAGCCAGCCCCGACCATCACCCCCAGCCCCGGCCCGTCCGGTGCGCAGGGGCCCAGTGGCCCGGCAGGCGCGGACTCCGTAGTGCCCGGACCGACAGGACCGCCAGGGAAGGACGCCACTGGGGCTCCCGGCAAGGACGGTGCTGACGGGCAGGACGGTGCACCGCCCGCAGAGTGGACGTACACCGACTCCGCCGGGGCTACGTACCAGTGCAGCCGGGTCGACAACTTCGACCCGAGCAACCCCCGGTATCGGTGCACGCTCACCAGTGCACCGGCCCCTACCAGCGATTCATCTGCTGCCGCGATGAGGAGGCTCCGGCGGTAGCAGCGCCTGATCAGGGGTTCTGTCCTATAAAAATTCACACCAAGTAACGTGATCTTGCTTGCGTTGGACGCTCCGCCTCGTCACCTCTCGTACATCACCTGCCACCCGTCCTGGTGAACAACCCGCTGGTCAGGAACCGGGGCTCGTCTCAGCCATCTCGGTACGGGCATGAGGTCTTTCGATGCGGTGCATGTGTCCGAGCCGGGCCTGGTTGTGGTGGAGGTGGCGGCCGGCGACGAGGAAACGGCTCTGGCCGCGGTCGCGGAGCTGGGGGAGCGGTGGGCGACGTCGGGTCCGTCCGAGCCGTGGCGGGTACCGGGCGAACCGGGGGTGCGGGTGCGGACGTACGCCGACACTCGGCTTACCTTCCGTCCGGCCGCGTCCTGAGCTCGCTGGGCGCGTATCCTGACGTGCGGATGGCCCAGCCCGCTTACCTCGGGCTGGGCCATCTCCGTTGGGTCTACGCAAACACCATCGTCGTGGTCCTCACTGCTCGGTGGCGGCGTCGAAGCCGAGCCAGGTACCGGGCCAGCCCGGCCGGTTGATCGGGAACTTCTTCTGGGTGATCTCGTCGGAGAGAGTCAGTGGAATGCCCTTACCGTGGGCCTCCTCCAGCATCCGGGCGTAGTCGATGTCCTCGGTGAGGTATCCGGCCGGCCCGTCGACGGTGGTGACGCAGACGATGGCGAAGTCGCGGTCCGCTGGCCATTCCGGCAGACCCAACAGGTCTGCCATCCAGGTGATGCTGTCTTCGCCGATCTCTTCGGCGGTTGCGTACTCCACGTAGGAGAAGGCGGCGTTGAGTATGGTCATGGCCCTTCACTGCTCGACGGTGCGCACGACGGACAGGGCTGCGCGGGCGTAGTCAGCTGGCGTAGCCCCCGGTCGGTGCGCTCGACTCATAGCCGCCAGCAGGGACAGGTACATCGGGTCTGTGTCCGCAGGGTCCTCCAGCAGCTCGAAGGCGCTGCTGCCCAGCCGGGTAAGGCTCGCCTTGGTGATACGGCCAGTCTGGCCGCCAAGGTCGTGCTCGACAACGAGCGTGGCGTGGGTGACGGTGGTTCCGGTGACCCGGAGGTGGCGTTGTCGGTCCTTCATGTCCGGTGCGAGGTCGCGGTAGAGCTGCCCTTCTGCGACAGCCGGTCGAGCGTTCATGGTCGTGGTCCTCACTGTTCGGTTGCGAGTCGGTAGGTGGCGCGGCGCGGTTCGGTCTTCACGATGACGCCAGCGTCGGCCAGGTCACGGAGGGCCTGCCGGGTCCTCTTCTCCTGCTGTCGCTGGTCGCCGGTCCCGTGGCCGGCGTCGCGAAGAGCGGTGACGGCACGCTGGGTGTTCCACGTGCCGCCGAGGGCCCGGATGGGCTTCTCCAAGACCTGCGCGATCCTCATGGGTGGTGTCCTCACTTCTCGGTGGTGCGGTCGGCGGCGTCGGTCTCGCGCGGCTCCCAGCCTTCGGCCCCGCAGCGGCGGCAGGACCACTGGATGCCGTCGGGCCCGTCGTACTCGGTTTCCTCGTCGTGGTCGTACGTCTCGCCGCAGACTTCCTCATCCTCAGTCGGCTTGTAGGCCATGGCCGGTGTCCTCACCTGTCGGTCTTCTTGCTGGTCTGTCGCTTCGGGTGCTTCTCCCGCCACGCGTCGATCCCTTCCTTGGGCCACATCGGCGTCCGCCCGACCTTCGTGGACTTCGGAAAGTCCGGAGACCGTTGGGCCAGGTTGTAGAGGCTCTGTCGGTTGATGCCGAGTCGTTCTGCTGCTTCGTCGGAGGTCAGGTAGCCGGTGAGGTCCATGGGTTCAGCGTAGGCGGGATGGAGTAGCTTGACTACTGCTAAGCTTAGAGTAGTTCAACTACTCACGTAGGGATAGGGGAACGATGCAAGAAGCGCTGACGCCCGAGCTGGACAGGCAATGCGGAAACCCCGAGTGCAGCAAGACCATGACGGACGGCAGCCGTGCCCTCTACTGCTCTGTTCCATGCCGAACGCGCGCAGGGCGCATCCGGCGCCGGGAGGAAGCGTCGAAGCTGACCCACAAGGTGTGCCCCGACTGCCAGCAGGACAATCCGATCGATCAGTACACCAACCCGTGGGTTCACTACTGCCGTATCTGCACAAACGCCAGAGAAAGGGCGCGGTACGTCGCCAGGGGTGGGTCCGACTATGCCTACGCCCAGTCTTTGAAGTACAACTACGGTCTCACCATGGAGGAGTACCTGGCTCGGGTGGAAAAGCAGGGCGGCCGGTGTGCGGTCTGCGGGGAGAAGTCTGACCGCCGACTGCACGTGGACCACAACCACCGGACCGGCGCCGTAAGGGACTTGCTGTGCGAATGGTGCAATCACGCCATCGGTAAGGCGCGGGACGATCCAGCGCGGCTGCGCGCCATGGCGGACTACCTGGAGCGCCACGCTGAGGCCGCGCCGCCCGACCGGCGCGACGGCTCCGCCGCTTAGGATCGCTCCTGACGAAGAATCGCCAGTTTGTTCGCACTGCCTCTGTGTGTCGGCCCGCACGGGGGCAATGTGCGTTATAGCTCCAAGTAATGTTCCTTCCTTCCAGCGTCCGCCCGCTCAAGGGGCAGTGTCTCGTGATCACCCTCGTATAATTTCCCTTATACGAGGCTGGTTGTCCTGGAGCGATTCTCCGCCGGGGGACAGGTAGCCGCGCACGGCCGCGAACCGAATGGAGATGCAGTGACGGAGCCCCTGCCGGACCGGACGGCCGAGACCGCCGCCTGGCTGCGCGAGACGATCGCCAACACCCCGGACGACGAGGCACCCGAGCTGCGCAAGGCGGTGCTGCGGATCCTCGACCTGTACACGGCGGCCTCCGCCCAGGCCCGGCGCGACGACAGCTTCCTGCAGGGGTGGGCAATGAACTTCGACCTCGAGGGCTTCACACTGCCCAACGAGAGCGGCGCGCGGACCTTGCTGCCCGGCCTCACGGCTGCCATCCACCAACTCGCCCTGGCGTACGCCGACGACGAGCCGCCGCGCCACCTCGTCGGCCTGCCCACTCCCGAGTGAAGGGCGCCGACGAGATGAGCGACGCGACCACCGCGCTCCAGGCGGCCGAGCACGCCGGCCGGTGGAAGGCCGACCACGGACAGGCCCCGCACTACACCCGGGCCGTACTCGGCGAATGGACCTGCCTCGCCTGCCCGTTGGGCGACTGCGACTGGCACCACGACAATCCCGCCGCTCAGCCGAGCGACCCGGCGCTGCTGGAGGGAAAGGTACGCGAGCACCTGGCGGACCACGACGTGGTCGACGTCGTGCGCTCGCTGCAGGCCGCCCGGGACGCCAGCGTTGCCGTGCGCGAGTCCAACGACCGCGCCTGGGACGCCGTCAACCTTCACCGGCTCCGCGCTGTGCACCGCGGCGAGCACGCCTACAGCGACCCGGTCGGGCAGATGCTCTCTGCCGCGCTGGTCGGCACCGCCGAGCACGAGGACGTGCGCCGCGAGGTGACCGAGCTGAGCCCGGCGTGGCCGGCGCCCGGGACATCGCCTCCGTACCGGCGTCCCGGCGAACCGGCGCGCAGCCATGAGCGCGGTACGGGCGACGCACCGGTGCGACGAGCTGTGCCGCTGTCCGGTCCACGGCAGCCGGTTGTATTACTGGCCCGCGGGTGCCCTGCACGCCTGCCAGGACCCCAACTGCCGCCACGCCCAAGGCATCTCCGCCGTGGCGCTGGCGGCGGCCGACCCCGGAACGGACCGACATCCTCGCCTGGGCCCGCGCGGAAGGGGCCCGGAGCGTCGGCACTCACGCTGACGGGCGCGGTGTGCCGCCCAACACACCGCTAACCCCCACAAACAGTGATCAACTAGGTGTACGGCGCTTCTCCCGGCGCCGCCCGCTCCCGAAAGGCTGCTCCGTCCATGTCCGTCGTCCCCGCCCTGCCCGCGGGCTCCGGTGTCGTCGAGCCCCCGGCCCCGGCCGTCGACCTTGAGGAGGTCGTCGAAGGCGAACTCGTCGATGACGACGAGCTGCTGCCGGCCACGGCCGCGCCCGCCAAGCCCCTGGTGGACCAGCACACGATCCTCTACCCCGGCCAGGCCATGCCGACCGCCGAGGACGGTCCGCGGTACACCCGGCGGGACTACGAGGTGTCCGAGGAGACCGCCCGGCGTCTGGAGGAGGAGTCGGCGCCGCACAACACCGACCGGAACTACCGCAACCAGCGGCGTCTTTTCGCGGAGTGGTGCGACGGGATGGGCCGGGTGGCACGGCCGTGCACCACGGCGACGTACGTGGAGTACTGCGCGCACCTGATCGCGAAGGAGATGGCGCCGAACAGCATCAGTACGTACCTGTCGGCCGTCCGGACGTGGATGCCCGACGACAAGAAGCCGGGCACCAGCCTGGCCAGGGCGATGCTGCGCGAGTACCGGAAGAACTGGAGCAAGCGCAAGCGGGTCAAGAAGGCCCCACCGATCACGGCCGCCATGGCCCGGGCGATGGTCGACACCTGCGATCTGCGCCACCCCATCGGCCTGCGCGACCGGTTCGTGATCCTCGTCGGCCGCAAGGCCCTGAACCGGCGCAGCGAGCTGAAGCAGCTGGAGGTGGCCGACCTTCTGGTCGAAGACGGCGGTGTGGCGGAGTGGGTGGCCTACTCCAAGACCGACCAGGACGCGGTCGGCGAGGAGACCTGGGTGCCGGCCGACGCCGACGACCCCCGGTACGACCCGGTGGCAGCCACCCGGGACTGGCTCAACCTCCTGCACCGCCTCGGCGTTGACGAGGGCCCGGTGCTGCGCGCCCTCACCGTGGCGGGCACCCTGCAGTCCCGGGCGACCGCCACGGTGTCCGGCGACTCCGTCAGCGGCGACGCGATCAACGACTGGATCCGCGGCCGCGCGTTCGCCGCCGGGTTGCCTAACTGGCAGGACGTCACCTCGCACGGGCTGCGCCGCGGCGGTGCCCAGGAGATCGCGGACGCGGGCGGCGACCCAACGAAGCAGGGCCGGTGGAAGGCCGGATCGGCCGTCGTGAAGCGGGAGTACCTGGACCGCGCCCAGTCGAGGGCGGAGAATCCGTGGCTGAAGGTTGCGGCGAAGCGCCGTGCCGCAGCAGAGGAGCAAGGGTGACCCCGAAGCAGTACGGCGCCCCGTCGGTCCGGCAGCTTGCCGCGGTGGTCGACGGGATGGCCGGGCAGGTGTCGGAGGGCCGGCTGCGGCAGTTGCGGATGGTGGTCGGGATGTTCGACCGGGCTGTGGGACGGGACGAGATGCCGGGCCGGGCGTCCCGGACCGCGGCCCAGTTGTTCACGTGGGCTGCGCTGCGCCCGTTCTGGGACCTGGCAGTGGACGGGCAGTTGCGGCACTGGGAGAAGGATGCCGGGAAACCGTTGCCGGAGTGGACGCAACGGATCGTGCGGGACTGCTTGAAAATCCTGGCCTGTGAGGTCCTGCCCGCAGGGAAGGCGGTGCGGTTGCCGTCGATCGCGAACCCGGAGCCGAAGGCCACGGTGGGCGGGCGGTCGCTGGATGCCTTGTACCGGGGGATGGTGGACCTGGCCGGGCAGGGGCCGCTGGAGCGGGACGGGACGGCCTTGTCGTACGAGGACCGGACCCGGCTGCTTGCGATCGTGGCGGTGATGCTGGACGCGGCCCCACGATCGGGGGAGCTGGCGGCGCAGTCTCTGTCCGACCTCGCCCCGGGTGAGACGGCGGTGGCGGTGCGCCGGCAGCAGCAGAAGGCTCCCCCGAACCGGGTCGAGGAGATCGCCGCCCTGGCTGAGGTGGGGACGGAGGCGGCCCGGTCAGTGCTGGGTGGTTGGGTGGAGCGGGTGTCGGAGGGGACCCGGCAGCGTGTCCTGGCCGCGGTCGCCGAGCTGGAGCCGTTGCCGGAGGTCGAGTGGTACCCGCTGCGTGAGGGTTCCCGGGTGGCGGTGCGCCGCTGGTTGAAGGTGCGGCAGGGCCTGGTGGAGTCGTTGCCGCTGGAGGGTGCGAAGACGGCGTTGTGGGTGTCGTTGGTGCCGTCGAAGGCCGGCCCGCCGGGTGTGCCGCTGCGGGCGCAGGGGTTGCGGCAGGCGTACGCGCGGGGCATCACGGCGTTGAACTGGGTGATGGCCGGGCAGTATGGGTGGGAGCCGTTGCCGACGACGATGGAGCAGATCCGGCGGTCCGTCGAGGCGGTGCCGGTGGAGGAGCCTCCGGTGTGAACGTCAGAGGCCCCGGTGCTGTAGCTTCCGGGGCTCTGTCACATCACAGAGAGGTGAGGTACTCGTAGAGGCTCTTTGCCGCCTCCCACAGCGCACGTGCGGTCAAGTTAATGGCCACGCGGCGTACGAAGCTCGCCTTCTGCTTCTCGGGTTCCTGGTTCTTCAACCATTCGTCCTCCTTTCCTAGAGTGCCCCGGCCGTTCTCGGGGCCTTTTGGCCTCTATCCGGCGTCGGTTGCTCAGGAAAGGGTGATGCGTGGTGGATCCTACCTGTCCCCGTTGGGGTGCGGGAGGGCTCTCGACGGGCGGTCAGAACAGGTTGCCCGTACGGTCGGTGTGAGTGCCCTGACAGGACGGCGCTCTTTGGGTTGGCCCCGCGGTCACTTCGCACGTTCCGCGGGGCCAACCTCTATGTCAGGTCAGAGCATCCACGGCTGCCCAGTGATCAGCCAGATGATGGCGGCCCCGATGAGGGTGGAGACCAGTTTCCAGGGAACGTTGAGGCGGACATTGAGGCGGGCGTTGAACTCCACGTCCGGCCGCTGGTCCTCTCGCTTCGTGGAGGGCTTGTTCCGGGCTGTTGTGCGCTTGCTCATGGTGCTGCTCCTGTGTCCGTGCCGCACGGGTGGTGTGGCGTGTGGCGGCACTTTGGAACAGGTGAGGGTTAGCCGCGCAACTCGGCTTTGACCTGCGGTTTTCTGGTTTGCGCGGGCGTCTATCACGTCGGGGGGTTAGTCGCGCAAGCCCCAGTTCTGTGATCGCCCGGGCACCGGTGGTGACGGGATCTCAGGTGCCGGGAAGGTGGTCCTGGTCGATGTGGTGCTCGGGGGCGGGCCCTGGCCGGCGTTCGGGGTCGCAGTCAGGTCCGTACCCGATGAGGCGGGACTGGGTGCGGGTGAGTTCGCGGCCGCAGCGTCGGCAGTAGCGGTGCCGGTAGCCGGTGGGGGTGTCGACGAGCGTGGGTTGGTGCGCGTCTCGGTCCATGGGGGCAGTGTCCTGGAAGTGGTGGCGGGGTGGCGAGTTCGCGAACTACACTGCGTGTGCGCGATTACTGTGACTTGGAAGGCCACCACCCTGGTTCAGGGCGGTGGCCTTTGTCGTGAGTAGGGGTCAGTCCGTGTCGCAGATGCATGCCTCGTGGGGGAACCAGCACGGGCGGGGATGCGCCTTGGACGCGTCACGTGCAGCGATCATGGCGTTGATCTCGTCGTCGGTGAGGCCCTTGGCGAGGCGGTAGCTTTCGCGCCAGTAGTCGGCCTCCATGTACTGGTCGTCCGCGTCGGAGCGGGCACGCACGGCCTCTGCCAGAAGGTCGCGGGCGTCTTCTCGCGAGAGGCCACCCGGACGGTTGATGGCGGCTTCGATCGTGGCGAGTCGGGCGGCGTTCATGGGCTGAGTGGTTGTCTGGGGGTCCATGGCTCTCCTAGGCGGCGAGGCTGGTGTCGGCCTGGATCAGAATGCGCGGGATGTAGTCGGCGTCGTCCTGGTCGCGGGCGAGCTCGTAGAAGAACAGGGCCTGCGCGTCCGTGGTCGGCGCGGGGGTGGGGCGGACGTACTTGGTGGGCTCGGGCCGGTCGAGGACGTAGGCGATTCGGTGGGTGGTGTAGGCGAGCACGCCGGACAGGTGGAACTGGCGCTCCTCGCCGCGGAGGCGGCACATGGCGACGATGACGATGCCGCCGGCGCGGGTGGTGCGGATCTCGTGCACTTCGATGGTCCGCACGGTGGGTTCGGCTTCTCCGGGCTTGAGGTAGGTGATCGTGACGGCGGTGCGCCGGTCCAGGGAGCGGTAGAGGTCGGCGAGGGTCTTGGTGGTGGTCTGCTGGTTGGTGTGCTTCATCGGTGCCCCCGCGGTGTGGTTGGTGTGTGACCACCATCCCACATTCTCATTGCGTACGCAATAGAATTGCGATACGGTGGACCCACCACCCGCCGAGCGTCATTGCGTACGCAATAGAACAAGGAGGAGACTGGCGTGGCAAACGCCCCCCAGCGCCCGCCGAACCGCACCCGGTCCGACCGGCGCCCGCCGAGAGGACACCGACCCGTGCCCCCCAAGAACACCGACCTCCGCCCCCGCCTCACCGCAGCCGCCACCAAGCTCCGCACCCTCGGCGAACCCGACCTCGCCGAGGCCATCGACACCGTCCTCGCCCCGAACGGATGGGGCCTACTGCGCCGCTCCGACCCCGTGGCGGCCGCCTCCCTGCACCGCAACTTGGCGATGCGCATGACTGCCGAATGGCGCGAGCAGATCAAGACCCGGGCCGAGGCGGCGGGAGACAAGCTCGTCGAAGAGGTCAACGAAGGCCTGCAGAAGTACCTGGACGGCAAGTTCGTCCCCGTGGCCCCGGGGCGCAGCCCGTACGGGTCCGGGACCGAAATGGTCAACCTAAACGTCCGGGCGACGGACTCCCTGCGCGAACAGGTTGCTGAGCGGGGTGACCACTCGCCGGCCCTGGTCGCCTCCGCGTACCTGATGAGCAAGTACAAGGTCGGCCCTTACGCCCCGAAGACGGCGAAGAAGTAGCCGCCGCCCCGGTGCGTGGCCTGGGAGCCGACAACTAGGCCACGCACCGGCAGCACATCACGACAACCTCACAGGAGACCTCATGGCCACGGCCACCGGGGCCCCCGCCAGCAACATGGCGGCGGGCCGGACCTCGCACACCCGTTTTCAGTTCGCTCCGGCCACCAAGGAGCAGTCAAAGGCCCGTGTTGCCCTCGACGGCCCGTCCGGGTCCGGGAAGACGTACACGGCCCTGACGATCGCCTCCGCGCTCGGCTCCCGCATCGCGCTCATTGACACGGAGCGCGGCTCGGCCAGGAAGTACGCCAACGAGTTCGCGTTCGACGTGCTGGAGCTCGCGTACTTCTCCCCGGACGACCTCGTCGAGGCGCTGGCCGCAGCTGGTGCCGCCGGGTACGACGTCGTCATCGTCGACTCTCTGTCGCACTTCTGGTCCGGGTCCGGCGGCATGCTGGAGCAGGTCGACCACGCCGCGAAGAAGGGCTTCGGCGGCAACAGCTTCGGGGGGTGGAAGGAAGCCCGCCCGATGGAGCGCCGCATGGTCGACGCCCTGGTCTCGTACCCGGGGCACGTCATCGTCACGATGCGCGCCAAGACGGACTACGTCCTGGAGACCAACGAGCACGGCAAGCAGGTGCCCCGCAAGGTCGGCATGAAGCCCGAGCAGCGCGAGGGCCTGGAGTACGAGTTCGACATCGTCGGGTCGATGGACTGGGAGAACACCCTCATCGTCACCAAGTCCCGCGCCCGGGAACTGACCGGCGTCGTGGTTCGACAGCCCGGCATCGAGTTCGGGCAGCAGATCAAGAACTGGCTGGAAGACGGTACGGCGGTCGAGCCGATCGAGGACCTCATCACGGAGGCTCTGCGTGCAGACGCCACGTTCGAGGACCTTGGTGCGCTGATGAAGAAGGTCCGGGCCCGCCGTCTGGAGGGGGCCCCGATGCTCGACCCGGCCGGTACGCCGACGACGCTCGGCGCCCACATTCAGGAGCGCGGCAAGGTGCTGCGGAAGGCCGCACAGGACGGAAACTCGGAGAGGAGCGCCGCCTGATGTACCGCAACGACGACACGGCGCTGACGGTCATGGACTGGTTCTGTGGCGCGGGCGGCTCCTCCCAGGGCGCCCATGCTGTGCCCGGTGTCCGGGTGACCAGGGCCGCGAATCACTGGGCGAAGGCGATCGACTCCCACGAGGCGAACTTCCCCGAGGCCTCTCACTACCGCGGCGACATCCGCAAGGCGCCGGTCTGGAACTGGCCCGTCACCGACATCTTCTGGGCCAGTCCGGAATGCTTCCCGGCTGGCACGACGATCCTCACCCAGCGGGGTCTCGTACCCATCGAGGACGTCGTGGTCGGCGACGAGGTGTTCACCCACGAGCGCCGCTGGCGGCCCGTCACCGACACCATGAGCAAGCTCGCTGACACCGTCCGCGTTACAGGCGTCGGCTACGCCGGCGGCATTGAGACCACGCCGGAGCACCCGTTCTACACGCGGACCCGAACCAAGGTCTGGAAGGGCAAGGGGCGCGGGTACCGCCACGAGCTGGCCGGCGCCCCGGAGTGGACCGAGGCCAAGAACCTGGGCGGCCGCCTGTGGGCGACGCCGATCGACTTCGGCCAGGCGCTGCCCGTGCCCGAGATCAATGGGCGAGGCGGCGTCGACCTGACTCCTGAGTTGTGGTGGCTGGTCGGCCGATGGCTCGGTGACGGCTCTCTGCGCATGCAGGAGAAGCCTCAAGGCGAGAAGAGCCGGTACGAGGTGGTTATGTCCTGCGGCCACCACGAGGCGGACGGCCTTGCGGTGAACCTCGCGCGAGTTGCCGGACTTCGGTGGGCTCGACGCGACATCCGGACCGCCACCAACTTCACGACGGGGCACCGTGGCCTGGTCGAGTGGCTGGCAAAACACTTTGGCCAGCACGCAGTAGGCAAAACGATCCCCGCGTGGGCCCTGACCATGCCCGAGTCCGCGCGTCAGGCACTGCTCGATGGCTACGTGTCTGCCGATGGCTGCACGAACGGCGCCTGCCAGCGGATGACCACGATCTCCAAGCGGCTGGCCATAGGTCTGCGGATGCTTGCCAACTCCCTCGGTCGCGTCGCGAACCTCTCCGGTCCGTACACCCGCAAGGGTGAGCGAATGATCGAGGGACGCCGCATCACCGAGCGTCCGTTCTGGTCCCTGAACTGGATCACTGAAGGCCCGAAGCACGCCTTCCATCACGATGCTGATGGGTACCGGTGGGCGCCGGTCAAGTCGGTGGAAGTCACCGGCCGCCAGGTCGAGGTCTTCAATCTCAGCGTGGCCGAGGACGAGTCCTACGTCGCCGACGGCATCACGGTGCACAACTGCACGAACTGGTCCGTGGCCAAGGGGAAGCGCCGCAACTTCGACATGGCGATGCAGGGCAGCCTCCTCGACCTCCTCGCGGACCAGGCTGAGGAGGAGCCGGCCGATCTGGAGGAGGAATCCCGGGCACTCATGGAAGAGGTGCCGCTGTACCTGCGGGGCGTCATCGAGCGTGGTGGCCTGGTGAAGGCGGGGGTCGTGGAGAACGTCACCGACGTACGGGCCTGGGACCAGTGGGACCGGTGGATCGGCGAGCTCCACAAGATGGGGTACCGCACCCGGATCATCGCCCTGAACTCGATGCACGCGAACCCGCGGTCGGTGCATGCTGCCCCGCAGTCCCGTGACCGCCTGTATGTGGGGTACTGGCACGAGTCGCTGGGCCGGACCCCGGACTGGGACAAGTGGCTGCGCCCGCGCGCCTGGTGCTCCGGGTGTGACACGTGGGTACAGGCCATGCAGGTCTTCAAGACCCCGGGCCGGGACATGGGCCGCTACCGCACGCAGTACGTGTACCGGTGCCCCTCGACCAGCTGCCGGAACCAGATCGTCGAGCCCGAGGCGCTACCGGCCGCCGCAGCAATCGACTGGTCGATCCCCGGACAGCGCATCGGCGACCGGTCCAAGCCACTCGCCGACAAGACGATCGCCCGCATCCAGGCCGGGCTGAAGAAGTTTGCCCAGCCCGTCCCGATGATGGTCCCGGCCGGCGGCACTTGGCGGGACTCGGCAGTCAACGTTGGCGAGCCCATGGCCACCCGCACGACGCGCGAGAACGACGGCCTCATGGTTCCGCCGCTCCTTGTCCCGGTCGAGGGCCGTGATGGCAAGGAAGCCCGGTCCGCGCAGGACCCGCTGCGGACGATGACCACGCGGAACGAGACCGGTCTGGCGTGGTTGCCGTTCATCGCCGAGCTCCGCGGCGGCGGATCCGTCGCTCGGTCCGTCACCGACGCCCTGGCCACCGTCACTGCGTCCGGCAACCACCACGGGCTCGTTACCCCGGACATCGGCGCCATGGTCATGCGGAACAACGGCAGCAAGGGCGACGGCGGCGAGCACTGCACCGCCGCAGCCGAGCCCATGCGGACTCTGACCACGGCCGGACACCAGTCGCTCGTCACCTGGCAGGACATCCTCGTCCCCTACTACAGCAACGGCACCGCGCGAACCGTGGCCGAGCCGATCGGCGCCCTGTCCACCCGCGACCGGTACGCCCTCGTGCGGGGCGACGTCGACATCAACGACGTCCGGTTCCGAATGCTGGAGCCGCACGAGATCGGCAGGGCCATGTCCTTCGCGGACGACTACATCGTTCTCGGATCCAAGCGTGACAAGGTCCGCCAATACGGCAATGCCGTCACCCCGAACGCCGCCGAGGTCATCCTCTGCGCACTCGTCGAAGCCATCACCGGCGAGGAACTCGAACGGTACGCGCAGCAGGACCTTGCCGCTGCAGCCTGACCATGCACCCCACAGGGAGGTGAGCACCGTGACCCTGACCATCGCCGCGGTGCTCGCCACCGTGGCCCTGGCCGTCGGCCTCTACTGCTGGCACCAGGTCCGTTCCGTGCGGCGCGCTCACCAGGGAGCGCGCCGCACGGCGTTTGACCGAAGCCGCCCAGCACCGGGACCTGGACGTCTTCCGCCGCCGTATCAACGCCGCGATTGCCGAGCAGCAGGTCCTGGAAGCCGCCGGCCGCATCGTCGACGACGAGCTGGCGCGCACCACCCGTACTGACCCGCAGGAGGGGGAACCGTCATGACGACGCCGCTGATTGCCCAGCAGGAGCTCACCGACCACCCGCACTACCGGTACCGCGGCTGCGCCCCCGACCCCGACAACCCCAGGATGGCTGCGGGGGATCCGGATGTGTCCGTGGACGCGTGGGCCCCGTACACGGGGGACGGTGCGGAGCCCCAGCGTGACCGGATCGGCCGGGAGAAGGCCGCGGTCAGGGTCTGCGGGTACTGCCCCGTGCAGGCGCTGTGCCGCACCTACGCGAACACGGAGGTTGTGGAGGCGGGTTCGGGCGGGGGTCCGGATGTGGTGCGCCTCGCGGAGCCGGAGGGGGTGTGGGGCGGGCAGATCGCCCTGGAGCGCCACCGTGCCCTGATCGCCCGCCGCGCAGGTACGGCCGTGGTGTCGGAGCAGGCCCTGGCCGAGGCCCGGTCTCCGCAGAAGCTCGCGGTGCTGCAGGCGCTGGCCGTGGAGCTGTACGAGACCCGGGTCGCGCACCGGGCGGGCATGGACGTCCGCCGCACGAACTGGCACCGCTCAGCCCTGTGTTCCCTGCTGGGCCTGAACAAGGAGACCGCCACCAGGGACGACCTCCTGGCCGCAGCCGTCCACCACGGGCTACTTCCCGGCACGCACCGGATCGTGTGGGACGGGCTGTGGCCGATTGCGGCCGCCCCGAACACCGACGGCAGCAGGCAGCGGCGCATCGCGCCCGGCTTCCCGCTCGACCTCCTCACCCCGCGGCCCCGCCAACGCCGTACACCAACACCCTCCGTCCAGGTGCCTGCCGGCCGCGGCCCGGCCGCCCGCCCCGGCGATCGGTGCCTGCCGCACTTCACCCCCGCGCCGGCCGCCCCTGCCCTGCCTCTCCCCGCCACCGTTCTGGAGCCCGCAGCATGACCACCACACCCGGCACCACCCCGATGCCGACCACCACCCACACCGACCAGGTCCTCGCCGACCGCTGCCAGTCGTCCGGGGACTACCTCGCCGGGATCCTCGCCGCCGCCATGCTCGACACCGCAGGCACCCCGACCAAGCTCCCCGAGCTCCTCTTCCCCGGCGTCGACCCGACGGTGGTGCGGCAGATATGGGAGGCAGCCCTGCCGGTCGGCTACCGGGCCGGGCACCTGGCCGCACAGCCGTCCTGGACCCCGGAGGCCCTGGACCGGCTCCGGGCCGCCCTCGCCGACGCCGGGTACACGGCCATGGCCGGCAAGGCCGCCCGGTCCGCCAGCATCCACCCGCCCCGGCACCCCGCCGACCACGAACCCCTCAACCTCGTCGGCGTGCGGGACGGGGGCCACCCGTGACGTACACCGCCACCAACCGGAACCTGTTCGACGCGCCGAAGCGGCAGCAGTACCTCGACGCCGTCACCGCCGGCATGACCCTGGCCGACGCGGCCGCCACCGCGGGCATCCACCCAAACGTCCCGCCCCGCCACGCCCGCACCGACCCCGACTTCGGCCGCGCCCTCACGGACGCGAAAGCAGCGGGGAAGAAGGCGCGGCGGGAGAACGTCCCGCACGGCGAGTACCGGTACAACTGCCTGCAATGCCGGTGTGACGTGTGCTGCACCGCAGCGACGAAAGGACGCGCCGGACGCCGCGCCGCCGCACCGCCCGGCCCGGCCGTGGAGGAGCCCGAGGCGCAGGGCCAGGTTCATGAGATCCGGGCCGAGCCCAAGTCCTTCTCTTCCTTTTTGCTGGCCAGGGCCTCTTGAAGGGGTACCGGGCCTCCGCGCTGGCTCACGTTACTTGGTGTGAATTTTTATAGGACAGAGATCGTCGGCCGTACAGCCGTGCGATGAGCTGCCTATCTGATGACTAGTCCGATCAACGACACGATTAACGAGGGGTGAGACAAGTGGAGCGTGGAACCGGTAGGCTCAGCCTGGCGCCAGACGACCACTCAGAAACGAGTACGGTCGGACGGGGCCACCAAGACAACAGGAAAGCCCCCGCAGTACCCCAGATGCGGCAAACATCTGGTGCGGGGGCCGACCGACACCACACTCCGCTAGAAGAAGGTGCCAGTTCTATGGCGAAGCCTACCCGGACTTCCGGGCTGTCAGACAGTGGGACCTCGCACTCCGGCGTGAACATCACACCGCCGACGCATGCAGGCCCTGTCACCGCTACCCCCGCCGTCGCATGACCGGCCAGGGCGAGAACCCCTACGGGGACGTACTCGCCGCCGCGCCGCCCGTTCTCGCCGAGGTCGCAATCCGCCAAGTCCACGGACTTCTCGAAGCCGGAGCCGACACGGCTGACGTGCGCGAGGTAGTCGCCACGTCGGTTGCCCTGCTGAACATGCATCAGCGGAACCGGCCGGGGCGGAAGCGCGCATGGCTGGCGAAGGTCACCAGCTTCGCGTTTCCTCGCACTTTCGCAACGGCGTGGGGCGACGCCGGAGAGCACTACGTGTGTTTCACCGGCTCGATCACGAAGGGCGGCAAGCAGGCCGTCGGCCGCGAGATTGAGTTGCAGCTGCCTGTCGAGGACGCCGAACGGCTCGGACAGCAGATGCTCCGCGTGGTCCAGTTCCAGCGTGGCCAGACCGCTCAGACTTCCCGCGCCGGCCAGGCGCAGGGGCAGACCTCACCCAGTAAGGGAGATCAGGTGACGTAGCGACTTCCTAGGCGGGAGGCCTCGGGCCCCTTGGCGGGGGCACTTCCTCTACCGCCTGGCCGCTGGTGTTGGCGCACCGTGCGCGGCCACTTCCTACGGCTCGGTTTGGCGACCGAGCTAAGGCCCGACTCTCAGATCCGGTTTGGCGACCGGGGCCGAGCAGGTCGAGCGACTAACAGGTTCTTCCGGAACCCCACGAAGACCCCACCGGGGCTTTCGCGTACCTCCACTACTCAGAAGAGGACGGGTACATAGTGCAGCACCGCATGCCTGCTTGTCAGCTTGAGCGCGCCCGAGCGGGCGATTCACCCCAAAAGTCCCCTGCCGCTGGCGGCATTCCGTGCCAGGAATCTCCTCGCGACACGAACACCCCGCATGACACGTTCGAACGCATGTACGAGTACAGTGCCGGTCAGGTCGCCCTGGTCCGTGGTGCCTCCCAGGAGGTCGAGCACACCGCGTCGCGCCACAGCGGCCCGCGTCGGTGGCTTCGCTCCGTGGAATGGCTGATCGCAGCCGGCCTGCACCCGCGGGCGAACGCCACCACGCTCGTCATCGCACGGGACTTGGGGGCGCGCATGGACTACTCGACCGGACACGTCCGCTACTGCCTCGACGAGACCGTGGCCCGCACCAATGTGAGCAAGGCGTCCGTGAAGCGCCACGTCGCCTACCTCCGGGAACTCGGCGCCCTGGCCTGGGTCCAGCACGGCACGAAGGCGAACGTCCGCCGTGTTCTCGGCCTCGGCGGGTACGCCGCCACCGCGACCGTGTACGCGGCCGTGATCCCGGCTGTCTACGACCACGCCATGGGGCATCTCATCGTTGGTGCCGGGTACGGGGCACGAATCGTCATGGACTACCGGCAGATGCCCGACCCCCGCCCTGCGGCCACCGTCACGGCCCCTGTGGACAACTCCTCTTCGGAGCCTGTGGACAACCCTGCGAAACGATCTTGTGAGCCCCCTTCCCTTACCTCAGCTAGGCAGGAGGGAAAGGTTCAGATGGTGGGGGGTAATAAAGACACCTCGCAGGCGAGGCCGCCTAAAACCCGAATCCCCCACCAGAGCACCCAGATCAACGGCCGCCGCCGCACCCCCGCTGACGTCAAAAACGCTGGCAAGACGACCCGCCTGGTACGTGCCCTTGTCGGCTGGACCCAGACCGCACCACTCCGGCAGCTGGAATTCGTACTGCGGCCCTGGACCGACCAAGGGCAGGACGCCTACCAGATCACTGCCGACCTCCACGGCATGTGCACCGGGGTGCGCTGGAGGCCGAAGAACCCTGTCGCGTTCATCCGTGCCCGCATCGCTGCCGACCAGAAGCGTCAGCAGGAGATCCAGGCCAGCCAAGAAGCCGTTGCCCGCTGGGAACAGGAGAACTCCCCGATCGGCGCCTTCCAGAGCAGCATCAGCCAGTACCAGGACGTCATGGTTGGACTTCAACACGGCCTGACCAGCTACCAGCAGGCCGCCCAGGCAAACGGCTGGGATGACCTCTCCTACGGCGAGACCTCTACGGGAGACGCCGAATCCGACATGGCAGCTTTCCTCGGGAGCCTCGCATGACCGACACCACACCGTCCGGGGTCGACCTGGCCCGCGTCGCTCTCGCCGCCGCCCGAGCCGCAGCAAAGAGCGGCCCGCCACCGAAGCGCCGCATGGGCGCAGCTCCATCTCGGCGCAGCACAAACGGCCGCGACCCCCTGCCCTTCGCCGCGGCCATCACCCAGATGATGGCCGAGCGCGGCTGGGACATGCCAGCAAAGGGCGGCACCATCCTCGACCAGTGGCCTGCCATCGCTCCCACACTCGCGGGCAAAGTCGCCGCGGTTCGGTTCGACGCGGACACGCAGACGCTGCACCTGCGCCCTGTCTCCCCGGCCTACCACACCCAACTCACTCTCCACCAAAGCCAGATCATTCGGCAGATCAACGCAACTGTCGGCGACAGCACCGTCCGAAACCTGACGATCCTTGCCCCTGGGGCTGTTGACCTCGTGGCCCAGGAACCTGTGACCACGACCATGCCGCGCACGGCAGCCGCAGCTAAACAGCCCGAGCAGCCCCGGACCAAACATCCCGGTTACCTTGCCGCTCTGGCCGCCCACCGCGCCAGCGGCGGCGCCCACGAGACCGGCCTCGCACCCCTTATCCGCGAGGCCGCCGACCGCCAGACCCAGGCTCTTCGCCAGCGCCGCGAACCCGAGGCGGCCTTCACGGAGATCGCTGCCCAGGAGGAAATCCTCCAGACCCGGCAGGAGCGAATGTGCCCCTCGGACAGCCTGCAGGCCAGTATCCGAGCCGCGCGAATTTACAAGCGCAGCGGCGGCCGCCCTGTCCGTCGCGCCTTCGAGGCCGCATGAGGCCGGCATGAACCTCGCCCTCATCGGCCTCACAGGCAGCCGCAAGTGGACAGACATCTCGCTCCTCGAAGGCACGCTGTTCCTCGTATGGCATGACGCCATCGAGGTCGGTTACGACGGCATCGAGCTCATCCACGGAGACGCCCGCGACGGGGCTGATGCCATGGGAGACGCCTGGGCCGTCCGCAACGACATCCCCTGCAGACGCCTCCCCGCGGACTGGGAAGGACCCTGCGGACCCGAGTGCCAGCCAGGTCACCGGCGCCCCAAGCGCAACGGTCGAACGTACTGCCCGCTGGCCGGCCACCGCCGCAACCAGCAGATCATCGACGAACGGCCCGTGCTTTTGGTGGCTGCTCACGTCAATGACTCCACCGGCACAGCGGACTGCATGCGCCGCGCGATGGCCGCTGAAATACCCATCCACCGCATTACTGCCTGAACGGAGCCACACCATGCCCGACCTCCCCCAGCACGTCGCGAAGCCCGAGATGCCGCAGCAGCAACTCCCCAAGCCCGCGTACCGCGGCCTCTTCCTTGAACCCGCCATAGCCGACCCGCAGCCCGAGCCCGACTGCGATGAGTAGAGCCGCGCGTCGGCGTATACCGCGGTATACGCACGGCGGGCGGCGAACCAGGAACCGGTGTACGCCTTCTGACGCCAAGGACGTATACCGCGGTATACGCCGACGCGCGGCACCACCAGGGTGGTGCAAATGTCCGGGTCGATCATCTGCAATGCTGTTCCGGTCCGAGTACCGAGGACTCCTCGGGAAGCACACGGAAACGGAGCATCATGACCTCCTCCATCCTCGTCGTATCCACCGACCCACAGGGCTCAACCATCTGGTGGGCAGACCGGATCGGCGACAATCTCCCCTTCGACTTCGCGACCGCCCACGAGGACCCCGAAAGTCTCGCGGAACTCAAGAACCTGGGCGCCGAGATCCACGTCATCGCGAACCAGAAGGGCGGAGTCGGTAAGACGACCACCACGGTCAACCTGGCAGCAATCACGCACGACGTCCTCGGGCACAGCGAGCAGCGACAGCACATCTTCATCGACACACCGGGCAGCCTCGAGAACGAGCACATCCTCGCGGCCGCGCTCGACATCGCCGATGACGTCCTGGTCCCACTCCCCCCGGAGCCCCTCGCCTTCGACCCGACCGCCCGGACCATCACCCAGGTGATCGCGCCCCGCGGGCTCCCCTACAAGGTCGTCGTCAACGCCTGGGACCCCCGCGACGGCAAGGCCGACCGCGACGAAACCATCGAGTACATCGACGCGATGGGCTGGCCGCGCGCCAACACCGTCATCCGCCGCTACAAGATCCACACCCGCGCAGCTGCCGAGGGCAAGGTCGTCACCCAGTACGCCGACAACGGCACCACCCTCCGGGCACGGGAGGACTACTTCCGGCTGGCGCTGGAGCTCGGGTACGGAGGTCGCCGCTGATGGCCGGCCGACGAATCAGCCTGTCCGCCCTGGCCGGCGCAGCCGTGGAAAGCACTCCCGGCAGCAGCAAGCCCACCCTGGTGCACGTCGCACCCGACCAGGTCGCACCCACACCCCTGAACCCGCGGCAAGACTTCAACGAGACCCAGCTCGTAGAACTCGGCAACAGCATGCGCGGCGGCCAGCTCCAGCCGTGCGTCGGTGTCACCCGTGCCCGGTACGTGAAGCTGTTTCCCGAGCACGAGAGTCTGCTGCCCGACTGCCGCATTGTCATGGCGGCGGGGGAGCGGCGGTGGAAGGCCGCGCAGAAGGTCGGACTGGCGACCCTGGACGTCCACGTTCGCGAGGACATCGCTGAATCCAGGGTCAGGTTCCTCGCGGCCGTTCTCACGGAGAACGTCGAACGGGCGAACTTCAACTTCATCGAGGAAGCCCGCGGTCTTCAGCAGATGCTGGAGATGAGTGACGGGAACCAGACGAAGGCTGCGGAGCAGCTGAACAAGTCCAAGCAGTGGTTCAGCCAGCGCATCGGAATCCTGCGGCTCTCGGAAGAGATGCAGGCCCTCGTTTTCGAGGGGAAGCTCACGGCGTTCCGGGAGATGCGTAAGTACTCGGCGCTTCCCGCCGACAAGCAGATGGCGGCCTGGCAGGCCGATCGGAAGGCAGCTGAGCAGAAGGAGGATCGGGCGAAGGTAACTGCCAGGGGCGCTACGAGCGCTCCGGCTCCTCGAGCTGAACCTGCTGTCGCGCCGCGGCCTTCTGAAGAACTGCCAGCCACGGCTCCTGCGTATACCGCGGTATACACGCAGCCGTCCCCCACAGCTCCGACTTCCAGGAGCGAGCTGGATCAGGTGCCCGAGGAACCGACCCGGTCACTGCCAGAGCCCCGAGGGGGCAGCTCTGCCGAACAGCCCATCAACGTCCCGCAGAAGACGGCTCCGGAGACCGTCCATTCTGAGGGTTCACAACTGCTGCCAGGTATGTGGGAGCCGGGAGAGTGGGAGTCGGTGTTCGACGTGCTGATGACGCGGATGGGTGAGCTCGACCGGCATCGGCTGACCAAGCGGCTGCAGAAGGTCATGGAAGAGGAGCTGGCTACGGCTCCACCATCGAACCACCCATGAGAGCAGCGGCCTGACCGTTGCGGCCCCGTTCCTCCGCCTGGTGGTGGGGGAGCGGGGCCGTTTGTTGTATCCGGGCCGTCCTGGTCAGAATTCCGCCCCTTGGCCGGGTTTCCGGTCACACGGCCAGGTGACATCCGGCCCCGCTTCTTCCATGTCTCAGGGGCACCGGCTTGGGTGGGAGCGCCGTCACTCTGCCGGAGGTGACTGGCGGCGGGGGGAGAGGTGTTCTGCCCCCGCCTCACCGAAGACAGAAACGTCCCGCTGCTACCTGCGTGGCGAGCTCCCGCACTACAATCACCGTTATCTGACGGGCCTGCCCGTGAGGTCTCAAGCCCCCGGCTCGAGGCGGGTCGTTGTCGGCACTTCGTCCCCCACGCTTCCGGGGGCTTCCTCATACCCTCGGCAGCCCAGCACGGCGGGAGAAGGGGTGTTCCTGGTGGGGTTGCAGGAACATCAAAATCGGGAGCGTCTTACCCGCCGACCAGTAGAGGTGTCACAGTGGCACCCCCGGGACTGGACACCGGCAGCCATACCGGGGGAGACGGTGCTGCAAATGCCGTCGCCCTTCCCGAGAGCCGGAGGAGCGGAGACGCCCCATGCCCTCAGCAGCAGACCCTGTCCCTCCGGTCACGTCCGGCAGCACAGGGAACATCATCCGTCTCGACCGCCGACCCAGCCGCGGGCTCCGGCGCCGACGGACACCGCCCCCGCCTCTGCTGCACGCCGAGCCCACACCGCAGCAGCTCCTCGCCGAGACGATGGAGGCACACTTCCTGGCCCGGGGCAGCACCCTCACCGACGGGCCCACCGCGGACGCGTACAGGACGACCCTGGACGCGGTGCAGCTGATGCTCGACGGATCGCTCGCCGAACGCTTGCTGGGGGAGGACCAGCATCAGCACCTGAGCGGCATGCTCCTGGGGATGAGGGACGCCCCGGACGAACTGTGAATATGACGGGGTCAATGCGGGGCCAGTTGTGACGAATCGGCAACAGCCCCTCGCACACCGCTGATCCCTTAGCACTTTCCGTTCAACTCGCGACAATCCCATGCCAAACTGGGGCGTCCGGAATCACCCGGAGTGACAGCCTCCGGCCACCGGCGCGCGCCCGGCACACAAACCGTCACGCACCGCGCCCCAGGCCGGATTACGGGACGGGGACAGCATGAGCACGGGAGCCGACAACACCACCGCACACCGCCTCAGCCTCCTCCAGGCCGAGTTCGTGGAGCATCCCCGTACCGGGCCGGGCGACGGGCGCACCCAGCGCCCCGCCCACTCCCCCGCCCCCCTGAACCTGGCCGTCGTCGACCGGATCCGTGCCGCGGTCCGCGAAGTCGAGGAGCACACCCGGGCCGAAGCCCCCGGCGCCGGCCCGTTCACCGGCGAGGCGAGCCGCGTCTACGACTGGGCCCGCAGCCGCACCGCCCACCTCGGCGCCGAACGCCAGCAGGCCCGCGAAGCGATCATCTACCGGCAAGGTCTCGAACACGCCATCGCCACAGGCGACACCACCGTCGTGCGCCGCCACCCCTGCCCCGAGTGCGGATGCTGGGGCCTGTACTGGCGCGAGGCGACCCAGCGCGCAGTCTGCGTCAACCACTACTGCGTCGACGACGACGGCCTGTCCCACACATGGACGCTGGCCTACCTCGCCCAGCAGCACATCGCCAGCAAAACGGCTGTCCGGCACAGCGCAACCTGACCGCGCCCTTGGCGGTCTACCTGGCATCACCGCATTCTCATCACGCACACCAGCGGATTCTCTGAATCCCTCTCCACCCTTCACCCCCCTGTATCGGCCGCCGGAGCTGCGAACGATGGCCGTCGAGACCGGGAGCACCCCGCATGGCCATACAGTCGATCGTCCCGTACACGGTCGCCGGCGACATGATGACCCTCGAGGAGATCAGCACCCAGTTGAAGACCACCGGCCACCCCGCCTCGGTCTCCACTATTCGACGATGGATAGAGCGGGACGGCCTGCGCACCGAGCGGTACCGCCGCCGGGACTACGTGAGCTACAGCGACATCCTGCTGGCTCACCAGGAAGCCGTCGCCCGCAGAGGCTGACCACCGACACCCTTTCCCTGAGAGCCCTCGCCCGGATGCGTCCGGGGCGGGGGCTTTCTGCTTGCCCCCACACATTCCTATTGCGCACGCAATAGAACTTGGGCTAGCCTGGCAGAGCCGACAGCGACCCACCCACCCGGGAAAGGGCCACAGCACCCACTCCAGGAGCCCCGCCATGAGCGTGATCAGCCCTGCCCGCACACGCCCCGCCCCCGTCAACTACGACGCCCTCAACACCAGCCAGCAGAACCTCTTCGACCAGCTCATGGACCGGGCCGACAACACCACCTCCGCCGCCGAATACGAGGCCCTCATGGCCGCCCTGATCGCCATCACCGGCATCACCGGGGTCCGCTACAACGAGATCCTCAAGTGCGCCTGCCCCGCCTGCATCTGCGGCCGCATCTTCGACGCCGACGACCCCGACGCCCTCGTCACCGAAGCACCCGACGGCTACAACCTCGGCCGGCTCCAGTGCCCCGACTGCGCTGACGACCACCCCCGGCCCGTCGAGGACTGATCCCGAACTCCCCGGCCCCGAGTCGAGCACCACACCCGATGGGTGCGCAGTAGCTCCCGGGGCCGGGTGCCCAACCACCACACACGCCGTATTGGGAGACACCCATGTCCAGCACCGGCACCGTCCTCCGCACCGCCGCCCACATCCTCAACCACTCCGGCCTCCACACCGGCCCCCAGTTCGCCACCGCCGACGGCCGCCTCGACATCACCGCCGCCATCTTCCGCGCCGTCACCGGCCGCACCCCGAACTGCTTCCTCACCGACGAGGACTACTCCCTCCTCCAGATCCGCATGTGCGAGCCCGCCATGGACGCCATCCGCATGCTGTCCGCGGTCCTTCCGACCCTGCCTCCCACCGACCCCAGCACCGGTACTGACGACCACATCGAGCACATCTGTCACTGGGCCGCCACCCCCGCATGGAACGGCACCCCTGACAAGCAGCCGCCGACCATGCCCGAGGTCATCGGCGCCATCCTCCGCGCCGCCCAGGCCGCCGACGCCCTCACCGCCGCCCCGCACCAGAACGCCGCCTGACCAACCCGTCCTCCGCACCACCGCCCAGAACGGACCCCGCCATGACCACCATGACCCTGACCCTCGCCGACACGGACGGCCCCGACGGAAGCTGGACCACCGGTTACACCGACGGCGAACTCGCCGCGATGACCGGACTCTCCTCCCGCCGCATCCACGCCCGCGCCGCCATGGCCGACGACTACGACCCGGACTACGCCACCGGCCTCATCGACGGCTACCTCCACACCATCGCCGTCAACGCCGCACGCATGGGCGGTGCCGCATGAGCGCCCCGATGACGCCGGATGCGGCGCTGGCCCGGCTGCGGCAGTACGGCGAGCGCACGTCGACGTGGTCGACCGCGACGTACAACGACGGTACGGAGAAGGCGCTTCACGAGATCGCGCTGACGCTGGCCGCCGAGGTGGAGCAGCTGCGGGCCCGGGGCGACGAGTTGGAGGCACAGCGGGCCGCGGTCCTCGCCCTGCACCGGAAGCACGCGGACTCGAACCACTGCTTCGCCGACGACGAGATGTGGCCGTGCAACACCCGCGCCGCGCTGGCCCCCATGGATGACCTGCACGACTCCCCGCTGTCCCACGACACCGCCAAGGCGGCGAAGCCCCGATGAGCGCCCGCGCCCACGGCACCTACGTGAAGTACAAGCTCGACGGCTGCCGCTGCTATCCGTGCTGCTGGGGCGAAGCTCAGTACCGGGCGAACCGGGCACGGGCCATCGCGTACGGCACCTGGCAGCCCTACGTTGACGCCGAACCCGTCCGCGCTCACGTTAAGACGCTCAGCGAGTTCGGTATCGGCTGGATGCGCCTCGCCCGCCTCGCCAGCGTCCCGCGCGGCACCGTATCCAAGCTCCTGTACGGCGACCCAAGCCGCGGCATGAGCCCGTCGAAACGCCTTCTCCCGAAGAACGCCACCGCACTCCTCAGCATTGAACCGACACTCGACAACCTCGGTGCAGCGGCCCGCATCGACGGCACCGGAACCCGGCGCCGACTGCAGGCACTCGTGGCAGCCGGATGGCCCCAGGTCCGGCTGGCCGACGGCCTCGGAATTGACCGAGGGAACTTCGGCAAGACCGTGCACGGCGACCAGCAGGTGAAGGCCAGCACCGCCCGCGCAGCCATGGCCCTTTACGACCAGCTGTGGCGAGCCGACCCCCGCGCCCACGGCGTACGGCCGCACGTCTACGACCGAACCCGGCACCAAGCCGCCGAAGCGCACTGGGCACCAGTCGGCGCATGGGACGACGACACCATCGACGACCCCACGGCCTACCCCGACTGGACCGGGCGCTGTGGCACCCCTGACGGGTGCCACGAGCACTACCGACTCCACATCCCTGTCTGCGCCCCTTGTCGACAAGCCCGAGCCGAACACCGAGCTCAGCTTCGATCCCTGCAGGCCGCCTGAAGCCCCGGAAGAACCCGTGACCTGGCCCACCGCACCCGAACTCATCGCGCTCGTGCTGGGAGCCGTAGCCATCGCCATGATCTGCGCCTCCCAGCACGGCATCGGCACCACCAACCCGCAAGACCCGCTGGACGGAGACACCCCGTGACCGACCACCCCGACCAGACCTACATCGCCATCCTCGGCGCCGCCCTCGCCCAAGCCAACCTCAACGCCCTCATCCTCGCCGAGAACGGCACCCACCAACTCGGCCGCCCCCACCCCGCACACCCCGGCTACCGCATCTGGAACGGCAACCTCTGCCGCATCGGCCACCACGACAAGGGCGCCTTCGTCCTCGAGGTCAACGCCATCCTCCCCGGCCGCATGTACGCCGACATGGCCCACCACCAGCACGCCCGACTCACCAACGACGGCACCTGGACCCGCTGCACAGCCACCGCCGACGGAGCCATCCCCATCACCCTCGCCATCACCCAGACCCGCGACCAGGAGGCCGACCGTGGGTAAGCGCGGATCGCAGCCCGGCGAGAGCAACCCCAATTGGAAGGGCGGTCGCACGGTCGCCTCCAACGGCTACGTGCTCGTCAAGCGCCCCGATCACCACCGAGCCGATGGCCGCGGATACGTCTACGAACACATCCTCGTTGCCGAGCAGGCAATAGGCCGGCCCATACCCAGGGGCGAGCAGGTCCACCACAAGAACCACATCAAGACCGACAACCGACCCGAGAACCTCGAGGTCAAGGCGAGCGCTGCCCATCACCAGTACGAGCACCGGAAGCGCACCGACCTCCGAGAGCTGGGCGAGCCCAACACCACCATCAGCTGCGCCTGCGGATGTGGCAAGACCTTCCTCCGCTACGACCCGACCAACCGCCCTCGTCGGTTCATCAGCGGCCACAACTTGAGGAGTCAGACGTCATGACGAGCATTCAGTGGACCGAGCAGACGTGGAACCCTACGACGGGGTGTGACCGAGTAAGTGACGGATGCCTGAATTGCTACGCCCTCACCATGGCCAAGCGCCTCAAGGGCATGGGCGCCGCGAAGTACCAGAACGACGGCAACCCCAAAACCTCCGGCCTCGGCTTCGGCATCACCATGCACCCCGACGTCCTCGACGAACCCTGGCACTGGAAGAAGCCCCGCCGCGTTTTCGTCAACTCAATGAGCGACCTCTTCCACGCCGGCGTCACCGACGAGTTCATCGCCCGCGTCTTCGCGGTGATGGCCCTCACCCCCCGGCACACCTACCAGATCCTCACCAAGCGGCATGCCCGCATGAGATCCCTCCTCAACCGGCCCGACTTTGCCGACATGATCCGCAGCGAAATGGTTGCCGAGGTGGGCGCATACACCACACTCGCCCGCAGCGGGAGCTGGAGCCTCCCCCTGCGCAACGTCTACCTCGGCGTCAGCGTCGAGAACCAGAAGTGGGCCGACATTCGCATCAAGGCCCTCGCTCAGACCCCGGCCGCCGTTCGCTTCCTCTCCTGCGAACCCCTCCTCGGCCCCGTCCGCCTCCCCCTCACGGAACTGGTCGACGGCCCCGGACCGGCCCACAGCATCGACTGGGTCATCATCGGCGGCGAATCCGGCCCCGGCGCCCGCCCCTTCCAGACCCAGTGGGCCGCAGACCTCATCAACGACACCCGCCGACTCGGCGCCGCCCCCTTCGTGAAGCAGCTCGGATCCGTCTGGGCCCGCGAGAACCACGCCTCTGACAGCAAGGGCGGCAACTCCGAGGACTGGCCGACCGAGCTCCGCGTCCGCGAATACCCGGAACCCCGGTGACCGAGTACGAGATCTCCTGCCTCGGTAAAACGTGCTTCCCCAGCCGCCGATCCGCCCGACGCAGAACCCGACAAATACGCGGCGAAGGCGGCCCCGACTTCCGTACCTACCGCTGCCGGTACTGCCTGGCCGTCCACATAGGCCACCGCCCTGGCCACGCCACCCACCTCCGCATGACACCCCACGGACCACGCCCCATACAGGAGCTCACCCCATGACGACAGCCGCCCCGCCCCTCACCGGCCCGTACCAGTGGAAGCCCACCCCGAACCTCGTCATCGCCGTCCACGGACTCGCAGGACCCCAAGGCAGCAAGTCCCCTGCTGGCTGGGGGAAGAGCCGCACGACCGGCAAGACCATCCCCCTCATGCGGGAGTCCTCCAAGAAGGTCAAGCCGTGGCGGGAGAAGGTCCAGGCCGCGATCGAGGCCGCGCTCCTCACCGGGAACGCCCAGCACCTCGCCGGCCCCGTCCGGGCTGACATCACCTTCACCATGCCCAAGCCTGTCAGCGCCCCCAAGCGCCGCCGCACCTACCCCGCCGTTTACCCCGACATCGACAAGCTCGAGCGCTCCACTTACGACGCCATCAGCAAGTCCGGCGCCTGGGAAGACGACGGGCGCGTCATCGAGAACCACACCCGCAAGGTCTACCCCGGCGAGCACCCCGACGCCCTCGACCAGCCCGGAGCACTCATCCGCCTCTACACCCTCGGAGACCCCTCATGACGATCCTCAACGCGGATATGCGCCGCAGTAGGAGTTACGCCGCGCCCGCATCCTCGGACTGGAAGACCCGCAGCGTTTGTCGCGGCGAGTTCGCCGGTGAACTCGCTGACGACTTCTACAGCACGACCAAGTCGCGCAAGGAGCGTGCGCGTGCCCTGTGTGTCGGATGCCCCGTCATCGTCGAGTGCCTGAACAACCAGCGGCAGTCGGACGATGCGATCTACCGGTGGGGTATTGGTGGCGGGCTCGACCCGGAGCAGCGGCGGGCACTGGAGTTGGAGGAGCTGCTCGGGAACGTTCCGAACTTGGCCATGGCCAGGGTGCTGGTCTCCCTGCGGTGGCTGTGGCGGCTGCGACAGCTGAAGGCCGGCTGCCGGACCCTGGAGGGCATGACGGCTGCGCTTCGCGAGGACGGCCTGTTCGTCGATGTGGTGACGGTGCGGGTTGCGGTGTGGTGGTCCGGCGGGCAGGGGTCGCGTATGGCCCGACTGGGGCCGGGCGACCGCAGGTCGTGGCGGGCGCAGCTGAGAGACGACTACGTGGACGTGATTGTGGCGTTGCACGAGCGTGGGGCGCGGAGGGCCGACATTGCCGCGTACCTGGGGATTCCTAGCACGAACGGCGCGAAGGGCGTCTCGGACATTCTCAGGGCTGTGACGGAGACGGGGGCCGCGGCATGAGTGGCCTGACTGCCGAGCAGCGCGGCGACCTTGCCGAGGACATGCTGCCTGTGGCCGCGCACCTGGCCGTCCTGGTCCACGGAGATGGTGGCCCTGAGGACATTCAGGAAGTTCTCAACGGCCTGGACAATGCGCAGCGAAGTGCTCTCATAGTCGTCCTCGCCGGCCTGGTCGACCCGGAGCAGCCGATGGGCCGGGCCCTGGGTTGGCTGGACTTCAACGAGAATGGGGCGCTGACGGTCCCAAACTGGGATGAGCACCGGCCGGTCCGTGACCTGGCTACCGCACCCGATCCCGACCGCGACAGTGAGTACGTCGACCCTGTTGCTGTGCAGCGCTTCGTGGACGGGTACCCGGTGAACGTTTCGGACGCCGAGCTGCTGGTGGCGCTGGAGAAGTGCGCGAACCGCGGCATGTCACTCCGTCAGGTTGACCAGCTGCGCCGTCTTCCGAAAGGCGCCACGGCGAACGCGGTGAACCGGCTGCGGAAGGCGTACACGCGGGCAGGACGGGAGCTTCCCTCGGTGCTGCAAAGCGGCAAGAAGCAGACCGATTTCACCGCCGCTCAGGTCGTTGAGATCCGTGAGAAGTACGCGGCGGGCGGGGTGACGGACCTGGAGCTGTCGATGCGGTACGGCCGGTCCCGGAAGACGATCACGTCCTTGCTGTCCGGGGTGAGTTACCGGGACGCGGGTGGCCCGATCAGGGCACCGCGAGGCCCGAAGCCGAAGGAAGTACCGCAGGCAGGGCTCAACGAGCGGACAGGGCCGGTTCCGGCCGTAGACGTAGCACGAGCAAGCTGACGAAAGAAGAGGGGCAGAACATGGCAGGCGAAACGGTCATCACTGTTGTGGGCAACTTGGTGGCGGACCCGGAACTCCGGTTCACTCCGGCCGGTGCGGCGGTTGCGAAGTTCACGGTGGCGTCGACCTCGAGGGTGTTCGACCGGCAGACGAACGAGTGGAAGGACGGGGATGCCCTGTTCCTGACGTGCTCGGTGTGGCGTCAGGCTGCAGAGCACGTCGCGGAGTCCTTGGTGAAGGGCATGCGGGTGATCGTGCAGGGGCGGTTGAAGCAGCGGTCGTACGAGGACCGTGAGGGTGTGAAGCGCACGGTGTACGACTTGGACGTCGAGGAAGTCGGGCCCAGCTTGAAGAACGCCACGGCGGTGGTGACGCGGGTGGCTGGCTCGCAGCGTCCGGAGGTTCGTGAGGCGGCGCGTCGGCAGGGGGCGGTGTCGGCGGAGGATCCGTGGGGGTCGGGTGCGGGCCGGCCGCAGGGTGGTGGGTGGTCTGAGGATCCGCCTTTCTGAGGGGGCGGTGTGGCGGAGGGTCCGGGTCCCGGGTGGGGGTCGGGCCCTTTGTCGTGTCTGGGCACAACCTCAAATTCCTATTGCGTGCGCAATATGGATTGGGCTAGTCTGGCAGAGCCGACAACGACCCACCCGAACCCAGGGGGCACCCAGTGATCGACAGCATCGGCTTCCACACCGACCGCGACCTCCAGGCCGAACTCGCCACCCTCAACCGCCACATCAACGCCCTCGCCGGCCAGATCGCCATCGGCAACTTCCACAGCCCCGAGGCCGCGTGGAACACCTCCGCCCAGCTCACCAACTACCTCGGCCGTGCAGAGCGCCTCGCCGAGGAACTCGCCGCCGAGCAGGCCGAGCTGGACCGCCTGGCCGCCGCGATCCGCACCGTCGGCGACATGGACCTCGGGTTCATCGCGTACGTCGTGTTCGGCCCCGCCGCGCTGCCTGTGCCGCCGTTGTACGAGGTGCGGGTCATCGAGCGGACCGGTGGATACACCGTGCCGGGCCTGGTTCGCCGCCGGGTGGCCGCCGAGGACATCGTTGAGACGCAGCGCGAGCTTCTGGACGCGGTCATGAAGCGGGGCGGTCACGCCGACGTGTGGGGTCACACGATTCGCGACTACTGCACCCAGGTCACCGCGTACTGACCCCCTGACCGGTCTCCTGCCCCTGGGGGCCCGCGGAGGCCGCGTCCCCTCAGCCCGCCCCCTCCGCGACTACCGCATCGTCTGACCGCCCCCTGCCTGAAGGAGTTCTCCATGTACCGCATCGCCATCGTCCGCAAGGGCCGGCCCACCGACCGCCACACCGCCGGAGGCCCTGGCGAACTCCGGGACGTCGTCTACGGCGTGATCCGCGCCGAGGGGTCCGTCATCACCGATGCCGACCACTCCGGGCTGATCGAACTGATCGGCAACGCGCGGGACATGGCCGACATCGAGGGCTTCGCCGCCCTGACGTTCGGTGCGGCCACCGTCACCATCCGCCCTCAGCTTGTCGCCTGACCTATAGGCCGCCGTCCCTCCCCGGAGGGTGCGGCAAACCCGGCCGGCGGCCCACCGGCCGATGAACCACCGGCCCGACGCCCGCACCCTCGGCGCGCACGGGCCGGTGGCCCCACCCCCTGAGACCTGACAGGAGAACCTCATGGCCAACCACGCCGTCACCTGCCGTATCGACGACTGTGACAAGCGCCGCGCCCACCACAGCACGGTCTGCCAGACCCACCGGCAGCGCATCCGGAAATGGGGCGACCCGCACTTCACCCAGTGGGGGACCGCGGACATGCAGGACGTTGAGCTGATCGTTAGGGAGCGTCGCCCGGCCGAGGGCTTGACCCGGCTGGAGCGTGTGCTTGTCGCCCGCGGTCTGGCCGAGCGTGAGGTTCCCGCCCGTGAGGTCGCCCGAATCGTCGGCGTCAATCAGCGCACGGTCGAACGGTGGCGCGCCAAGGACCGGAAAGAGGCGGCATGAAGCAGCTCGCCCACCACGCCTGGCTGACCGTCCGCGGGCCCGTCCTGGCCCTGCTGGGCGTGGCCGCCGCCTACACCTTGTCGAACGTGCTGAACGGGTTCGGGTGGCAGGCCGGCCTCGGCCTCGTCGCGTTCCTGGCCACCGTGCTGGCCGTCGGCACCTTCGGGTTCCGCATGCGCCCCGAAGACGCCGTCGAGGAAGCCGCCACCGCCATCCGGGCCGTACTCACGGTCGCGTTCGCGGTCGCCGTCCTCACCGCCACGTTCCTCACCACCCTCGCCAGCAGCAACCCGACCACCACCTGAAAGGCCAGCCCATGCTCAAGCTCGCTGAAGCCCTCATCGAGACGAAGACCGCCGCCACCCGGTCCTGGTACTTGGCGGTCCGGGACCGGTACCCGACCGCCCTGGTGCCGGACTGGCGGCCTGGTACGGCGGAGGACGGGGCGCCGCGCCTCACCGTCCAGGTCATCGGTGAGCGCGCCGAGGAGGCGCTGCACCACTTCGCGTCCGCCTACCCTCTCGCCCTCGCCCAGGGCGGGGACCTGCGGCCGGTGGTCGAGTTCCGGCCCGGTCGTGTCGTGTGCGTGTGGCGGACGAACGGGGTGTGGGTCGAGATGTGGCACCACGACACCCCCGCCGTACCCGCACCGTCCCCGGCCCTCATGCCCCGCCGACGCACCTTCCCGTCCGGACGGCTCCCGTTCCCCCGCCGGCTTCCCGCCAAGGAGGCGTGACCATGCCCACTAACTCCCACGAGATTCCGCTGGGGCACAGCATCCCAGCTCACCGAGTACACGGCTGGTGCTCACACTGCCCTGGGCGGTCCCTGGCAGAGGAGGTTGCGGCTTGGCAGGTCGATGCTCTGGACCGCACCGCAACCACGGCCTCGGGCGGCGACGACCGAGACGCGAAGAACGAGCGGTTGCGTACCGAGAACGAACGGATGCACCACGAGCCGGAGGTGATGTACGGCGGGGCCTTCGATAGCCCGTCCACCGCTGGGCAGGCTGACCTTCGAGGCCGTGTTGCTGAGCTGGAAGCCGCCGTCCAGCGGGCTCACAGGCTGGCTACCCGGCTGGAAGAGTTCGCGGAGAACGCCCTCCGGGTCGACGACCGAGAGCTGTACGCGACCATCGCCAAGGATCTCCGCGAACGCCTCAACGCCACCGCCGCACCCGAGGCGACCCCGTGACCGCCGTGACTCGTGTGGGCCCGTTGCCGGTCGGTGGCGGGCCCGCGGTCTCTCTCACCGACCACGAACTGCGCGTCCTCGAGCTCGTCGCCCACGGCCACACCCACGAAGACATCGCCCGCCAGCTGTTCACCACGCCGAAGGGCATCACCCCGACGGTGAACCGGGCGGTGAAGAAGCTCGGCGCGGCGAACGCCCCGCATGCCGTGCTGCTCGCTTGCCGGGCCGGGCTATTGGACGGCCGTCCGCGCCGTCACGGGGACCATGCGGGGTTCGCTGCGCACCAGTACCGGGGCGAGGAGCCGTGCGAGGCGTGCTGGGCGGGGGAGCGAGCGTACCGGGCTGAGCGCAGGGCTGCCCGCAAGTCCGCCAAGGTGCGCGCAGCGTGACCGTTTCGGGGTGGGGGTCTCCAGATTCCCGGGCCGAGACCCGCCCTCCACCCATGCCCGTAACTCACCGTCACATCTATGGAGACCGAAGGAGACCGCAGCATGACCCACCGCGAGCCCACCGTTTACACCCGAGCCCTCATGGTCACCTGCCCGCACTGCGGCAGCGTCCCGGGCGCGTTCTGCTACGACAAGCGCGGCAGCCAACTCCCCACCGGGCGCGTCCACCACCGTCGCACCGCCGAGTACAGCCGCCAGTTCCCCGCCAAGACCGCCGGAGGCGTCGCATGACCACCACAGCCGTACGTGCAACGGCCGCCTACGCGGCCATGACCGCCTCACACGAGGTCGCCGACTACTGGGGGCAGCGTGACGCCGAGGCTGTCGCGAAGGGCCGTCATGGCTGGGAGGGCAGGGCCGCGTGCGCGCGCCACGTCGCCTCGTACACGGCGGCGCAAGCACTGGCCTTGTACGCAGCCGACCGGACGCTGCGCCTCGGACTGGACTGGCGGCGTGCAGCCCTGGCCTTGGCCGTTTCCGCCGGGACGCACTACATCGCCGACCGATCCGGCGGCCGGTGGCGTGAGAACGGCCCGTCCACCGCGCTCGTCCGATTCGCCCGCCGCACCGGACACACCGGCTGGCTAGAGCGTGACCCTGGCGCCGGCCCGCTGCTGGACCAGGCCTGGCACAAGGGCTGGATTGCTGTCGCTGCGGTTGTTGCCGGGGGTGGGAAGTGACTGAGGAGACCTCCAAGGACCGGGAGCGCCGGTACCTGGTGCCCGTGGCCCGCCTCAATCTGCCGGGCCAGCCCGACCTGATCCACCTGTCCGTGTACCAGTGGATGCCAGCGCTCCAGGCTTGGGTGACCGGGATGGCGATCTGCGGTCTCTCCACCCAGCAGGGGCCGCTCATGAAGGCCACGGTGACGTGCCCGGAGTGCTTGGCCTACCAGCCCCGGTACGAGCGGATGCTGGCCCCTGGGTACCGGCCCGAGGACGACGACCCGGACGTGCTGCGGAAGCGTCTAGCGGATACCGAGGATGAGCGGGATCGTGCCCGGCGCTGGGCTGTTCACTTGGAGAACGAGAACCGGCGCCTGGTCGACCAGACACACGAGGCGAAGGAGCAGGCGCGGGTCGCTACGGTCGCTGCCCTGAACTTGCAGCGCCAGACCCTGGAGGCCGCGCAGCGCACTCTGGGGCGCATCCGGGAGGCCCGTACGTGGAGTGCTGTGTGGATCGAGTTGGGCCAGTACTTCGGGCTGACGGCTGAGCAGGCCGGCCTGGAGGCGCGGTCGCGACGTCTTGGGGATTCCCTGTGACCCCCGGGAATTCGGCGGCCCGTCAGGCTCGTGCGATCCGGGCGCGGCCGCGGCAAGGATGGCGCCGCGTGCTGGCCTTGTGGGGGGGTCCGTACAGCCGCGATGCGGCAGGCGGACGCCCGTGCGGGCCGGTGGGTGCACGGCGCTGTTGGGGAGGCGGCCACGGCCCGCCTGCTGCGTCGGCTCGACGGCCGCTGGTGGTGGGTGCGACGTGTGCTGCGCCGCCCGATCTGGCGCGTACGGCACGACCTCCGATTAGCCGGGCGCCGGTTCAACGTCGACCACATCCTGGTGTCGCCGTGCGGGACAGCGGTGGTGGTGCTGGACACGAAGAACTGGCACCGCGGCCGGCCCACGGGTCTGGTCGGTGGCCGGGTGTGCTGCGGGGCGGAGGACCGGCACGACCAGGTCGTGAAGGTCTCCGGGTACGCGCAGGCGGTCGGGAAGGTCCTGCCCGGGGTGCTGGTGCTGCCGCTCCTCGTCGTCCACGGCTCCCCGGTGGCCGGCGGCGGGTTCGAGGCCCCGGTGCCGGGCGGCACGGTGTGGGTGCTGGGCACGGAGCTGCTGGTACCCCGGCTGGCAAGTGCGGTACGAGGGGCACGCGATCCGCGGCGTGCGGCGCAGCTGGTGCAGAGGGTGGATTCCGTACTCCGCCCGTACACGGAGCAGCCCTGAACCGCACGCACGGGTAGCGCCGGAGCGGCCCATCATCCTGAGGGATGGTGGGCCGCTTCCGTGCGTTCGGGGGCCCGTCGCGACGGGGGTGACACGACGGGCCATGGCCAGTGTGGCAGGCGGGCTGCGCCGACGACTGTGGTGGGGGTGCGTGGCGCGCCATTCGTGCCTGGCATTCGAACGGACGTAGCATCTGCGGGTGCCCAAGTACGACTTTCCCGACGATCTACGCGCAGCCCAGGCCGATCTCCTCGAGACCCGCGCCGCCTACGAGCAGTACGCCAAGAACCTCCCCTGGTCGGCCGAGCCGATGCCCGGCTGGGAGAGCGACAAGCAACTCCATAGCAGCTACCGATCCGGCAAGGCGGACAGTCCCGGCTACACCGAGGCACAGGCCGAGGAGGTCGCCCGCTTCCGCGCCCGGCTGCTGGAGCTCAGCATCGCCGTGTCCGCGCACCCCTTCTGGGACTCCGTTGACGCCAGCGACCGTGTCGAGGCCCGCATGGCGCTCAAGCACGCCCACGAGTCGGCCGAGGCGTAGCCATGTCCGGCGGCATATCCGACCTGGACAAGAACAGGGCCCTGGCCGACTGGCTGGAGTGGCAGTTGCGTCAGGTCCGGGGCCGGATCCGGGAACTGGAGATCAAGGAGGAGCAGGAACGGCGGCGCCGGGAGCAGGCGCATGCCGCGCTGCGGTGGAAGATCCAGCCGCAGCGGTCCTCGTCGGCAGCTCTGGTGCACCGCGGGGACTGTGCCCTGTATCCGGTCGGGGGTGGATTCCTTGACCATGAGGAAGCGTTGATTGCGTTGGCGGAGCCTGACATCGAGGCGTGCCAGATCTGCAGGCTTGAGACGGGGCTGAGCAACGGGTAGGGCCGTTCGGGCCGCCGGGCGGTGGTCCGTGTGGGGCGAGTTCGTGGGTGGTCGTTGCGTTGGCCTGGGGTTTCTGATCGGTCGTCATTCTTTCGGGTGACCCCCCTTGGCATAATGCTGTACGTACGGCATTATGGAGTTATCGCAAGGGAGAGGGGAACCCGATGAACACCACCGCCGCCGCCGAGACCGCCAAGGTCACCGTCGCCACCATCCGCGACTGGGCCCGCCGCGGCATCATCGCCGCGACCAAGACCGCCGGCCGGTGGGTCATCGACGCCGCCTCCCTCGCCCGCCGCATCGAGATCGGCGCCCGCCGCACCGCCCGCAAGGCCAAGAAGGTCGTCCTCACCGCCGACAACATCAAGGCCATCGGCGGCAACGAGTGGATCCGCGGCGGCTACCACCGGATCTACCTCAACGACTGGCACCAGTACGCCGGCATCGAGGTCACCCGGTACAACACCGGCAACATCTCCTCCGCCTCTCTCGGCGGCCGCGGCATCGCCAACGGCCGGGCCTACGGCCTTATCAACGCCGTCAGCAAGGTCTACTTCGACGTCACCGACGGCCACCTGTACGTCCAGCACCACGGTGCTGACGCCTACGAGATCCGCTACCTGAACGGCGAGCGCAACCAGGTCAACCTCGTCGCCCGGATCTCCGCCGGCGTCCGCGCCGCCGTCGCCGCCCTCTGACAGACCACTCATCCCGAAGGAGAACACCCTCATGACCACGACCACCAGCTACGGCACCTGGACCAACCGCGTCAGCACCTACAGCACCAGCCCCGACGCCGACGTCCTCGACTTCATCAACGGCGGCGACCCCGAGTGGCGGGACCTGCTGGAAGCATCCGGGGCCCTGGATGACATCAAGCGGGCCTACCGTGCCGCGATCGAGGACGCGCTCCCGGCCGACGTGTCGCTGTGCGGGGACGAGTTCATCGGCCCCTGGGAGCCCGAGGACGGCGAGTTCGACGACTACCCCACCGACGAGCGCGGCAGCCTGGACATCGCCGCCTGCGTCGAGGACATCGACCTGGGGGAGATCGTCGACCACTACGACCCGCTCACTCTGGAGGACATCGGACGGGACGAGCTGCAGTCGACGGCGAAGGAGCCGGCCAAGGCCGCGTCTCGCACCATGTCCCGCCTCGGCGTGAAGGCGTTCTACCACGGGCCGAACGCGGAGTCGGGTCGCATCCAGTCCTACTACCGTGCCGGTGAGGTCCGGGAAGCCCTGGCCAAGCGCCCGGGGAAGGGCAACCGCACCGAGAGGACCACGGCGTGACGGTCCGGCCATCGCAGCTCCCGCGGCTGCGACGACAGACGCTACGACACCTCAACGACTCCAGTTACCCGCTGCGCGCGAAAACCGGTCAGGACGTCACCAAGGGCCTGGACGCGCTGGCTTCCAGCATGGAGGTGGGCGATCTGTTCTGGGTCGGGCAGGACATGGCAGCTCTGGCCATGCACTCGGGCGGGCAGCTGGCCGCCGCCCGGTGGGCGACCGCGGACCGGCCTTCCCCCTGCGGCCTGCTGTTCTGGGAAGACGGCATCGGGCACATGGACGCCCAGGGGGTGCAGATCCCGGTCGAGGCGTGTGCGTGGGGCCCTTACGAGGGCGAGATGCTGCTCTGGCTGCTGATGTCCCGCAGCCGGCTTGCCTCCGAAGTGGAGAGGATCGGCCGCTACACGGTCGTCACGGAACAGATTCCGCCGCTGATCCCGATCTACGGGGCGACCATCCCGATCACCACGGAACCGCTGTCGCTCGCGGAAATCGACCCGCAGCTTCCGCAGCCGGTGGTGGCGGCACTGGCGGCTGCGTGGCTGATGATGCAGCAGCCACTGCTCATCGACCGGACGCGGGAGCGCGCGGACAAGCCCACCGCCAGGGCCTACGCCCGGGACGGACTTCGTGCCCCCGAGGTGAGCATCGTGGACCTGCGCCGCCAGTACACCCCGCAGGACCGTGACCCGGATGCGGGAACCGGCGGCCAGCGCTTCCGGCACCGGTGGGTGGTCTCCGGGCACTGGCGGAACGCCTGGCGACCGTCTGTTCAGGAGCACCGGAAGGTTTGGGTGCCAGCGCATATCAAGGGACCCGAGGGGGCTCCTCTGTTGAAAACAGAGCAGGTCAATGTATGGCGCCGATGACCGGGCCCCGGCCCCAGGTGGTACGGGGCCCCGGCGGGTTCACGTTACGGTGCGACTTCGTACTTCACGACCGTGTCCGTGCAGTCCACCGCGAGCTTCTCCAGGGCGGCGCGTTCCTTGTCGTCCGCGGTGAGCTTCCAGCGGAGTTTCGTGGCGGTCCAGTCGGCGAGGTAGGTGCACTGCGCGGACTTCGCCGGCGGCATCCATTCGCTCGGGTCCTTGTCGGCCTTGGACCGGTTCGTCTTCGCGGTCACTGCGACGAGGCTACGGTCGGCGTCCAGGTCGTTGGCGTAGCGCATGCGCCGGTCCGCGTCCCACGCCGAGGCGCCGCTGTCCCAGGCCTCCGCCAGCGGGACCATGTGGTCGATGTCGAGCTTGCCCGCCGCGGTGACCGTGGCCTCGTCGTAGTACGACAGCCACTCACCTCCAGTCAGCGCGCACCGGGCACCCTGCTCCGGGGCCTTGACCGCTTCGGCGAGCAGGACCTCGTTGCGGGTCGAGCACGAGTCGCTGTCTTCGTCGATCCAGTGCTTGAAGCTGTCGCGCTTGTACCCGTCGCGTACCTCATCAGCGGCTGGGATCTTCGCGATGGATGCGGTGAGGGACAGGCCGCTTCCATCGGCCGGAGCGTCTGCGGCCGCAGAAGGGCTGGCCTCGGCGGAGGCACTGGCGGACGCGTCGGTTGAAGGCTTCGAGTCGGACTCGTTCGCGGCGCTGGGATTGCACGCGGTGAGCGAGGCCGCAAGCACGGCAGCGGCGATCGGGAGGAGGCGGCGTACGGACACAGAGGTCTCCAGCTTGGTCGGGGCTGATGAGCCTCCATGATCCCAGCTGGTAATGGGAGCCTGACAGGCGGTCATGTGTGCTGGTCGTCGCCCGGCGGTGGCATCGGCTTCGAGGTGAGGTCACCGCCGGGCTGGTACAGCGTCGCACGAGGGTCTGACAACGGCTGGGGTTCAGGCGTGCCAGGTGCCGCGGATGGCCGCGGTGGTGAAGCCAGGGCCGAAGGCGACGAGGAGTCCTTCTGTTCCGGGTGCCGGCGGGGTGGTGTGTGTGCGGGCGAGGACATCGAGCACCGATGCGCCGCCGAGGTTCCCGTTCTCGGCGAGGGACGCGTAGGAGTGGTGGGCGTCGATGTCGTCGAGGCCGACGGCGGTGGCTACGTCGTGGATGATGCCGGGGCTGCCGGGGTGGATGACCGCGAAGTCGAGGAGGGTGTCGGCGCCCAGCCAGTTGAGGACGGCGGGTATGGCCTGGGCGGCGGTGGTGGGGGCGCGGCGGTCGGAGTCGAAGTGCACGCCCGTCTTGTCGATGCGGCCTTGGTAGCGGTCGAGGCTTCCGGGAAGCCAGTGCTCGAAGGTGTCGTCGATTCGGAGGCCGGGCTCGAGCTGGTGGCCGGTGACGAGGGCCGCGGCGGCGGAGTCACCGAACAGCGCCTTGTAGATCATCGACGGGACCGATGTGTCGGCGTGGTTGTACGTCGTCGACAGAGCCTCTGTGACGACGACGAGGGCGACGTCGTCGGGGCGTGCGGTGATCTGGTCGGTGGCCCGGATGAGGGACTGGGCGCCGCCGGCGCAGGCGAGGGTCGTCATGGGGATGCGGCGGATGGTCGGGCGGAGGCCGAGGGCGTGGATGAGGCGCACGTCGAGGTTGGGGACGGCCCAGCCGGTGGCGTGGGAGGTGACGATCGTGTCGATCTGGTCGGGGTGGAGGCCGGCTGCGGTGATGGCGCGGGTGGCGGCGTCGGTGGCCATGGCCAGGCAGTCCTCGAACGCGGCGGTGGTGCGTTCGTGAACGTCGGCGTTCCCGGCGACGGTGGGGGAGTTCAGGGTTCTGGTGAAGTGTCTGCTGTCGACGCCGCAGTTCTGTATGGCTCGGAGGATGACGGGAAGGCGGGGGTGGTCGGGGTGGTGGGTGCGGATGTCGTCGAGGATTTCGTCGGTGGTGACTTTGTGGGCGGGGAGTACGACGTGGGGGGCGGTGACGTGGGCGGGCACGGGTCCTCCGCGGGGCCAGGGGGCAAGGGTTCGCCCAACCTAGCCCCGGGTGGCTGAAACGCTGCCCCTGGCTGGTTTACGTGGGGTTGGTGGGGTCCGTGATGCGGGTGTGGTCGCAGCGGAGGACCTGGCGCGGCACGGTGCGGCGGGGGCCTTGCCGGAACACGAGGATCATGAGGCGGGCGCCGGGGCTGGAGTCCGGGGACGCGGAGCACATGGTCACCCACCCGGGCCCGTGCACGGGGTGGTTCATGGGGCGTTCGTCGCCGTCGGGGTGGTTCACGACACCGATCCCGGGGGCCTCGTACAGGGGGCCGGCGACCGGGTCGTTGAGGATGTCCTGCTCGAGCTGCTGGAGGCAGGGGTCTCGGCGGGCGGCGAGCGCGGCCCGCAGCTGGGGCAGGACGCGGGGCGCCCACGCGTTCGCCCAGTCCGCGAGGACGGTACGGGCCTCGCCGGACAGGCACATCCACCGCAGGAGGTTCTCCGGCACCCGGCGGGAGGGGAACATGCCGGTCAGGGACTGGTTGTGGGCGAGGATGTGCCACGCCGCGTCGGACACGTACGCCATGTGCCCGACTCCGTCGACGGCTTCCTGCCACGCCCCGGTGACCTGGTACCCGGACTCGGGGCGGAGCGGTGCGGGCGGGTCCTGCTCGAGGGCGTACCGGTGGAGCATGACCCATTCGTGTTCGTCGAGGCGGTAGAGGGTTGCGAGGTCGCGCAGGAGGTCGGCCGGGGGGTTGGGGTAGCGGCCGGTCTCGAGGCGGTTGCAGGTGTGGATGCCGCGTCCGAGGAGCTGGTCGACCTGTTGTTGGGACAGGCCGGCGGCGCGGCGGCCCTGCCCGGTGGGACGGGTGAGGCCGACGGATTCCGGGGTGATGCGGGCGCGCCGGTCTCTCAGGAACTGACGTAGCGACTTTTTGTGCATTGTGTAGACAATCCCCCCGTGGTGTTGCCGTGTTGAACCCGTCGGAGTCTAAATAGTCATGCCGGGTTTCGTAATAAAAAGTGCCCGAAGATTTCCGGGGTGAGTGTGCGTCATGATGTGCGGGACGCGGTCACGACCAGCAGGTTTCCTGCTGGTCGGCCGGTTTGATTTGCCGCAGTACGGGAGCCGCACATCCCGTGGCACAGGTACTGGGGTGAGCGTGAGAGCGGTGCCGGTATTCCGATGTGTGTGGTCGGAAACTTCGCAGCCTGGCACTGTTCGCGCTCTCCCTGCCATTCTCCCCAAGGCTTTGGGTTGAGATTTACGGACCGTCAGATATTCACGGCTTACCGTCAGGCCGGACCCCGGTGTGCGGCCCGTCGAGGGCTCGGGTGATCTCGCATGGCCACGGCTGGCCGCAGTTGTTACAGGTGCAGCAGGTGGTCACGGTCGCTTCGGTCGCTCATCGGGTCGTCTCCTCGCTGGTGTGGTCGGTGCGGATATGGAGGGGCGGAGACTTCGGCAGGGGCGGGTCGTAGCGGTGTCGCCACGCGTGGAGGGTGCCGACGGGGTCGGTGAGCATCAGCAGGGCGAAGAGGGTGGCTTGTCGGGGGCGGCTGGTCCATCGGCCGAGGTGGAAGCGGAGTTGCCAGTTGGTCCATTCGGCGAGGCGGCCGTAGGGCTGCCAGCGGCCAAGCCCGTACCCGGCAATGAGCGCGGCCAGGACGGCAAGAGTGAGGCTCATCGGGTCGGCTCCTCGGTGGTTCGCCACGCGGCGGGGTCGTGCTTGTGGTTGCGGTCAGGCAGGACGATGGGGTCGCGGCGCATGGCGTAGCCGATGACCGTGCCGGGGCGCAGGTGTGGGTTGCCAGCAGATGTGCCGGTGCAGTCGTCGGCGGGTCCGCATGCGTCGCCGTGGTGGCGGCCGTGCTGGCAGCGGTCGAGGTCGGCGAGGATCCCGACCCACGGGCAGTTGGCATCAGTATGTTCCGGCTCAGCCGCCGTGGTGGTGGGCTGTGTGCGGTCGAGGGCATGCTCGATGCCTGCCATGGTGGTGGCGACCTTGGCGTGCAGTGGGGAGTACATGACGCGGTCCGAGCAGTGGAGGGCGGCGTTCATCTCGGCGTGCCGGGCAAGGTGTTGCTCCGCCGCGTCAAGGGCTTGGTACGCCTTCTCCAGTTCGCGGCGCAGGTCAGTGATGGTCGGGTCAGTCATCAGGTCGGCTCCTTGGTGGCGCAGTCGGGGCAGAGGTCGCGGCCGCCGGGTCGGGTCTTCCAGCCGTCTCGGCGTCCGTCGGCGCGTACCTGCCGGGCGGTCCGGGACGTGAACTGGGCGCGCACGGCGGCGTTGCACGGGCAGCCGTCGCGGCCGGAGGGCCCGTCGCAGGCGATCTCGACACCCAGCGGGTGGGCGCTCATCGGCTCGGCTCCTCGGTCACGGCGGAACGCAGCTGCAGCGGCGGGGTGGTCGGCTTCTTGTTCGCCCCGGCACAGACCTTGCCGAGCCAGTCGCGGTGCATCGGCAGCCGCCCGTTCGTCAGCGGCTTGAACAGAGCTCGCATCCCCGCGGGGCTGGTGCACTTCTCTCGGGCCGGGCAGAGGACCATGCCGACTGCCCACTCCTGGTCGGTGAATCCGGTCTCCAGGTTGGCGCGCATCTGCTGCTCGCGGTCGGCGAGTTCGTGGGGCATAGTCATCGGCCCGGCTCCTCGGTCACGGCGGGGGCGGCCTGCTGCGCCTCGTCGGCCATGCGGCGGAGGCGGTCTGATGCGCGGTACACGCCGCTGATCGTCTGCGGCAGCCGGGCCTCAGTGCCGATCACGTCGAGTACGGCATCGGCGGCCTCGCGGAGCACTGCGGCCCGGTGGGCGACGAAGTGTCCGGCGAGCAGGCGGCTGTACTCGTCGCGATCGAGGTGCGCGGGGCAGATGCGGCGGATCATCTCGACGGCAGCGGCCTGGAGTTCGGCGGCGGGCGTGCTCATCGGCCCGGCTCCTCGGTCACGGCGGGGGCGGCGGTAGTGCGCTGGGTGCAGTGCTCCCACGAAATGGGCTCGTCGAACTCCTCGGAGCAGGCGGAGCAGCACGGGCCGATGGGGGCGTCGAGGCAGATGAAGATGTCCTGTGGGGTGCCGGTGTGGTGCTCGGCCCAGGTGTTCCAGGCGTCGCTGTGCCGGTCGGGCTCGGCGCCGTGCGGGCAGTGGTCGCTACCGGCTTCGTGGAACCAGGTCTCGGGCTTGTGGTCAGTCACGGGGTCCTCCTAGTGGTGGGTAGGTTGGGGGTGCGCCCGCCCGGCTACGACCCGGGCGGGCGTACTGCTGGTCACGGGGTTCGGGGCCGGCCAGCGATCTGGCGGATCTTGGCGTCCAGGTGCCCGGCCGGGTCGTCCGTGAGGGAGGTCAGGGCGACGGCTGCGGTGACGATCACGTCGCAGAGTTCGTCGGCGACGTCATCGCGGGTGTGGGTGATGCCCTTGCGGGGGTTCTGCCCGGTGTGGCCGATCCATGCCTGCGCGACCTCGCCGGCCTCCTCGGTGAGCTTGAGGAGGCGGAGGGTGATCTCCTGGTTGGTGCGGCCGTTCTGCTGGTCGAGCCAGGCGACGAGTTCGTGGATGGTGGTCCAGTGGTCGGTCATTAAGGCTCCGGTGGGTGGGTGCTGGTCTGGTTTCAGGGTGGCGCTGGGCGGGCTGATTGCTGCCCCTGGTCTGTTGCTGGGCGGGGTTCACTCTACCCCAATTCACATTGCGTACGCCATAGGAAAATGGGTGCGGTGAGGCCCATCTCGTGCACCATCAGGTCTCATCTGCCGGAACCGGCCCCTGCCGCCCATGCCGCGCCTACGCTGAAACGGACGGCCCGCGCCCCGACCCTTGGAGGCCCCGTGTCACTGCCCGTGGAAACCAGCCCGACGCCGCCGTCATACCCGCCGAAGACCCCACCCCCTCCGAAGAAACCTGTCTCGCCGCCCCGCCCGGAAACGGCGGACGCCCCCGCGAACGGGCCGGCCTCCTTGGTGCGGACAGCGCGGCGGGGTGTGGGCATGCGGAACCGGCGCGGTGTGAACTGGAAGCTGGAGTCCGCGCCGTGGGCGGCAGGGAAGGCCCGGACCGCGGTGCTGGGACAGCTGGGGAAGTGGCGGTACCGGCTGGCCCCGGGCACGGTCACCGCGGTGGAGACGGTGGCAACGTTGCTCGTCGAGGCGGCGGTCGTCGACGGCGGGGCGAGGGTGTCCGTACACCTGTCGGACCAGGACGGTCAGGCGTGCATCCTTGCCCTCTCCCACCAGGCGGGCCTCACGCCTGGTCACGCCTCCGGCGGTGATGACGTCTTGCACCAGATCACTGCGGTGTCCGGGGTGACGGGGTGCGGTACGGACACCGGGCCGGACGGGCGCCGAATCTGGGCTGTCGTCGACCTGGGATGATCCAGGGCATGACTACCGGACGACCGAAGCGGCTCAGCGCGACAGAAGCGCGGTCTATTGCTGATGCGGCGCAGCTGGTGAAGGCCGGCGACTGGTCGACCAGCCATGCCTGGAACGTGGTTGCGGAAGACGGCACGCTCTTGGTGGTGGTGACGCCGTCGTACGGGGGCTCGTCGCGTAGCGGCCGGGACGGGTGGAAGTGGCACCTCGCCGCACTCGGCCCGACCGGGACACGGGAGAAGTGGCCGACGCGGCAGCAAGCCGCAGCGCAGGGCCTGATGAGCTGGATTCGGTGGGTGACAGCGACCCGGTAGCGGCCAGGGCCCAACCGTAGGGCTCTCGCTCGCGCGGCGGGCCTCACATGAGGAAGCCCAGTTTGTTGAGGCCGGGGACGCAGATCTCCCGCAGCGGCTCGCACAGATGCTCCGCCCGGTGCCACGCCTCGAGCTCCACGATCGGGCCGATGGCGTAGTGCGCGCGCCACGACTCGCAGATGCCGCAGCCTGGCTGCCGGTCGGGCAGCCAGGCGGGGTGCGCGGCGATGAGGTGATCGTCAAGGTCGATGCGGGTCGTGGTGAGACGCAGCTCCCAGTGGCGCGGGTCTGCGCCGGGGCGGCGGGAGTCGGTCAGGGACATGCCGTAGTCGACGGCGAGCTCCCGGCATTCGGCGCATGCAGCCATCCGCTCGAACAGGTCACTGGGCACAAGTCCTCCTACTGCTGGGCCCGGAGTCGTTGGCTGATCCAGTCGGGCAGCGGCGCCACGGGGACGTTGTGGGCGATGGTGTACGGCAGGCCACCGACAACGGAGCCGGGGCCGACTAGGTACCCGCCGCTTCGGCGGCCGGGGCCGCGGACGTCGATCCCGGGCCCGAGCGCCGTGCGCCCGCCTGACACGCTGCCGATCGTGCAGCCCATCGGCGCCCGGAAGTACAGGTGCCGCCCCCCAGACGGCGTGGCCACGGTGAACGTCTCGGGCACCGCCTCCCCGAGCCGGTCGGCCAGGGCGGCGAGAACGCCGGGGCCATCGTCGTCGCCGTGGACATCGAGGTCCAGGACGACCACGTTGGAGGCCCGGCAGCCGATGCCGACGCCCCGTCCGGCGAGCAGTTCGGGCAGCCGCTCGGGCAGCAGGGTGGCTTGGCGCTGCCACCCGGGTTCGGGGACGCGGCCGCCGCTCGGGAGCGGGATGACGGCCAGGCCCCGGTCGACCGCCGTGCGGGCGGCGGCCAGGACCTGCGGGCACTCGGCGGACCAGTGCCAGTACTGCGCCGGGTTGAGGCTGTGCTCGGGGCAGCCGTCGCGTTCGTCTCCGGAGGCGACGGCCCCGCAGGCGGCCTTGGGGCAGATGCAGGTGCTGTACGACCCTCCGTGCCGTGTCACGCCGCCGTGGCGGACGTAGTCGCTGGCCTCGATGACGGCCTGAACGTCGCGCTCGGTCATGCGGCCTGCTCCTCCTCGTCCTCGTAGCAGCAGCACTCGCCGTACGGGTCGCCGCTGCCGCCGGCGCCGCACTCATCGCAGCCGTACGGGATGGAGTCGCTGTCGTCCTCGTCGTGGGCGTACTCGTGGTGACGCCAGCCGGTGCAGCCGTACTCGCACCCGCAGCCCTTCTCGCACTCGGGGCAGACCATGGAGTTCGTCCAGCCGCACTGCTCGCACAGGAGCTGGTTGCGAGGGTCGGCCTGCTGCTGGCGGAGGTAGGCGAGGGCCTCGCCGTAGGTGTTGATGTCGATGTACTCCGCCAGGTACCGCTCCAGGGTTTCCCGCTCGTCGGCGTCGGGGTGGTCCAGGAGCGCGATGGCGTCGGCGTGCTTGACGCCCAGCTCGTCCTTGATGGCGGTGAGGGCCTTCTTACGGGCGTGGTCCTTCGGCATCTCAAGCTCGTTTCTGCGGCTCGCGGTGATCCCAGACCCACCGGCCGCACGGAGCGAGGCCAGCAAGGGTGATACGACGTGGAGGGTGGCTCGGCGCGGAGCACCTTTGGCGCGCTCGTCCGGTCTGGGCCAGACGAACCGGGCCTCAAGCCGGGCCCACGGCCTACCAGCCGCACCCCCACGGTAGCGGACCGCACCGACAGCCCGGGTGAGAACACGAGGAGTTCAGTCCAACTGGTCGTACGTTCCTGGCTGCCAGTCGTCGACGAGTACGCCGCTGCGGTATCCGCCGAAATCACCGGGGTCTTCTGCGACCAGGCCGCACGCGTCACGCTGGCGTCGTAGCGCGGCTGTGCCCCCGGGCCAGAGCGCTGATCCGGGGGCACAGGGGCTGGGGTGAAAAGCCGATCATCGGTGGTGAGTCAGGACCCAGCCGGGGGACACCGTACCGCCAGCGCACATCTGGTAGGCCCTGCGGGGCGGCCTGCGTGGCCCGCGTGCCGCATGGTGCAGGGGAAGGTCCCGAGCTGGGCCTGAGCGCCTGTGCGCCCCGTCTGACCCCTCCTCGGGGGGCGGAACCGGGACGGACCGTCGAGGGCATGGGCGGATCCTGCGGGAAGTGCCACAGCCTGTCGGTGTTCGACGACCTGGTGCACGTCGCTCCTGGGGAGTGGTGGTGCGAGAGATGCTGCGAGGACTGGGCGTACGACGGCCTGGTCGAGGGCCGGACCCGGGGTGAGGACGACTCGCCGACCGTGCCGGCCGGTGACCCGGATGAGGCCCAGCACCGGAGAGGATCGGCGGCGTAGGGGGCCGCGCCCGGATGCTGCCGGCCCCTGGTGCGCCCGGGTGGCTGTGCGGCGTCCCAGGGGGGTGTACAACGCTGCCGAGCGCCACGCGAGGCGGAGCCGGCTCGAGCGTCATGGTCATGGAGCAGCTCAGGGTGCGCTACTGTCGGCGGGCGGCAGCACGCGTCTGCCAGGGTTCCGGCCGGACAAGCACCCACGCCCCGGCGCGCGGACAAGGGTCTCGGACTCACGCGGCATTTCATCTTGACGACCTTGCTACAGCATGGGCGTGGGCATGCCGTAGGAGGACTGTCGTGACCAGGGACAAGAAGCGCAAGGCCGCCGTGCGCGAGACGCAGAAGGCCACCGGTCTGCGCTACACCAAGGCGGCCCGGTTGACGTCCAAACCGGCGGGCGACCGGATCGGTCAGTCGTTCACCCTGCAGGAGCTCCTTAGCGAGTGCGCCACATTTCCCCCCGCGGCAGTCGACTGGGGATGGGGCCCGGAGTACAAATGCCAAGGCCCGGACGTCTTCCAGTCCAAGCTCCTCGGTGCAGCGATTCCCTTCGGAACGGTTCTGGAACTCGCCGGCGAGTTGTCCCGGGAAGGACGCGGCACCCCGCTGCACCTGGAGGCGCTGTCTCCGCTGGAATCCGCAGTGGTCAGCAGCGGTGGTCAGCGCCGCTTCAAGTTGATCATCACGCAGGACTCGGTGTACGAGCTCTGTCGACAGGCGCGGTGCTCGTACCACCCGGAGAACGAACTGATCCCGTGGTGCCGTGACCACCTGGCCGAATGCGACCCCGGCGTCCTGGTCGAAACGGCCCGCGACTGGGGTTACGCCCAGTCCGAAGACGCCGGCCGTGACCCGGAAAGCCGTGAGGGATCCGAGGGCGCTGCTGTACTCGTTCGGGCAGCGGTGGCCCAGGGGGCTTACCCGCGGGTGGTGTCCGTTCTCCTCGATGCGTGCTTCGAGCCGGACGACATGATCGACGAAGTGTTCTGGGATCCCAAGGACGCGTTGGCGATGCGGCAGGCCATCGACCGTGAGCAGCTGCGTCTTGGGCGGATCGCGGAGGCTGAGTACCGGCGTATCCAGAAAGAGGCGGGGGCATGCGTGGCGTGCGAGAAGGAGTTCCGGTACGGGATCGACATGGACGTTCCGGCACGTTACTGCTCCCCGGGCTGCACGCCTCCGCCACCGGCTGTTGCGGGGCCGGATCCGTGGTGGGCGGCGTCTGACTCGGACGCTGACTCCGACTGACACCCCTGGCCCAGCCACCATCGACGCATAGCCGCCCTCTTCGCGCAGCTGGCTGCTGTTCCAAAGAGTGGCGGCCCTCCGTCCTGGGGAGAAGTGCGGCGTGAACTTTGAGTTCGAGTGCTGGCGTTGTGATGCGGACTGCGTGGTGTACGGGAAACCGGCCGGCTTCTGGACCGAGCAGTACCGGTTACCCGAGGAATGGGACTGCTGGAACTGCGGGGCTACCAACATCACGCCGGACCCGCCCTGGACCGAGGCCGACTGACGCCTCTAGGTCAGCCGCTCTACGCTGACTGCCATGACGCTGAACCAGGACGAACGCGAACTGCTCCGTCGGATCGCTGAGGCGGACAAGCCGGTCGCGATGTCGGACTTCTTTCATGTGATGTACCCGCCGAACTTCGACGCGAGCGTTGGCGAGGAGCACCCGGACCGGGTGGTGTGGCGGGACCACCAGTTCGACTTGTACGGGGCGTCCATCAAGCTGTGGCAGAACGATCTGGTGAGGGTGGTGCACCCCGCGAACGGTGAACGGCCCGACCTGGTCGAGGTGACCGACGCAGGTCGGGCCGCCCTGGCGTAGAACGTCAGCCCTCACGCGTGATGTGCATGCGGTGCTCGTTGAAGCGCTCCCAGTCAGGTACCAGATGAAACCGGGCATGCGCAGGAAGGTCCTTCGCCGCCACTGTGACCTGCGGATCGCCCCGGTAGAGCCGCGCATCGCCGAGCTCCACCAGCTGGTCCAGGGCGGCGCGGACCTTGTCAATGCCCTCGCCGGTGATGGCTACGAACCGGTCGAGAGACGTGAACACTTCTTCGGGGTAGTCCAGGTCCTCGATGAGGTGCCTGACGATCGCCTGATCGGCTGCTTCGGTGTCAGTGAACTGACGCATCCTTTGGAGACGTGTAAGGACGTCGTCCGGCAGGGTCAGGACATCGTCGGGCCGCGGTAGAACCTCAGGCATGCTCCAGGTGCCGTCGCGCGTGGTGGCGATACCAAGTTCGACCATCGTGTGGGCGAGCTCGCGGATGGTGACGGGCACAGTCATGCCGGCGGCCTGCAGAGCGCTGGTGAGGGTGGCCTCGTGTGCCTTCGCGGCGGCACGCAGCTCGTCCTTCTCTTCCTCGCTCTCCGCATCTTCCACCTCTTCCTCGTCGATCCACAGGATGGGCGAGTCGAGGTTCTCGCCAAGGCTGTGGAAGACTCCGCGCAGTTCGTCACCGAAGATCTCGTGCACGACCCCGTCAAGGTCGCCTTCCAGGCCCCGCGTGGTAGCGGTTCCGAAGATCAAGCAGAGCATCATGCCCTGGTGCTGGGGCAGAACATGATTCCATCCGCTCGTCCACCAGTCGGTATGCATGGCCATGCCGCCCTCGGAGGCGGTCTCGGTGGCCTGTTCGGTGGTCATGGTTTCCCCTGGGGTTACGGGTCCTGTTTGGGTCGACCTATACGGGCCGACCCGAACAGGGTGTCAGAACGGGGCGGGAGCGCCCGCGTTCTCGAGGTCCTTCCGTTCCGCAGCTTCAGCGGCACAGTCCTGGCAGAGCGGGCCGCCTGCGGCAGGGATCGACGCCGGGCAGAGGCCGTTGCCGCAGTCCTTCAGCAGCGGAACGGCGCGAGGCTGTACGGCCCGCTGAGGCGGCATTGCTGCATCAGGCGAGACAGGGCCCGCCAAGGTCGAGTTCGCCCCGCTGGTGCGCTCCTGGCCGCGCTTCTGGGCGCGCTGCGCCTTGCGGGCTTCGAACCGCTCCGGGCATGTCGAGCACTCCTCCTTCGTGTCCACGTCCGCGCCAGCATCACACCGCGGGTTCGCACACCCGTACCGGTCCCCGGCCTTCAACGGCCGCACCATCGCAACCGCGGCACCAACAAGGGAGTCGATCTCCCCGGCGTAGAACTTCGACGCCCACCCGTGATGGTCCCACCGCTGCTGGATACGGGCACCAAGCTGCTCCACCGTGCGATCCGCGGCAGGAACATCACCCGCAAGGGCATCCAGGATCGCCTGAGACAACGTCGGAACATCCGGCAGACCCTTGACGAACTCGGCAGGAAAGTGCGCCCGCACAGCAGCTACCAGGGCCAGCTGCTCCCGGGTGTGCTTGGCCTTGCTGCCGCTCTTCTGTCCTCGAGCCGGCCAGCAGGTGTCGTCGTTCGGTGTGGGGGAGGGGCTGGTCTTGCCGGACGCGGCGAAGCCGCCTTCAGCCTCGGGCGTCCTACTACCTGAGGTTGAAGGGCTACGCCCGTCCACGGGGCTACGCCCCGAAGGGGCATCGCTCGCACCAATAGAAGGAACCAGTGGGTCTTCACGTTTCCGCAGGTCGCTCCCAGAGTCCGGGTCGGAATTCGAACCCCTTGGGTCAGAATTCTGACCCGCTTCGGTCTCACCCTCGCCCGGCTCGGGCACTGGGTCAGAATTCTGACCCGCCTCCATGAAGGGCTTGCCCGCCTGCAACCACTTGAGCTTGGCCTCAGCGTTCCGCCACCCCAAGTAGCCCTCCTTCGGCATGTCGTTGATGCGGATACGCAGCGGCTTACCCGCCGCAGAGGCGCGGGAGGAGGTCTTTACGGGGCCTCCCTCCAGGGTGGAGACGAGACCAACGTCAGACAGCGCCTTGAGGATCCCCCGGACACGCCCTTGACTGCTGGCCTTCCCGTTCGGGCCTGGGATCAGCTCACACAGAAGCGACAGCGTGAGATTACGGACGGGCTTCTTGTACTTCTCGTAGACCAGAGCGCGCAGCACCAGGTAGCCCCGAGTGTCAGGGTCGCGAAGGTCGTCGGACAAGCAGATCCAGTCGAGGATGCGAGAGGAGTACCACCCATCGTTATCCGGGCCATACAGCTCGACGAGGACCTCTGCGTCCGAGTGGTTGGGGACGTCGCCACGACGGGCTTCCGGGTTCAGGCTCATGCTGTCACCCCCACCGTACGGGCGATCACGCTGTGTGGGCTTGCGGTGACATGGACTGCTACGGGTACCCTCACGGGGACACCTCAGCTTTCAAGAGGGCGAGTGTCTGTGCAGCGGGCGGCAACCCGCTGTTGTGCTTAGGCGGCCGGCGGAGCCATTGGCTCCCCGGCCGTTCCGCGTTCCTGGACCAGGCGGTGGAACTCCTGGCCGGCTAATCCGGTGACGACGTGCTGCCAGGAGCGGCGCGTGGACCTCTGTCCGGACCGCGACCACTCGGCGGGTACTTCCTGAGGTAGTCCAGCAGCCGCTCGGTGCGCATCATCCGCGTCCGGCCAGCAGTCAGGTACGCCTCCTGGCCGGGTTCGTCACCGAATGGCCACCGCTCTTCTGTAGGTAGCTTCGCGTTGTCCCGGATGTGGGCCATGTAGCGGAGGCCGCGGGGGGTCATGCTGCTCGCGAGGCCGTGGCGAACGATGAGGCTGGCGGCGTCGGTGAACGAGATGTAGTCGGGGTCCTTGCGCTCGGTCATGGGCGCACCCCGGGGGGATTACTTCCCTCGAAGGGAAGTGGCGATACGCTTGTCACGTACAGGTCCTTCCGTCATTGGTGGGCTGTGCTGGGCCGTCTGTCTTCGCAGGACTGCGGCCAAAAGGACGGTCGGCCGGGTGGTGCCGGTCGGCCGTCCGCCTTGTCACGGCGGACTACGCATTGCTGTCTTTCCTCCCTTCACAGCAGGTGCTGGTTCGGTGCCATTGCTGCTCGCTTGAACTCCGGCAGCTCGGTGACGGTCACGCCCGCCGCCTCGAGGATCTCCGTGCCGTCAGCACCTGGCACGAACGTGTCGGGCTCCCGCCACGCGGTCACCACCCGACGAACCCCAGCGTCGATGAGCAACTGGGCGCAGGGGCGGGGACGGGATGCGCGTCGCGCGCACGGCTCGAGGCTGGAGTACACCGTTGCCCCGATCAGTCGCGGATCTCCGGCAGCCTTGGCAAGCGCCGCCTCTTCGGCGTGCACGTGCGGGTCGCCACCCTCACGGGAGTAGCCACGGGACACCTCCACGCCCTCGGCGTCGACGATGACGGCGCCCACGGAGAATGCC